>DJMI01000040.1 GCA_002435335.1 Nitrosomonas sp. UBA6494
GTTACCACGGAAATCGGTTATATGCATCTGTACTTCAACAGACCGCATAGCGCTCGACCTGATCAAATGCTTCACATTCTGGGCGTAAACTTGCTCATGAATTTCTAAGCATTGCTTGTGTTAATTCTTCGTTGAATCGGCTAACTTTTCGCAGTAAGGAAAGTTAGCCGAAGAACCAAACAAATTCCGCAAGATATTTTCCTGTCACCAGATTAAAATCCATAATGCCAGACCGATACCGGCAGCAGTAGCCAGCATTCCGGAGACGCAATGCCTTGCCAGCATGGTGTTACCGATGAAGAAAACAAGACCGAGCTTGAAGCCGATATTGGAGAGCAATCCAAGACAAACCGCAGTAATCGCTTCTGTAGCTTCGATCTTGCCTAATTTATGCAAATGCAAACTGGATAAGGTAATGGCATCGACATCGGTTAAGCCGGAAATCAGTGCCACGGCATAAAGTCCTCCGCTGCCGGCGATATCCGATAACCAAGCAGAGCAGAACAGTACCACGCCATAAATTAAGCCAAAAGTCGCCGCGGCGCGCAGTTCGGTCGGATTTTTGATTTCCGGCATAGGAATATCGCGCTGACGAGCTAAGCGATACCACCAATAGGCGGTGACAATCGCGCCCAGAAAAAAACCGCCGCCAAGTATCGGTAGCAATTGCGGCAGAATGGCAGGCGAAGCGATTGCGCTGATAATGCTTAAGCGAATTAAAACGGTCAGATTGGCGATTAATATAACGACTACCGCGAGTTGCGTAAAATCTGCGTTTTCTACGCTACGGCGTGCATAAACCAGTGATGTAGCGGTACTGGATACCAAGCCACCGAACAATCCAAGTATCGCGGCGTGGCGATGCCCGATCAACTGTACCGCAATATAGCCCGCCAAACTGACTCCAGAAATCAGAACTACCATGAGCCAGATTTGATAAGGATTGATCGCTTCATAAGGACCATAGTATTTATCGGGCAATATCGGCAGAATGATGAAAGTCAGAACGGCGAATTGCAGCGCCGAAATGAGATCACGCGAGCTCAGTTTATGGGTAATGCCATGCAATTCGGCTTTGAAATAAAGCAGGATGGTGGTAATGATGGCGAGCATGATCGCCAGCGTATCGTAGTCATACCAAACGGCGGCGCCCAATCCATAGCAGACAAGTACGGCTATGATTGTAGTGGTGCCGGGGTCGGTGCTTTCGTCTTTGCTACGGAAATATGCAGCAACCATCATCAGGCCAACGATGAGCAAGCCGCCCAATAACAGCCATGGTGTGGCTTTTTCCGATAACATTGCCGCTAGCGTACCGAATAGTGCAACCAGTGCGAATGTTCTCAAACCGGCGCGTGAACTAGGGTTGCGTTCTCGTTCCAGCCCGATCAGCAAGCCGATCGCCAAACTGGTTAGAAAATGCGGTAAGGCAGCCAGTTCGCCGTTGAGCATGAATTCAGTGGGCATGGTCTGTTATCGTGTGATCAGCATGAAACCAATGTTCTAGTAAGAATTGCAATGAGGTTTTTCCATTATATTCGTTGATCTGCAAACGATAAATCGCATTGATGACGTCAGGCAAAGGATCGCTGTGAAAAAATAAAATAGCATCATAAACATCCATCGATTTTCGGATCGCGGGATCAAGGTGATTGGCATCGAGCTTTCTTAATTTCAGTTTCAAATGCTTTTCGCCGACGATGCGTTGATTTTCAACGAAAAAACGCGCATTGAATGTGGGTTGCGGAAAACCCTGCCCCCATACCTGCTTGTCAATGACATGCGCCAATTCCAGATTGATTTCCGATGGCGGCAAATCGCCGTCGGTTTCGATGATGCGCGTCAAGTCCGCTGGGGTTAATAAGCTTTGTGCTGCCTGTTCAAAAGCGATGCAAAACTGTGGGTATGCATCGGCATGAATCGTTAATCCTGCTGCTGCAGCATGGCCGCCGAATTTGAGAATCAAGTCAGGATGCCTTTTGGATACCAGATCCAGTGCGTCGCGTAAATGAAAACCGTTGATCGAGCGTCCGGAACCTTTGATTTCGCCGTTGTTGCCTGCTGCAAACACGATTACCGGACGGTGGTATTTATCTTTGATGCGCGAAGCCAAAATGCCGATGACACCTTGATGCCAATCTGGGTCGAACAAGCAGATGCTATATGCTTCTTGAATTTCATGTTTTCTGCTGTTAAGCGAACTTTCAAGCTTTACCAGTGCATCTTGTTGCATTTCGGCTTCAATTCCTTGCCGTTGCCGGTTCAGTTCATCGAGTTGCTTGGCGATGTCGATTGCGACTGTTTCATTGTCGGTGATCAAACATTCGATACCCAGCGACATATCGTCCAGTCGTCCGGCGGCATTGAGTCGTGGCCCCAACATAAAACCCAATTCGTATGTGGAAATCTGCATGCAATTGCGTCCCGATACCTGCAGCAAGGCATTGATCCCGGCGCAGGCACGGCCTTTGCGAATGCGTTGTAAGCCTTGCTGTACCAAAATGCGATTGTTGTTGTCCAGCTTAACCACATCGGCGATCGTTCCCAGGGCAACCAAATCGAGATAGCCGGCCAAATTGGGTTCGACACTGGCTGCCGAGAAAGCACCACGTTGGCGTAATTCCGCACGGAGCGCAAGCATCAAATAAAAGACGACACCGACGCCTGCGATGCTTTTACTTGAAAACGAGCAACCAGGCTGATTGGGATTGACGATCGATTGCGCGGCAGGCAGTGCATCACCCGGTAAATGGTGGTCGGTGATCACCACCTGCATACCCAATCGGTTCGCTTCCGCAACACCGTCGACGCTGGCGATGCCGTTGTCGACCGTGATCAAGATATCCGGTTGCTTGATATTGTGTGCTAAACGCACGATTTCCGGCGTTAGGCCATAACCGAATTCGAATCGGTTAGGTACCAGATAATCAACTTGGGCACCGAATTTTCGCAAAATGCGCAATGCTACTGCACATGCGGTGGCGCCGTCAGAATCGTAATCGGCGATGATTAGCAAACGTTTCTGCGCTGCGATGGCATCGGCTAAAAAAACGGCTGCTGCTGTGACGTTTTTCATCTGATTGAATGGAATCAGATGCGCTAGTTCGGTTTCCAATTGATCGGAATTCTCTATACCGCGCGCTGCGTAAATTCTTGCCAGAACCGGCGGCAATCCGCTGCTGCTCAGTGTTTCGAAGAACTGCTGATCGTAAGGGCGCGTGATAATTTTGGTCATGAGCCGACGATGCGGATGAGATGAAAAAGTTATTCCTGTTGCTGTTGCGTCGCAGCGGTGTGTTTTTCCACTTTGAGCATGTGCAGGCGCCGGCTGTCGACACGTTGTACGGTAAATTTAAAATCGCCGATCACCACTGATTCGTTGCGATTTGGTACGCGCCCGAATTTATTGAGTACCAGGCCCCCAATCGTGTCGTAATCATCGCTACTGAAATTCGCACCCAATGCTTCATTGAAACCGTCGATTTCGGTGATCGCCTTGACGCGATACAAACCATCGGATTCCATAACGATATTCGCTTCTTCTTCGTCGAAATCGTATTCATCTTCGATTTCGCCGACGATTTGCTCCAATACGTCTTCGATTGTCACCAGACCGGCAATACCGCCGTATTCATTGACGACGATGGCCATGTGATTGCGGTTGCTTCGAAAATCCTTGAGTAATACATTCAGTCGTTTCGATTCCGGAATGAACACCGCCGGGCGCAGCATGTCACGGATATTGAATTCTTCGGGATCGGCATAATAGCGCAGCAAATCTTTCGCCAGCAGAATACCGATGATTTCATCTTCGCTGCCTTCGATGACGGGAAAGCGCGAGTGTGCGGTTTCGATGACAAATGGAATGAATTCTTCAGGTTTTTCGCTGATGTCGACGACATCCATTTGCGAGCGCGGTACCATAATGTCGCGTGCTTGCATTTCGGAAACTTGCATCACGCCTTCGATCATGCTGAGGGCGTCCGAGTCGAGGAGATTGCGCTCAAAAGCAGAGTGCAACAGGTTGATCAGTTGTTCGCGGTCTTCCGGTTTTCGGATCAACAAGGCACCAAGTCGTTCCAACCAGCCGCTTTTAGGTGGGGGTTCATTCATAACATTCTGGATGAGTGGTAAAAATTTGGTCCTTCATTCAATTCTAATCGTGTTCCGTGTATGGATCGTGATAACCCAATTTATTCAGAATTTGCGTTTCCAGTCGTTCCATTTCGATTGCATCGGCATCTTCAATATGATCATAGCCTTGTAAATGCAAAATGCCGTGTATGGTCAAATGTGCGTAATGTGCTATCCGATTCTTGCATTGCTGCTCGGCTTCCCGGTTGACTATCGGTGCACACAGTACGATGTCGCCGCTCAGGGGTTCTGTGTCGTCGTATACGAACGTCAGAACGTTAGTGGCGTAATCTTTATCGCGAAAATCGCGGTTGAGTTCGCGCCCTTCGTTTTCGTCCACTAGGCGTAAGGTGATTTCAGCCGGTTGCATCAGCGCGGCCTTGACCCAGCGGCGAAATTGCGGTCGTGTCGGAACATCACTATCTTTTATCGCATATTGCACTATCAGCTTAAACGAGTGAGGAGCGTGCAAGATCGTTTAGGATTCCCGTTGTTGTTTGTCATGTTGTTCATACGCATTAACGATGCGTTGCACCAGCGGGTGCCTGACCACGTCTTCGGCGAGGAAACGGGTAAAAGCGATGCCGCGTATTTCTTTCAGCACTTGTTGCGCTTCAACCAGTCCGCTTTTTTGTTGTTTGGGCAAATCGATTTGTGTTACATCGCCAGTAATTACCGCTTTGGAACCAAGTCCCATGCGGGTTAGAAACATTTTCATTTGTTCCGGTGTGGTGTTTTGCGCTTCGTCTAAGATGATGAACGAGCGGTTCAACGTGCGGCCGCGCATGAATGCCAACGGTGCAACTTCGATGGTGTTGCGCTCGAATTGCTTGCTGGTTTTGTCAAATCCCATCAAATCGTATAGCGAGTCGTACAATGGCCGCAAATAAGGATCGACTTTCTGGGTCATGTCGCCGGGTAAAAAACCCAAACGCTCGCCGGCTTCGACAGCCGGCCGTACTAGGATCAATCGTGCCACCAGACCGCGCTCCAACGCATCGACCGCGCTGGCAACCGCCAGGTAAGTTTTCCCAGTACCCGCAGGACCGATGGCAAAGGTGATGTCGTGTTCCTGAATTTGCTGTAAATATTGAATTTGACGCGGTGTGCGTCCGCTCAAATTGCTGCGACGTGTCAGCAGTGCTGGTGAAGCCGGTTGTTGCGACGTTTTGCTTTCGCTTGTTTCGACGCTTTGCTCGTTAACGTGCGGATTGAGTGCTTCGATTAAACCGAGCTGAATTTGCTCAAGGCTTAGATGCTGTTGTGATTGATCGTAAAAATTACGCAATACTTGTGCCGCTAATTGGGTTTTCCCGGATTTTCCCGATACGCTGAAATGTTCGCCACGCCGCGAAATGGTGACATCCAATGCATTTTCCATCTGCTTCAAATTTTCATCCAACGCGCCGCATAAATTGGCGAGGCGCTGATTATCGGCCGGAGTAAAGGAAATTTCGAGCGGTGTCGGTTTCAATGTAAGACGATGTTGTTGCGATAGCGCGATTGTCGCAGCGGATGAGCTACTTTGCAAGCAAAACACGGTGGTTCAGTCCGCTGGAAAATGCTCCATTGTGCTGCTACATTGTTCATCAATGCATCATCAAGTAACGATTTCACCGCGTAATGAATGCGAACGAGCTTCGGTAATGCGTACATTGACGAACTGGCCAGCAAGTGCGGGGTCTCCGGGTAAATTGACCACACGGTTATTGTCCGTACGTCCGCTTAATTCGTCGGCATTCTTTTTTGATGTGCCTTCCAGTAGCACACGCTGAATTGAGCCAACCATTTGTTGGCTAATTTTGCGCGATTGCAATCCGAGTTGCGCTTGCAAGCGATGCAATCGCTCCAATTTTTCTTCCTGCGGTGTTTCATCGGGCAAATCGGCAGCCGGTGTGCCGGGACGTGCGCTGTAGACGAAACTGTAAGAGTCGTCGAAATTCATTTCTTCGACCAATTTCATCGTTGCCTGAAAATCGGCTTCGGTTTCACCGGGAAAGCCGACGATAAAATCTGACGACAATGAAATGTCCGGGCGAATCGCACGCAGTTTGCGGATGATCGATTTGTACTCCAAGACACTATAACCTCGTTTCATTGCTGCCAGCACCCGATCCGAACCGGATTGCACCGGCAAATGCAAGTGATTGACCAGTTTTGGCAATTGCGCGTAAGACTGGATCAATCGGGTGGTGAATTCTTTTGGATGCGATGTCGTGTAACGGATACGCTCGATGCCCGGGATTTCATGCAGATACTCCAACAATAACGCAAAATCGGCG
This sequence comes from Nitrosomonas sp. UBA6494, assembly GCA_002435335.1. Taxonomy (GTDB): domain Bacteria; phylum Pseudomonadota; class Gammaproteobacteria; order Burkholderiales; family Nitrosomonadaceae; genus Nitrosomonas. The sequence goes on from DJMI01000040.1 coordinate 6,417, forward strand.
ATTTCACCGTCGTCCATGACACCCAGGTAAGCATTGACATTCTGTCCTAATAAGGTGATTTCCTTGATGCCCTGATCGGCAAGAACAGCGATTTCGGTCAGCACGTCGACCAACGGTCTTGAAACTTCTTCGCCGCGCGTGTACGGCACCACACAGAAACTGCAGTATTTGCTACAGCCTTCCATAATCGATACGAACGCTGTTACACCTTCGGTACGAGCAGGTGGCAGGTGGTCGAATTTTTCGATTTCTGGAAACGAAATATCTACTTGCGACCGTCCGGTCACTTTGCGCGATTCGATCAGTTGCGGCAAGCGATGTAAAGTTTGCGGGCCGAATACCACATCGACAAAAGGTGCGCGACTGACGATTGCCTTACCTTCCTGGCTGGCGACACAACCGCCGACGCCGATCAATAGATTAGGATTGCTTTCTTTTAGGTGCCGCACCCGTCCCAAATCATGAAATACTTTTTCTTGTGCTTTCTCGCGTACCGAACAGGTATTGAACAAAATCACGTCGGCTTGCGCCGGATCGTCGGTTTGTTCCATGCCGTAAGCCGCATGCAATACATCGGCCATTTTCTCCGAGTCGTACTCGTTCATCNNCGTTCATCTGGCAGCCGAAAGTTTTGATATAAAGCTTGTTACTCACAAATAATCCAATGCAACGTTAAAAAAATATAAACCGTCTTCGCGGTTTCGGGATTTGTTGTCCTTCATTTTCCGCTTCTCTGACTTCGTCCGGTGTCAAGAACCAAATTCGGTGCAGATAACCCATAATATCCAATTGATAACGAACCAGGCCGATATAGTTTGCGGTGGATGGCAGAATAATCAGATTATCGATTCCGCGTATTTGTCCACCGGCACCCATGTACATTTTTTGCCCATTGATGGTGAATTCCGGGAAAGCAACCGCAGTCAGATTACCTAATTGACTATCGGCGGGGAATTTCCGGGTTTGTTGGCTAAAAGCCGCATTCGATCCCATCGTCAAGAGTAATGCCAACAATACTGATATTGTCTGAATTTGCTTCATGTTTTAGGAATGACAAGGGAAACCATCATATCGGTGTGGATTGAATCATACCGGGTTTTTTGCTGGCCTAATGATACGCTAAAGCGGCAATGGTTTCACCTCCGGTGATATTGCGATTCACTGGAAAATCCACAAAGATCAGCCGCCGGCAACGGTCATGCGATCGATCAGCACCGATCCGCATTGTTTGGAGCCGCGCACCACGACATCGTCACCGATGGCCTGAATGCTCTTGAACATATCTTTTAAATTGCCTGCAATGGTGATTTCCTCGACCGGATAGCGAATTTCACCGTTTTCTACCCAGAAACCGGAAGCGCCACGCGAATAGTCGCCGGTAACAGGGTTGACGCCATGACCCAATAATTCGGTTACCAATAAACCGGTATTCATTTGTTTTAACAGCGCATCAAAGCTTATCTGTGCATTGTTTTGCATAATCAAATTATGGGCGCCGCCTGCGTTTCCGGTAGTGCGAAGTCCCAATTTACGTGCGGAATAGCTGCCAAGAAAATAACCCTGTACAACGCCGTTGTCCACCACATTACGATCGACAGTAGAAACACCGTCATCGTCAAATGGAGCGCTGGCCAGACCTTTATGTATATGCGGGCGTTCCAGGATTTGGATGGTTGGTGCGAAAACTTGCTGGCCGATGCTGTTCAATAAGAAAGAAGATTTACGATATAAACTGCCGCCACTCACGGCATTGGCAAAATGACCGATCAGGCCGGAGGCAATCGGTGCTTCAAACAACACCGGTATTTCGCAGGTTTCGATTTTTCTGGCACCGAGTCGCGCCGCGCTGCGCTTGCCCGCTTTCTCACCAATGCTTTGCACTGCTTCCAAATCGGCGGCATCACGTGCGACGCTATACCAATAATCGCGTTGTTTGCTGTCGTTATGTTCGGCGATCATGGCGCAGCTGATACTATGGCGCGACAATGGATATCCACCCATGAATCCCAGGCTGTTGGCGTAAATGAATTGCGATTCGCTGACGGAAATCGTTGCGCCTTCCGAGTTGGTAATGCGCTTATCCGCAGCAAACGCCGCTTGTTCGCATGTTTTGGCCAATTCAATGGCTTCTTCGACGCTGATTTGCCATGGATAATACAAATTGGGTTGCGAATAATTGGTGGCCAGCAATTTTGCTTCTGCCAATCCGGCACAGTCATCATCCGCCGTATAGCGGGCAATCGACAAAGCCGCTGCAACCGTATCGCTGATCGCTTGCGGTGAAAAATCGGAAGTGCTGGCATTACCGCGTTTTTGCCCGATATAAACAGTTACCGACAAACTTTTGTCGCGATTGTATTCGATTGTTTCCACCGCATTCTGACGCACCGTTACCGTTTGGCCGAAGCCGTCGGAAATATTGGTTTCGCATGCGGTAGCGCCGCCTTTTTTGGCATGCTCCAGAATGTCACGGGCAATCTGCTGCAATGTGCTGATGGGATAAGAAAAACGAGTATCGGAAACGGTTAAATTAGTCATGACTGGCGATGTGAATGAAAATATAAGCGAATATCATGCAAGGAAGATATGATACAGGTTCTTGATACCGCATTACACAGGTTACCGTGCAAAAAGAACCAGAATACGATGACGCAGAAGCAATCGAACCGAGTAAAACCAAGCGCAAAAAAGACATGCACGCATTGCAGGAAATCGGCGAACGATTGGTGGAATTGGATGCCAAAAAATTGGCTGAATTCGATTTGCCTGAGATTCTCAGCGATGCGATTTTGCAAGCCAGAACCATAAATAAACATGGCGCGCGTCGCCGTCAACTGCAATATATCGGTCGCCTGATGCGCGAGATCGACGCACAACCGATTCAGCAAAAGCTCGATGCCTGGCAGCAAACTTCCGTTCATCAAACCGCGAGACTCCACTTGCTCGAGCGTTGGCGTGAACGCTTGCTCAACGATGAACATGCTTTGACAGAATTTGCTGCAACATACCCGAACACCGATTTGCAGCGGCTTAGATTGCTGATTCGCAATGCGCATAAGGAAAAAGCAGCTGAAAAGCCACCGAAAAGCTTTCGCCTGCTGTTTCAGGAATTGCAGGGGATGATCGCCGAAGATTGAAGACTGGAAAGTAATCGTACAGCTATTAAGCTACATGACGGGGATGCACTTCATTGGCTAACTTATCACCAAGATTCTGCTTGGTGACTTCCAAATCGTAGTGTGATTGGAGATTCATCCACGATTGCGGATTGACATCGAAATATTTGCCGAGCCTTAAAGCAGTATCGGCAGTAATGGCTCTGTTGCCATGAACAATTTCGTTGATACGGCGAGCAGGAACGTTAATGGCCTTAGCGAGCGCATATTGCGTGATCGCCAGAGGTTTCATGAAATCTTCCAATAAAACCTCACCGGGATGAACTGGTTCTAAATTTTGTTGAGGCATCTTTCCTCCTAATGGTAATCGACAATCTCCACATCATACGCATCGCCATTGCGCCACAAAAAACAGATCCTCCATTGATCATTGATGTGGATACTGTATTGCCCTGCGCGATCACCTTTCAGCATTTCGAGTCGGTTCCCGGGCGGGATCTTTAAAAAGGCAAGCTCAACCGCAGCATGTAGCTGCAACAGCTTTCGCAGTGCGGTTCTCTGAATGTTCGAAGGTATTTTTAATGTAACTTGTCTTAAGAAAAGCTTCTCAGTTTCCTTGTCGACAAAAGTTTTTATCATCTGTAGATGATAACGTGTATCGTTATTAGTCACAAGCAAAATGAGACCTTTGCACGGTGTCATGAGTGGTACGAGAATAAGGCAAAAATTTGCGAAAAAGCGGAGTTTACACGGGGTAAATGAGCATTTTTCGCGAATTTTTAACGCAATTATCGTGCCGCGTAGTAACCGTGCAAAGGTCTCAAAATGTATGCTGCAAGGCATTCCAGCAAACAAAGCGCAATATCGCGAGCAATCGATCTGTCATTTTGGCGCTGTTTTCTGGAGCGAAAGTTTTGCTTTCACGCTTCAATCTGCTTGCAATATTCGAACATGGGCCGCCACGCAACGCCCTAGCGCATGCAACTCGTAACCGCCTTCCAGCGCTGATACGATGCGTCCTTGCGCATATTGATCCGCAATGGAACGGATTTGCTGTGAGATCCATACGTAATCATCGTCATCCCAATATAATTGGGACATATCGTCGTCGCGATGCGCATCGAAACCTGCGGAGACGAAAATCATTTCGGGTTGGAATCGATCCAATGCGGGGAGCCAATGATCGATGACCGCTTTGCGAAATGCGGCGCCGTTGCTGTCGCGCGGCAGCGGTACGTTGATCATGCGCTCACTGCCGCTGTCGGCGCCGCAATAGGGATAGAAAGGATGTTGAAATGTGGAGCACAGCATCACATCGGGGTGATTGCGGAAAATTTCTTCGCTGCCGTTGCCGTGATGAACGTCGAAATCCAGGATGGCGACACGCTGCAATCGATGTTGCTGAATGGCATGCGCTACCCCAACGGCGATATTGTTAAATACGCAAAAACCCATTGCTCGATCCGATTCCGCATGATGGCCGGGTGGACGAACAGCGCAAAAAGCATTGTCGATTTTTCCGGTTAAAACCAAATCGGTTGCCAATACTACCGCTCCTGCGGCGCGTAATGCGGCATTCAAAGTAAACGGATTCATTGCGGTGTCGGCATCCAGCGCAACCATGCCGGTGGTCGGTGAGGTATGGAAAATGGATTCGATATAATCAGGATCATGGACGCGAGCCAACTGCTCGATAGTTGCTTGCGGTGCATCATAGCGCAGCAATTCTGCTAAAAAGCCGGTTGCGCTTAAAGCCGTTTCAATAGCGATCAAGCGTTGCGGATTTTCGGGATGGTACGGTCCCATGTCGTGCTTTAAGCAATCGGTATGGCTGATATAGGCGGTTTTTGTCATTTTCTATGATGCATGCCAGAAAGAAAGCGGTTAAAGTTTATGCAATCAATCGATGCGGCCATGATAAATTATCGCCATTGCCGCGCTTAAAAAATTTTTCTATTTACATTAGTTATATGGAGAGTGATCAATGAACGAGTTTATTGCCAGATTTCTGAATTTTATTTCCATTGAATCGCTTATGGAAAGGGGTTGGTTGGAAGTCGCGCAGATTTTATTGCCTATTTTTGTCTTGACACTGGTATTCCTTGGTTTGAGTTTTTTTATTCGCAGCAGGCGCTTGAAAACCATGGTTTCCACCCTATGCGCTTTATTGGCACTGGTTTATTTACCATATGAATTTTATCGGCAATCCAACGTTCAAGCGCGTGCCGACGCCAATATCGCAGAGGTTCAGACTGCGCTGCGTAATTTGTTGGATGCCGCTCATCTTGCGCACGTGAAGGAAATTGCGGATAAGAATGCCGCTGCCGGTATGTTGGATGACATGATCCATGGCCTCGATCAGGGCAAGAAGAAAGAATTGGTATTGATTTCCTGGCTGATGGCGGAGAACGAGCAAGCTGCGCTGGGTCAATTGGACAGCAAGCAACAACTGCTGGCCGAAAACATAAAATCCGATTTGCAGCTGACAAAAAACGAAATTATCGATTCGCGTCCGCCGGTTGAGAAAATTTCCGACACCATCGTGAAAAAATTGGATGACGACATCAATGTGTTGGTGGAAAAGAAAATGCAGGCGTTTAAGCAAGAAATAGACGGTTCGCTGGATGGCTTTAAAGAAAGCATCAGTACTTTTGTACAAGGAGAACTCAGTAACTACCAAACCAAATTGGCTGGTATTACGCAACAAAACGTGGATGAATTGAGAAATTATTCCAACCGTGCGAACCAGGCTTTTGCCGAACAGATTAGTAAGATCAATCAGGTGTCGTTGAAGAAATTGGATGATACCAAAGAAAAAATCGACGGACTCGGCGTTGCTTCGGAGACCAATCTGAAGAACATCATGCAGCAGGTCAAACAGCTTTCCACATCGCTCGAACTTGCGCAGAAGAAAAACGATATCTTGTTTGAATACAACGAATGTATGAGAACGGCTGGCGTACTTGATCTCGGCGGCAAAGGCGAGCAATGCAAGACCAAATATAATCAGGATATGGGCAGTTTAAAATAAAGCACATCAGAGTGACGTGAATAAAAAGCAATGCGACATTATGCCGCATTGCAAATTTTCTTGTATGTTAGATAATTAATAATGCTGTGCTGGTTTGGTTTGGCTGTGTTCAAGGATGGTGTGGCTATGGAGCAATCTTTGGTTCCGCTTGATCGGGGAGATTTGTACATGGCGAAGTACTATTGTTAAGAAATATGTTGCAATTAAGCAACATATTAATGTAAATCATTTATGATCAAACCTTGCAATGTCGCTTGGATTTGGGCAGAATGCGCTTTAACTTGCCTTTTATGGTATTTTCTGCCAGTGTTTTTTTTTGCTCACTGGCAGAGCTGCATAAAGACAAAGTGAAAAGTAAAAACTTGCAAGTGTTTAACTTTTTTAAACTTTTTTAATTTAATGAGGGAGCTCCCCATGGCAATATCAACAGAACAAGAAGCATTAATTCTTAAGGTAACAATAGGCCTGTTCAACGCAGCGCCGGGTGGAATATATTTGACGCAAATGTCAAATTTGGTAGAAGGTGGGATGTCGATTGAAGAACTTGCAAATGGTTTGGCGGCGCATCCTTTATTTACCAATGACATTATGGCAGGCAAAGTGACAGCCGACGAGCAGGTTGCTGTGCTGATGGATCACTTTGGTCTGGTGCATGATGGCGTTGCGGGAAGCGCTGCAACTCAAGCGGAAACATATTTTACAGAGGCAATCGAAGCAGGTACTGGCTTTGGAAGTATTGTGTACGCTGCGGTTCAATATCTGAGTGAAAGTCCTGCACCGGAGTTTGCGGATGCTGCTGCGTTGTTAGCCAATAAAGCAGCGGTAGCTGAAGCTTACTCTGCCGATAATTCATCTTCCGATTTGGCAACCCTTCAAGGGATTTTATCTGGGGTAACTGCTTCGGGTCCATCAACCCCAGATGAGATTGCTAATTATCTTGATACTGTTGTATCAGGAGATACGTATACATTGACGACCAGTCAAGATACCATCGTTGCAGGCGATGGCCGCGATACGATTAAGGGTGTTTTCGGTGCGGCAACGGGTAATACCTACAATGCAGGCGACGATATCGACGGCGGTGCGGGTTCTTTAGATAAATTAGAGTTGACGGCTGATGGAACAAATTGGTCATCTGGTGCAATAACGGTTAGTGGTATTGAACGAATCACAATTAACGATACTGTGGGTGCTAAGTTTGATCCGTTATCCGTGGTGGATGATCCTTCAATAACTTTTAATGGTACTGTTAATGGTAATACCTCGGAAGTTCGTAATGCTTCTCTTGGTTCTGTAATCGGCCTTTCCGGCGAAGGTGATTTGACGGTTAATTACAAAACAACCTCCGGCACAGATGATGTTTCTAATCTGTCATTGGTCGGTGTTGGTACCGATGAAGATGATCGCAGTGTTGTTGATGTTGGTGATGGTGATACCGTTGAAGGTGTAACCATTATCACCTCCGGAACCAACTTCGTGGAATTGGATGCAGGAAGTAATGCAGAGTCGCTGACGATCACTGGTGATGGTACGAATAATTTCGATTTGTCAGGGGTTGGTGCAGTAGGAGGTACATTGACACTGGATGCCTCAACTACAACTGGTGATAATGCTTTCTTGCTGGGTACAACGCTTAATTCTGTTGATACGATCGCAGGCGGCACGGGCACTAATGATTCGGTCGATGCGCATATAACCGGCGCAGCTCTAGTCAAGCCAACGATAACCGGTATTGAAACGCTGAATCTGGAAGTGGATGCTGCAGCGCAATTAAATTTGGCAAATTCAAGCGATATAGCAACCATTAATTTTGCAGACAGTTCGGCAGATATGGCTGTTATACAAGCTGACGAAACGTTGACGACAGTCAATGTCGGGAATATGGAAGTCGATGGTCATGATTTGACTGTTGGCTATCGTAATGGCTTGGCTGGCGATTTAACGCTCAATATTGGCAGTGACGATAATGATGTCGATGCGGATTTCAGCTTTAGCTCTATCGATATCAATAATGCAGGCAGCGTTGCACTGAATGTTCTGGGTGAATCGGCGCATAGTGCGGGTCCTGTGACGATTGACGATGATTTGTCGACATTGGCAATCAGTGTGGCGGAAAATGCATCGCTGGATGCAAACGGAGTTGAAGTCGACGGTGATATTGGTGCAGTGACCATTGATGTGGGTGATGGCGCTGAATATTCTGGCTATATTGGAACCAGTAGCGATGGCGATATCGGCGATGTTTCGATGACAGTTGGATCGGAAGGCATTGGCGAATTATGGATCGGACTAAGTGGTGGATCACTGGGTAATGTCACTATTTCAGCATTGGGAGACGATGCCAGTGCCGGGTTCTACGGAAATACTTTGGAAAATGATGTAGGCAATATCACGGTGAACGCGGAAGGCGTAAGTGCTTATGTGGATGCAGGCTTTGAAGCATCAGGTGGTAGCATTGGTGATATTACTTTCAATGTGGAAGGAGAAGGCGCTGAAGCAGTCGGCTGGTTTAGTGCCGGAGATTGGGAAGGCACCGGTTCCGGAGATTCACAAGCAGGGAACATCGGCAATATCGCAATAACGGTAAATGGCGAAGATGCACGCTTTAGCGGTAGTTTCGATGCGTCCGGCGGCGATATCGGTAATGTCGATATTTCTGTTGCAGGAAATGATGCTGAACTCAATGCAAATATTACTGCTATGTCTGAATATCGCGACATGGACGACGATGGTGATTACGATGATTACGCGTTTGGCGGTAACATCGGCAATATCACGGTAGATGTTTCAGACGGTGCAAGTGGTAGCATGCAAATAGCGGCGTCCGGTGGCGGAATCGGAGACATTACAGTCTCTGTCGATGGCGCGGACTCGACATTGGAAATGTATGTCAGCGCGGGCTCAAACTCATATT
>DJMI01000123.1 GCA_002435335.1 Nitrosomonas sp. UBA6494
ATGAGTTGCCGTGCAAAGGTCTCACTCTGTGTAAACTCCGCTTTTTCGAAAATTTTTGCCTTATTCTCGCGCCGCTCATGACGCCGTGCAAAGGTCTCGAATAATGAATTTTCGCTTCGCACGCAATAGCCCGTAGGTTGAGGTAAAGTACGCCCCTCCAACATAAACGGGATCATCGTCATTTGATTTCGTGTCATTTAATCTAATAAATCCCATCGCTGACATAGATTCTTCTTTGCGCTAATCTCATATTGAGATAAAATGGCGCCATGAAAATTATCAGCCACAAAGCTTTGCGGATTTTTATTGAGGAACAACCGCAGGCTGCGCTGCCGCTTTTGGGTTGGCGGCGCGTGATTGAAAAAAATCGATTTACCAATTGGGCAGAACTTAGAGCCGCATTCAATACCATTGATAAAGTGGGTGAACTGGCGGTGTTTAACATTAGCGGCAACAAATACCGTTTGGTGGCTTACATTCGCTTTGAAAAGCAGATTGTATACATTAAAGCTGTGTTAACTCATCAAGATTACGACAAAGGAACCTGGAAATCATGACTTCTTCCATCGATCTGAAACAGTTGCTTCCCGTTTGGGAACAATTCCGCAACCGAACCGACATTGCGCCCATTCGCGATGATGCACACTACGACCGCATGATTGCATTGTTGGATGCATTGCTGGAGGATGCATCGGGCGACGAGAATCATCCGGCAATGGGCTTAGCCGACATTGTCGGCGATTTGATCGAAGATTACGAAACGCAGCATCACCCCTTACCCGATACCACCGGTATCGATGCGCTCAAATTTCTCATGCAACAGCACGGACTTAAACAAAATGATTTAACAGAAATCGGCAGCCAAGGCGTCGTCTCGGAAATTCTGTCCGGCAAACGCGAGCTCAACATCCGTCAAATCCGTGCATTGAGCGAGCGATTCGGGGTATCGCCAGCAACTTTTGTTTGATGACGACATTTAACAAGTAAGGTGCAATAATCATAGCGCATTGCACCATAAAAGTTATCTACAATTGGTGCAATGCCCTTTGGTTATTGCACCTTACAACTTGGAATAGTCGCACCTATGCCCATAACTTATGACTCGACTCAACAAACTGACAGAATCAGCACCATCCGCTAAACCGGTTTACAAGACCAACCAAAATTGAGAATTAAACAATGATTACTGTCGGCGCCTTTGAAGCAAAAACCCATTTATCTTCGCTGCTGGTACGGGTGGCCCAGGGGGAGAAAATCATTATCACCCGTCACGTCAAGCCTTTGGCGCGTCTGGTTCCTGTGAATGTTGCTGACCGGGCACGAATCGATTCCGTGATTGCAAAATTAAAGGCGCTGCGAAAAAATTGCACCCTTGATGGTATTTCGTGGCAAACGCTGCGTGACGAAGGCCGCCGATGACCTGATTCGTTCTTGATTGTTCGATTGCCGTCGCCAGGTGTTTTGAAGACCAGGTCATTCTCAGAGGGCATAACTACAATTAGGTTTGTTTATTCCACAAATCATCACCCCTTCCCCGGAAAATGAATAATCCGCGCCGGCCCGTCTAGTTTGGTTTTGCTGATCAGAGCTTGTAACGCCAGTGGGAATTCGCGTTGCAGCCGTAGCATGACTTCGGGCATGTGGTCGCGGTAGAAAAAGGCTTCGTAAGCCACGGGTTCGTCCAGGGTATCGCGCTGCTGCCGTTTGAAATTGCGCCAGGCGATGTCGATCCAACATTTGCGTTCGCCGTCGATGAACACGAATTCATCATGGTCGATGATCGCCATGTATTGCATACTGCGGATCGGCACGAACAAGTGCCGCGTCGGGCAGCGAGATAGCAGTGTCACTGCCAGATTATAAGTTTTCGCCGGAAGATAACGCTCTTCCCGACTGACTTCGGGATCGCGATAACAGGTAATTTCCATAACTGATTCCCCAAAAGCATTATAAAATTGCTTGCGCAATTAATTAACATAGCGGCGCCATCATATCAACTACTCCATCAAAAAAACTGATCCTAATCAATTAACATCGATTTCCGACAAACAAAACCATGTCCATTTCGCAATCCGCTAATTTACTTCTTTCACGGCTCGGTCCCGGATTATTGTACGCCGGTGCCGCAGTGGGCGTTTCTCATCTGGTGCAATCGACACAAGCGGGTGGCATGTTCGGTTTTGAGCTAATCATTGCCATCGTCATTATCCATCTGATCAAATACCCTTTCTTTGAATTCGGGCCGCGTTATACCGCCGCTACCGGTGAGCATATCCTGCACGGTTATAGGCGGCTCGGGAAATGGGCGATTTGGCTTTTTGTGCTGATGACAATCGCAACCATGTTTGTCGTTCAAGCTGCGGTTACGGTGGTGACGGCGGGGCTGGTCACACATATTTTCGGACTAGAAGGGCTTGGCGGGCACGATCCGCAGCAAGTCGCATTCATTATCGGGAGTTTGTTATTGCTGATTTCAATGACATTATTGGTCAGCGGGCACTACAAGTTGCTGGATAAGATGATGAAAATCATTATCTTGACCCTCACCGTCACGTCGGTAGTGGCAGTAGGCATGTTGCTTCTCGACAACCCCGGACATCACAAAACAGCCACGGTTTTTTTCTCGTTCGATGATACTGTGCATCTGATTTTTTTAGCAACCTTCCTCGGCTGGATGCCCGCCCCGATGGATACCGCAGTGTGGCATTCGATCTGGTCTAAAAGCAAAAACGATAGCGACGGGCGTAGAACGACGCTGAGTGAAGCGCTATTCGATTTTCGTGTCGGCTACATCGGCACCGCGTTTTTAGCGATTTGTTTTTTGCTGCTGGGTGCTTTGATAATGTGGGGCAGCAACATTCCGTTTGCCGCTGGTGGGGCGGCATTCGCTGGTCAATTGCTCGATATGTATCAACAAGCTTTAGGTGCTTGGGCGTACCCGATCGTCGCGATTGCTGCGCTAATGACGATGTTCAGCACTACGCTGACAGTGCTCGACGGTTTCCCGCGCTCTCTCACGGCGGCATCAGCGCTATTGTTTCCCAATCGCGTCGCTCACAACAGTAACAAAGTTTATTTGATTTGGTTATTACTCATCATCAGCGGCACTTTGCTGATTTTATTTTTCTATCTAACCTCAATGCGCGAAATGGTCAAAGCCGCCACGGTGATCTCTTTCGTTGCTGCACCGATTCTGGCAGTGTTGAACATGCAAGCCATTTTCAGCGAACATATTCCAGTGCAATACCGTCCCGGCAAATTGATGGAGATATGGTGCTGGCTGGGTGTTTTTGCTCTATCCGGTTGCTCGATCGCTTATTTGCTACTATAGCGACCGAATGCGCCCTACCCGTCTGGAAAAACCCGCGCCCGTGCGCGACAATTTAAAAACTATCGCCACGCTGCTGCCCTATTTATGGGAATTCAAGGTGCGCGTGATTTTGGCATTGAGCCTGCTGGTAGTGGCCAAGCTCGCCAATGTTTCGGTACCGCTGGTATTGAAGGAAATCGTCGATGCGTTGGATCAGCCGCGAATTGAGCTAGTGCTGCCGGTATTTTTGCTGATCGCCTACGGTGCACTGCGCTTTTGCAGCACGCTAGCCGGCGAATTGCGCGACGCAATTTTCGCCAAAGTCACGCAGCGTGCTATCCGTCGCGCGGCAAGCCGGGTGTTCATGCACTTGCATTCGCTATCGCTACGTTTTCATTTGGAACGACAAACCGGTGGCGTCTCCCGTGACATAGAACGCGGCTCGCGCGGCATTTCGTTTCTCATGAATTTCATGTTGTTCAATATTCTGCCGACTTTACTGGAAATCGGCCTGGTATTGGGCATATTGATGAGCAAATATGACATCTGGTTTTCCATCATTATTTCTCTCACATTGATGGCTTATATCGCATTAACTTTGATCGTCACCGAATGGCGCATGATTTTCCGCCGCACCATGAACAACATGGATTCCAAAGCCAACACGCAAGCCATCGACAGTCTTTTGAATTACGAAACGGTAAAATACTTCGGCAACGAAGCTTGGGAAGCCAGGCGTTATGACGAGCACTTGCTGGCCTGGGAAAAAGCCGCGGTACGCAACCAAACCTCGCTTGCGGCGTTAAATGGCGGTCAAAGCGCGATCATCGCTATCGGCGTTACGCTACTGATGTTGCTTGCTGCTCAGCACGTAATCGACGGCACCATGACACTGGGCGATTTGGTGCTGATCAATGCGTTCATGCTGCAATTGTATTTGCCGTTGCATTTTCTCGGTTTTGTCTATCGCGAGATCAAGCACTCGTTGGCCGATATGGAACGCATGTTTTCGCTGCTGGATCAGAATCAGGAAATTCAGGACAAGCTCGATGCCTCAATGCTTGATGCACACCACGCCACCATTCGCTTCGAGCATGTCGATTTCGGTTACGAACCCGACCGCCAAATCTTGTTTGACGTAAGCTTCGCCATTCCCGCCGGACAAAACTTTGCCGTGGTGGGAAAAAGCGGTTCGGGAAAATCCACCCTGGCGCGCTTGTTGTATCGTTTTTACGATGTACAGCACGGTGCCGTTCTAATCAACGGACAAGATATCCGCGATGTCACGCAGCAGAGCCTGCGCGCCGCGATCGGCATCGTGCCGCAAGATACGGTGTTGTTCAACGATACCATCTACTACAACATCGCCTACGGCCACCCGTCTGCGACCGAAGAAGAAATTTACGCGGCGGCGAAATCGGCATATATCCACGACTTCATCGAAACCCTGCCGCAGAAATACCAAACCGTCGTTGGCGAGCGCGGCCTAAAGCTGTCCGGTGGCGAAAAGCAACGTGTCGCGATTGCACGTACCATTTTAAAAAACCCACCCATCTTAATTTTCGACGAAGCCACATCGGCTCTGGATTCGCAATCGGAAAAGAGCATCCAGGCGGAACTGAAACGTATCGCTATCAACCGCACCACACTCACCATAGCGCACCGGCTGTCAACCATTTCCGATGCGGATCAAATCTTAGTGATGGATCAAGGCCGCATCGTCGAACGCGGCACACATATACAATTGCTGGCAATAAACGGTATTTATGCGCGCATGTGGGAATTGCAGCAGCAGGAGGAAGCTGGACATAAGCCTAACCTCGCGTCAGCGGCCAACCAATCAGCAACACCGTAATCGTAACTGCTCCCGTGATGATATTCATCGGAATTCCGACGCGTAGAAAATCGCTGAAGCGATATTCACCCGGTCCGTATACCATCATATTGGTCTGATAACCCAGTGGCGTAGCAAAACTAGCCGAAGCGGCCATCATGATTGCAAATACGAAAGGAACGTTGTTCAAATCAGCTTTCTCAGCAATTTCCAACACGATGGGCAGCATCAGCAGCGCAGCCGCATTGTTGGTAATGACTTCAGTCAGCAATGAAATGGTTAAATACGTCAGTATCAGCAATAACCACGGCGTACCGCCGCTTAAATCGACAATATTGGCCGCCAGATACTTGGCAACACCGGTTTTCTCCAATGCCATCCCTAATGCAAACGATGCGGCGATAGTTAGAATCACCGTCAAATCGAGACTTTTTTCCGCTTGATTGGCGGAACAGCAGCCCGTTAGAATCATCAAACCTGCGCCTATTAAAGCACCATTCAACATGGTGATGACCTCAAAGCTGGCTGCCGTAATGATGCCGATCAAAATCAACCAGGCGATGTAAGCACGTTCATGCCGCGGCGATTCAGTATTCAAGTCATTGATCAACAAAAAATCCTTGTTGTAGCGCTGCCGTGTGACAAAGGCAGGCCGGGCTTCGAGTAACAACGTATCCCCGGCTTGCAGAATAATGCTTCCCAGATTGCCTTTGATCCGTTCACCATGGCGCGCCACAGCCAATACCGCAGCACCGTACCGGGCACGAAAACGAGCATCGCGAATCGCATAACCGATCGCAGTACAATGTGGCGATACCACTGCTTCGACTAACCGCCGCTCAGGATGACGTTCCGCAAAAGTATGATCATCGTCCGTCGACGGCGCAATGCCTTTGATACGCAATAAATCAGAGATTGCATCGGTGTCACCGGCAAACACCAATCGATCACCGCCTTGTAGCACCTCTTCCGGCGAAACAACCGCTAATGCGGTACCGTTACGTTCGATTTCGATCAAAAAAACGCGCTGCAAGTGCCGCAATCCAGCTTGCTCAATTGTTTTTCCGACTAACGGTCCCGTCGGATCGATGGAAACTTCAAGCGTAAATTCGCGCAGATTCGAAAATGCCTGACCTTGCTGCCGGTCCGGTAACAATTTAGGAAAAGCCAGCCACATAAATAAGAAACCCACAATAGCTACCGGCACACCAACCGCTGTAATCGAAAACAGCGAAAAACCCGCCTCACCTGTCAATGTTTGGTATTGCCCGTTAACGATCAAATTGGTGCTGGTGCCGATCAAAGTCACCGTACCGCCGAGAATCGCTGCATAACTCAGTGGAATCATCAATTTGGATGGAGATATCCCGATTTTGCGCGACCAACTGTAGATTGCCGGAATCATCGTCGCCACCACCGGCGTGTTATTGAGAAAACTGCTCAGAAAAGCAATCGGCCAAAACATCCGGTTTAATGCTGCTCGCGGAGATTTCGGTCTCCCTAATACGGTATTCACCAACAAATCGATAGCACCCGAGGCATGCATACCTGCCGCAACGACAAACATACCGGCCACGGTAATCAAACCGGAATTGCTAAAACCGCTCAGTGCATCTCCGCTGCTTAAGATTCCGGTTGCGCTGAGGATCGTCAACGCACCCAGCATGATCAAGTGCGGACCGATTCGCGTAAAAACCAGAATTGCCAGTACTGCAACGCACAATCCCAATGTAAACCACCCTTGCCATTCCATAATTACACGTTCCCAATCGGTCGATGAAAGCGGCAGACTATACCGTATTTCTTTTTATAACCAGAAATACTAATTTCTTATATTAATAATTATTTTGATTATAAAAGAAAAGAGAAAAATTTCGCAGAAACTACTAACAATCGGCTAAACTTGAAGCGTTTTTTAACATCCATTTGCATTATGCCGTACAGCTTGCCGTTGATCCCCCTATATTTATTCTTGGTATCCAATGCGATAGCTGATCAGCATATCCGCCCCGGCTTATGGGAAGTCACCACACGTTCAGATTTATTGGCATTAGTTCCACATATACCCTCGAAGCAGATGAAGCAGTTGCAGATCCTTGCCAAGCAACATGGACTCAAGTTACCAAAGATCGACAATAATGTGATCGCCTCGAAAATTTGTATTACCGAAGTAATGGCGCAGCAGGATATTCCAACTTATTTTTACGAACACAACTCCGGCTGCACCGTACAAAATGCCACGCGTACCGGTAACAACTATCAATTAGAATTGGCGTGCGCCAACAAATATTTTCAAGGCAACGGCTTTGCCCAAGGTACTTTCACCACTCCGGAAAGCTTTACCGGAAATACCGAATTTGAAAGCGACATCAGTGATATTCCTCTCTTTGCCACAGCGGAATTACAAGGCCGCTGGGTCGGTGAGCATTGCATCCCGGCGAATCCATTAAAATAAATGACAGCGATGCTGTGCTCGATTACACCACCTTCAAACACCTGCATACCCGCCATCCCGCTAGGCGTTTGTTATGCTCTGATCATGCGCCTCTGATAGCACAATTTTTCTGCATCGCGCATTCATTCTGCCGAATGTGCGCATGATGCCCGCCGCAGATATAGTGGAAGCGCCAGAAGATGTGTTGTACGGCTTGCGAGAACAACTGAACGACGATCTGGTAAGAAAAGTTGGATACTTTAATTAAGCTGCTTTTATCGATTTTGCTGCTTCTGCTTCATATTGGTTTGGATTTTTGTAATTTAGGTATGAATGCAGTCATTGGTTGTCATAAAACACGGTGCTATGCTGCAAAATGTCCTGATTTGCTGCATAGCGGATTTGGTAATGTCGCTATTTGGCAACGTTACCGTTTGAAGCTGACCAAGAAACTTTCCGTAACTGCATTAACGCTTTTATGTCAAGTAATTGCAATTGTTTCAGATAAATCAACGAGAATCAGTGGATATAACTCACGAACAAAGTTACGTTTCAGACCGAGTTGAACTTCTTTATTTGACATTCTTTGTGCTATACGCCGCGCCACTTAAGCGCTTAGGTTCGCGGTTCACTGCACATGCGTACCAACGCGTTAGTCTATAACGCGTTGTTTACAGATCGATCACTTGCATTCCGACATTTATCTGATCTACGTCGAGTGAATATTCCTGGTATAAACAGCAAATTCATTAAAAACATCGTAAGCATCCAGCCCGCCCACA
>DJMI01000077.1 GCA_002435335.1 Nitrosomonas sp. UBA6494
GGTGGTGACGCCGCAGCCGATGTAACACACTTTATCGAACGGTGCATCTTCGCGGATCTTAGCTAACGCGATTTCCGGCACCACGGTGTAATTGGAGAATGTCGAGGTACCCATGTAATGGAACAGCGGCTTACCATCAATGGAAAAGCGCGAGCTGCTGTCGGGCATCAAGCCTTTGCCTTGCGTAGCGCGAATCGCCTGGCACAGATTAGTTTTTTTCGACAGACAAAACTTGCACTCACGGCATTCCGGCGTGTACAGCGGAATCACGTGGTCGCCCTTGCGCAGCGATTTGACGTTGGGGCCGACATCGACCACCACACCGGCGCCTTCGTGTCCGAGAATCGCCGGAAACAGGCCTTCGGGGTCGGCGCCGGATAACGTGTAGTAATCGGTATGGCAAATGCCGGTGGCTTTGATCTCGACCAGCACTTCGCCGGATTTCGGGCCTTCCAGATCGATTTCCTCGACGGTCAGCGGTTCGCCCGCTTTCCACGCTACAGCAGCTTTTGTTTTCATTGTGTTGTCCTTATCGATTGATGTGAGCGCGTAAATGCGCAAGCAAACCCTGACTGGCTTCTTCCACCATGTCCAGCACCAGTTCGAAGCCTTGATGGCCGCCGAAATAAGGATCCGGCACCTCAGTATCGCCATCGTAGTTTGCACCGTAATGCATGAATAAGCGGATTTTTTCGTGATAATCCTGCGGGCTGCGCTGCTTCAATAATTGTAGATTTTCCTTATCCATCGCGAGAATATAGTCGAATTCCTCGAAATCGCGCGTCTCCACTGCCCTCGCACGCAAATCGTCCATTTTGTAACCGCGCTTCAGCGCGGTGCGCTGCGAACGCTCATCCGGCGGATTGCCGATATGGTACGCATGCGTCCCGGCGGAATCGACTTCGATCAAATGATCCACCTGCGCCGCTTTGACGTGATGGCGAAACACCGCATCGGCGGTCGGCGAGCGGCAGATGTTGCCCATGCAGACGAACAGTACTTTGATTTTTTTGTTGGTATTCATGATGATTTCTAGCCTGAAGCGCTGATACTGATTTTACCCGCCGGTATTTTACACCGGTATCGATCCAAGCACAGTACACGGCGGCATGCGAATTTCATCATTTTGCTCGGCAGCGGGTGATGCGCGTTACTCATGCGGCTACCGGAATTCGTTCTGCTACTACATTTGTTGCATACCCATTTGTCAGCACTCCTTCCATAATCTGTAGCAGTGTATTTTCAGCGCCAGATGCGCATAAAAATCATGCAGCCAATCCGGTTATGCAAAAAAGCTAATCCGCGGAGGAATCACTCATGGATACTAAAACACAAGCAATCACCATACAGCCCTATCGCAGTTTTTATTTCAATACGGGCTGCAAGTTCGGCAATTGGTATTCTAACCGCGGATATTCAAATTGCGACAAGCTATCTGCTGTTTATGTTGAACCGCTCAGCTACGCCGATGTACAAGCAGTGATCCGCAATAAAGCACAATTCCCGACTCCCATAATATTGATCAATTCTTTACTGTCGGTCACAAAAGGATTGATCAATAGCGGAGGCACGTTATTATGCACACAGAATTTAGATGCCATACTCGGCCTGGAGACCGATAATCAGGGCAGGCATCTGGTAAGAGTACAGGCAGGATGCCGTCTGGCAAAATTGAATCGCTGGTTGCAGCATCAAGGATGGGAAATACCGTTTCCAGTAGATACCGACGAAGCAACCGTTGGTTCGGTAATAGCAAATAGCAACCCATTGACTGCTCCGGAAAAATGGCAGCATTTTCCCAGTTACGTTGTTGCAATGCTTTATATCAACGACAATGGCGGTCTGCGCATTATGTCGGATGCTGACAACCAAGACCGTGCTCATTTTTGTGAATTTCAGTATAACCCCAATCTACCAAGCATTGTGGTGGAGTGCGTGATTAAGGTACAACGAATCAGCCAAACTCAAAAAACGTCAGATAGCCGGTCGTTTTAGCGTTCTACGGTGTTGGCTGATGCTCGGTCATTCGACTATCTCATTTTGCTCGTCATTTACTACGCTTCTGTGAATCCAGAGACAAAAGAATTGAGTGATGAGCTTGCGTTTACCTTCAAAATCATTTAATTGAGAAAAACAAACATCACAAAAAACAAAAAAAATCCCCGCGACAAGTGCGGGGACAAAACCAGCCGAGAGGTTATGAGCTGGAAACAACATTTTCAAAAAAAGAACGACAGTCTTAAAAAAATATGCAATTTCAATAATTCAGCGGTGTTTAATAACTACCCCGCTTATACCGCCTGAAACCAAATAATTGTTGTACGATAAACATTCGTGAATCCTAAATCCATCTTTACTCATCCACTAATAATAATTCACACTTGGTCAGGCCCGTACTTTGAAACGATTATGACGAATCTCTCGCTATGCTGATAGACCACATTAGTAGCACTACAACTGTAGTAATGCCAAATCGTTGACACCCAATCACAATAATTGACAATTAATCTCTTAAATCATAACGATAATTAAGCAACAAACAAATTTCTCGGAAAATCAGAATGCAACAAAACTCTCAATCGGAATGGATACAAAAAATTGCGAGTGCGGTAACGGAAACTTTGGTTCCACCCAAACTATTCCCGTCGCGACAAGAAAAGGAATTTCGCATAGCGTACGCAAAGCGATTTTTAACACACCGCCGTGCCACATTGCTAATCGCTTTGATTGCTTGGTTGATTTTTGGCTACTGGGATTGGCTCAACTATGATGCACAAGTGTGGCCTTACTCAACCCAGATGTTCGCAACCATTTCAATCCTTCGCGCGGCAGGCACTATCGCAATTTTTATTTGCCTTGTTTTATTCTGGAAGAAAAATATTTACGATGAAAAATTAGCATCGACTCTTCTATCGAGTGCCGCCACATTCGTTAGCTTAATGGTTGTTATGATGCTATTTATCGTCCCCCATCCGATCAACTATCAACACTATTTTTTTGGTTTGATCATGATCGTTATTTTCAATTTCAGCTTGCTTTATATCTTTGCCAAAATATCGATCATGCATGCAACCCTCATCGCGAGCATTCTGTTTTTAGGCAATCAATTCAATCCAATTTTTGATGAAAATCTGACTACAGCAGCTTTCTACTATTACTTTAGTTTCTGCTTCTTTGGTGTAAGTCATGCGGTTCGCTTTGAGGTGAGCGAACGAGAACGTTTCAAACGAGAACGTAGTCTGGAGGCCCAACGCTTGATTGCGTTCAGAAAACAACAGCAAGCGAATAAAGCAAGCGCACGCGCCGAACAAGAAGCAAAAAACGCGCAATTTGAACGTCAGCGCAGCATCGAAACCATGGTCGCCGCCGCCCGAGAACGTGAGCGATTTATTCGCGCCGCCTACCATGACACCATGCAACCTTTGGCTGCAATCAGTTCACAAGTCATGATGATGAAATTGGATTCCAATCTTTCGTCGAATAACAAGATAATCGAAGCACTCAATGAAATCGAGCGCTCGGGCCGAGATATCGGAGAAAGTATGCGAGGTATCTATGACCTGTTTCAATGGGGCGTACACGAGCCCAAACTGGAACCCGTTTCAGTAAAAAGATTCTTTAAGGAAATTGAAAAAAGATTTGCAGAATCGGCAAAACTGGCCGATCTGCAGTTACGCATCCACCAATCTTCAATAGACAATTTATATGTACGAAGCGATTCAGCAATGTTGAAACGCATCATTGAAAACCTTATTTCAAATGCAATCAAATACACAAGAAAAGGCGGCATCCTGTTGGGTTCGGTAAATTCCAAAGACACGGTTAGAATCGATATCTGGGATACCGGAATCGGCATCTCATCGGAGCAATTGCCAAAGATATTTGATGAATTCTATCAAGTGGAAGACGATTCACCCGGGATCGGTTTAGGGTTGCCCATTGTACGCTTGCTCATTGAACGATTGCCGGGACACCGTCTAAGCTATACCTCTCAAATCAATCACGGCTCTAGGTTTTCTGTCATATTACCGAAATGCGATGCACCGACGAATTACAGTGTCTTGCATCTACCGGAAATTTCCTTATCTGGGGTCTATGTCGTCATTATTGAAAACAATAAAAGTGTACTAGAAGGCTTACGAGTATTATTTGAATCTTTCGATTGCATTGTTCGTACCGCTGTTGCACTTAAGGATTTAACACAATTGATCGACGATTCGCCCGATCGCGCTCCCGACGTTGTCATATCGGACTATCGATTGCGCAACAACGAAACTGGAATGGATGTTGCAAAGCTCATCGAAGAACGCTTTGATTGGATCACGGTTCCCATCGTATTTTATTCTGCGGATTTGAGTATCCCGCAAGAATTGCTCAACAAACCTTTCCGTTACATTGAACGCAAGGGAATTGCCTTAGAATCACTAATTACGAGAGTCAATGAAGCGATCCATGCGATACGGGATAAAGAGGATCTTGAGTCTTCTTAGGAATCAGCTAGGTATACCGCTGTCGCCATCATTAACTATTTGACTAACTTGCAAGTTAAAGCAAATTCATTCTTACCCATCGGATTCCGGTATTTTCCTAAACCCACTTGTAATGACTCCGATGTATTCAATGAATTGCTAAAAAATCAATCAATAAGTTACTTCATGATTCGATTATAGTTTTCTTATCTCGCATTCGAGGTGAAGAGGAAATAATTCCGAGCAATTGCCCTGTCTTGGCAAAGTGGCACTGCAAACCATACAAATCAATCACACCGAAGCGGCTG
This sequence comes from Nitrosomonas sp. UBA6494, assembly GCA_002435335.1. Lineage (GTDB taxonomy): Bacteria > Pseudomonadota > Gammaproteobacteria > Burkholderiales > Nitrosomonadaceae > Nitrosomonas. The sequence continues at coordinate 4,778 of DJMI01000077.1, forward strand.
TATAACTTGGATAAATAACGCCTGGTATTAGCGGGATTTATATCTAGAATTTTTGCCACCTTCCAAGGCGCATTACCTTGCATCGCAAGCCTCAATACATCGAATTCTCGCTCGGTGATACCGAGGTTAGTAGCGGTAATCGGTTGCGGCGAATCGCGCAATAAAGCTTCGATATTCGACGATACCTGAATGTTCGTTGCCTCTGGTCCCTCAGGCGGAAGCCATACCCCACCGTTTAGTGCTCGCTGAATGGCCTCTAACATCGTTTCTGAAGAGGAGGTTTTAGGGACAAACGATACGGCACCGGCTCTCATGATTCTTTCAACAGCATCTTTTGTAAGGAATTCCCCTGTCATCACGATAACCGGAATCGATTTCTCTTTCTCACAAAAGGTCTTCAGTAGATTTAACCCTACTTCGCTATTACAAGCGCCACCAGCTTCTTGTGGAAGCTTTAAGTCTAGAAAGATCAAATCAAGATCTTCTTGATTTGCAATCTGCAAACCTTCTTTTGCATTCATTGCTTCAAAAATCTCAACTTCATTCTGCATCTTCATGATTAAATGCTTTACTCCCGCACGAATCATGCTGTGGTCATCAATTAGTAATATTCGCATTGTTTTTCCCTCAGGAAGTACTAATTCTCTTCCCGATAAAAAGTGATGTTCGGCGCAATCAATCCCTGATCGATCTATTGCATTTTCGATATTTAACACTACTCAATCAATTTAAACTGACTGCATAATTCATTATGCAATTTAGTAAAATAATACCTTATTCCAATCATAAGCACGCTATCAAATAGTTAATAGGCAACAAATGTAGTACTACATTTGTAGTAGCTCGAAAACATAATCTTTCTAGGCATTTTTTCATTCTGCTTAAATTCAATCAATTACCTATTTGTGTTGAAAATAGATGCACGACCCTTTCAGCAATACATACTCCATCTTCCAAATCAAGCATTTATTATTTATACTTCTGATTTTAATAAAAAAACATTCAAGGAGAAGTTTATTCTACCCAATAGAATGAGCGACGCTAACGCTTTTCTCAGCAGAATCGTTTTTTTTCTTTGTTGCAGCTTATTGCAATGTTCAACTCCGGCGAGGAGTGCAGGCATAGCGATTATGGAGCAAAGCGCTGTAGAATTGGGGCGCGCATTTTCCGGAGCACCTACCAATACAGCCGATGGCAGCATGGTATTTTTCAATCCGGCCGCAATGAGCCAGGTTCGGGGCAAATTGATTAGTTCGGCGGGATATATTTTCGTTCCATATGCCACATTCCACGATAATTCATCGACCAATGCACTCGGTACACCACTTAAAGGAAGCGACGGAGGAAATCTGGTCGGTCCTTCATTTGTACCCAATTTTTATTATGTGCACGAACTAACCAATCGCATCGCATTTGGCATGGGGATCAATATCCCCTTTGCTGCACTCAATAGTTATCATTCGGACTGGAAGGGTCGATATCAAGGAATCGATTCCGAGATTACCGCGTTCAATTTTAATCCCTCTCTCTCACTAAAAATCACAGAAAAATTTTCATTTGGCGCAGGATTTAATGTTCAATATTTGAAATCCAAACTAACCAATGCGATAGATTTTGGTTCAATTTGTTTAAGTGCAGCGCCCCCTTCACTTTGTGCGAGCCAAGGCTTACTGCCACAAGAAGCCGATGGACATGTCTCACTTAAAGGAGACAACGTAGGATTCGGTTATAACTTTGGCGTTTTCTATGTTCTCAGCCCCAAAATCAATTTAGGCGCCAGTTACCGTTCGCGGGTTTATCACCACATACACGGTGATGCGAATTTTTCAGTTCCAGACAATGCCGTCATGTTAACTCAGAAGGGATCATTCATTGATACCGCCTCAAGTACGCCGGTTACATTACCTGACAATGTACTATTTGGTATCTCCTATCTTATTAAGCCGCGCTGGAACGTTACAGCGGATGCGCAATGGACGCATTGGAGTCTTATCCGTGAACTTAGGACGGATTTTCAATCAAATCAGATGCCGGATATACAACCCATGCACTGGAACGATACTTGGCGCTATGCATTAGGGATCAATTACCTAACCGAGAACAATAAATGGATGTTCCGTACCGGTTTTACTTACGACCAAACGCCGATCCCCAATCCCCAAAACCGATCCGCACGTTTGCCGGATAGTAATCGATACTGGCTGACAGCAGGATTTACCTATGCGTTACTTAAAAATATCAGCATCCATGGCGCTTACGCGCACTTATTTTTGGATTCCCCTGCGATCAACCGAACTGGTGTTACCGGTGACACGTTATCCGGAAAATATACAGAGCAAGTGGATATTATCGGGATGCAACTGGATTGGCGCTTTTGATTTATTTTCGTAAACTTTTTCGTTATTTTTAAATCTCACTTTCAAATTTTACTTACCCATCTCCAGGAGGATTGAGTGATTTTATTATCCTGATGTAGCGCTTCTGCTGGTTCCTTTGCGGAAAATAAAGTCGCTATAATGCTTAACTTCATATTATCTAAAAAATCATGAATTCCTATTTTGATTGGTTCTCAGGACCCTCATTAGCCGGCGGTCTCGTCATTGGTATCGCAACAACGATATTGTTATTGATTAACGGACGAATTGCTGGCATCTCAGGCATTATCGGCGGATTACTGCGTATGCAAAGGGGTGATATGAGTTGGCGAATCGCTTTCATTGCCGGCTTGATATTATCTCCCGTCATTTGGCAATTGTTTCATGCATTGCCAGAAATTCGCGTCGAGACAAGCACTTCCATGTTGATTTTAGCTGGTTTACTAGTCGGCTATGGTACCCGCTTGGGTTCCGGATGTACCAGCGGTCACGGCGTTTGCGGAGTGTCACGAGGTTCGCCGCGCTCGATTGTGGCAACGCTAACTTTTATTGCAACCGGTTTTGCGACAGTATATTTATTGCGGCATATCATTAGCTGAGCAACTACCGTTTGAGATTATTTCTAAGGAACAAAATGACAATTATTGTTTCAACGCTTGTGGGAATGATATTCGGGTTCGGCCTTATTTTGTCCGGCATGGTAAATCCTGCAATTGTACTCTCATTTCTTGACATTGCCGGTAACTGGAATCCCTCTCTGCTTTGGGTTATGGGTGGCGCAATGAGTGTTAGCGCAATTGCTTTTGCTGTGGCCAAAAAACGAAAAAAAAGTTACTTGGGGATACCGATACAAATACCGATCACGACCCAAATAGACCATCGACTGCTGATAGGCAGCTTCTTGTTCGGAGTAGGCTGGGGAATCGCAGGAATCTGTCCCGGACCCGCTTTAGTTCTTGTTGGTTCGGGAAGCGCAAATGCGATCGTTTTCTTAATTGCGATGATGACGGGAATGCTTCTTTTTGAAATGAAACATTCACAAAAATAATGAATCGTATATTTTATTATCTGCTTCATCAATAAATTCATCGCTACAACTTAGGTCAATTTTATTGATTTATGCTATAATTTATCAAATCTGACGCGGGGTGGAGCAGTCTGGCAGCNNGGTAGCTCGTCAGGCTCATAACCTGAAGGTCGCAGGTTCAAATCCTGCCCCCGCAACCAAATAAATTAAGATCCCGATCTCAGTAGTTTACAAATAGCAATCAAAGTTGGTTGCAGTTTACTTGACTTAACGCCAAATCCAACATCAGCTTCTTGGCTATCTCCTTGCATAAATGCATTTGTACCATTCAAATCCTAGCTTTATTGAGATTTGCTAGCTTAGTTTTATATAATTCGCTCGCCCCGATATTGCTTCAAAAGCATCCGCAGCCGCCCAACCATTTCACTTCTAGCGATTTAGTGCATAAATTGGTATAGTTGAGGCTAATAAACGTTTGATGCATCTTACCGCTGCGTTGCGAAAAGTTTTTAATTTATAAACCATTAGGAAGGGATACTATGCAAATTCATGTTTACGATACTTATGTAAAGGCCAAAGATGGGCATACCATGCACTTCGATGTGTTTACCTCAGTCAAAGACGATCAAAAGGCCGTTGAATATGCAAAACAATGGCTAGCGACTGTTGGCGAAGGGGATGCGATTGTTACCAGTCGTGAATGCAGTTTTTGCCACAGTCAAAGCGCACCACCTCAAGTAATCGACGAGATCAATAAAAATGGTTTTTATATCTACAAAATGGAAGGCTGCTAATCAAGAGATTATTGATTGAATAGGCAATGCAATTAATAGCATTCCCATCAACAATAGCTAATTCGCATTATTTCTTACTTTCAAGGTTCTTGAGATGATTCAGAAAATCAGTAAGTTTGTGATCACCGGAGCATTATTGGCATTGAATCATGTTGCGCACGCGGCTGAACCGAAATTGATCGGGCAGCATGGCGATTGGGCGGCTTACATGTTCATGGAAAACAACAACAAGGTTTGTTACATGGTGAGTCAGCCGCAAAAAGCCGAAGGGAATTACAGTAAACGAGGGGAAGTTTATGCTTTGGTTACACATCGCCCTGCCGAGAAAAGCAAGAATGTATTCAGCTATATAGCTGGTTATCCTTACAAAGCGGGTAGTGAAGCGACGATGACCGTCAATAATCAAAAATTTCGTCTTTTCACTCAAGACGACTCCGCTTGGGCACCCGATGAAGCAACTGACAACAAAATCACAGATGCGATCAAACGGGGAAGTTCGTTGGTTGTAAAAGGCGCATCGGCCCGCGGTACCGAAACAACCGATACATTCAGCTTAAACGGTTCGGGTGCTGCATATAAAGCGATTTCAGCTGAATGCGGTATAAAGTAATATCTTTCCGACAACGAACAAATCTGGACGGATTGAATAAGCTAAGAGATAGACAGGTATGAGCGAAAAGATCATCATTTATCAAAAGCCTACTTGCAGCAAGTGCAGAGCAACATTGTCGCTTCTCAATGAAAGCGGGAAGCCGTTCGATGCTATCAATTACTATGAAGAACCACTTACGGCGGAGAAGTTACGCGAACTGATACAGAAGTTGAATTTACCGGTACGCGCCGTTTTGCGCAGCGATGAACCGGCTGCACGAGGACTGGAATCCGCTTCAGATAACGAAATTATTGACGCGATGGTGGCGAATCCAGATTTGATTCAGCGCCCGATCGTGGTACGTGGCAATGCCGCGAAGTTGTGTCGACCGCCTGAAAATGTTCTTTCTTTACTTAAAGAATAATTAAGTCACAAATTAGTTCATAGTTCATTAAAGTTAAAGCATAAATAAAAAGGCTGTGCAAAAAACCTGCACAGCCTTCTTCTTTTTAACACCAATCGTTTATTCAGCTACCGCGCTTTGCTCTCCTACTACTGCAGCATTTTTACTGTTACCCGCGCGAGCCGGTAATTTTTCGCGAATACGAGCCGATTTTCCAGCGCGATCTCTTAGGTAATACAGTTTTGCCCTGCGCACTGCGCCGCGTCGCTTGATATCAACGCTTGCAATCAGTGGAGAATAAGTTTGGAAAGTACGTTCTACGCCTTCACCGCTGGAAATTTTGCGAACCGTAAACGACGAATTGAGACCACGGTTGCGCTTGGCTATGACTACACCTTCATAAGCTTGTACGCGTTTACGATCACCTTCGACGACATTCACATTAACCACCACAGTGTCTCCTGGTGCAAAATCAGGTATTTCTTTATTTAGGCGCTTGATTTCTTCTGCTTCTAATTGTTCGATAATGTTCATATTTTTCCTTTCATTGCCAATTCTACCTGAATTTACAGGATTGTTTGAATTCTTCCAAAAGCTGTTCTTCTTCCAAAGTCATTCCGTTTGCAAATTTTAATGCAAATAAATCGGGGCGTTTCATCCATGTCCGACCTAATGCTTGCTGCAATCGCCAGCGACGAATATGCGCATGATTACCCGACATTAGGATTTCAGGTACCGAATCACCGTGGTAGATCTCAGGACGAGTGTAATGCGGGTAATCTAACAATCCCTCGACAAACGAATCTTGATTAGCCGATTCCTGATCACCCAAAGTACCCGGAATTTGCCTGACAATACAGTCAATCAACACCATAGCGGCTAATTCACCGCCAGAAATAACATAATCCCCAATCGAAATTTCTCTATCGACTTGCCGCTCAATGACGCGCTCATCTATACCTTCATAGCGCCCGCACAATAAAATCACCCCCGGCAACTGGCTTAATTCACAAACCTTGTTATGATCAAGCCGATCACCTTGCGGCGTCAAATAGATAACCGAGTGTTTTTCAATACCATTCGCGCACTGTCTTAATTTTGCTTGTTCGATGGCATCTTCGAGTGGCTGCGCCATCATCACCATACCCGGCCCACCGCCATACGGACTATCGTCAACAGTTCGATGATTGTCGTACGCGAAATTACGCGGATTCCACGTGTTCAGCTCGAAAATACCATTCCTACAGGCTCTTCCGGTTACACCGTAGCACGTAACCGCTTCGAACATTTCCGGAAACAAGGTGATGACATCGCACGCAAAAGGCATTTTCATCAACCTAATAATCCAACTCCCAATCAACCACGACCCGAGCATGTCGCAAATCTACTTCAATGACAAATTGCTCAATAAAGGGAATCAGTATTTCTGTTACCTCTTTACTCGCACTTTGTACGCGTAATACATCATTTGCTCCTGTTTCTATCAATCCCGTGATTGTTCCCAGCGCTACACCCGTCGTATTAACAACTTCACAACCGATCAAATCCGACCAATAATAACCTTCCGTTCCATCCTCCACCAAATCCGGTAACTGACTGCGTGGAATCGCTATCAACATGCCTTTTAATTGTGAAGCCTGTGTACGATCGGTAATTTGTTTCAGTTTTACTACCAGTGTATTGCCGCTAATACGAGCATCATCAACCTGCACTTCTTGCCATTGATCGTTTGGGCGACTTAACCACCAAGACGAATAATCCAATAGCCCATCGATTAACTCTGTATATGGATTAATTTTAATCCATCCATGTATGCCAAATGGGCCGATAATATGGCCCATGACAACCATTGGTATACTGCGGTCTATGATCTTAGTTATTAGCTGTTATGCTTTGCTGGAAGCAAATTGCTTGATCAGACGACTGACAGTTGAAGACAATTGAGCTCCGTTGGATTGCCAATAGGCAACTCGATCCAGTTGAACGCGCAGTGCTTCCTCGCCTTCGATGGCCCTCGGATTATAAAAACCGACCCGCTCAATAAATCTGCCATCGCGAGCGTAACGAGAGTTCGCCACAACCATATTAAAAAAAGGGCGTTTTTTTGCACCACCCCTTGCCAATCTGATAATAACCATATTTATTTTTACCTGTTAACCTGATTTTAGGCTGGAATTAATATAACATTTAATTTTACAGCAGTTTCTGCAATCCTGACAAGTGATAAAATGATTACCATCCAACACAGCAACCTGTCTCTTCGATGCTAATTTATTCGTAAAGATCATTAAAAATTCCGGAAAAAGAAAAAATTGCCCGATCAGCTTATTGAAAATCGAATTATTGCAGAGACCAATCAGTGTGTCGCCTGCGGACTTTGTTTGCCGCATTGTCCGACCTATCGCTTACTGCAGTCAGAAGCCGATTCTCCACGGGGGCGCATTGCCTTGATGAATGGCGTTGTTACTAAGCGCATTCCCATGAACACACGATTCATCGAGCACATGGATCGCTGCTTGACATGCCGCGCTTGTGAATCAGTATGTCCCAATCAAGTGGCTTATGGTGATTTAATCGATCAAATGCGCGCCCTGATAGCACAGCAAGAGAAATCGCCTGACACAGCACGCCAATCTCAAGTACTGAATTTATTGGTGCGTTTCTTTCTGCATCGACCTAAGCGGCTGGAACTGTTGCGGCGATTGTTTTATTTTGCGCAACGGCATAACGGCTTGTACCTGCTTGGCCGATTAAATCGATTATTTACGCCACGCTTGTTCAAATTCATGACACAACTGCCACTCGTCAAATTTCCTTGCATTGAGTTCAGCAACGAATGCTATCGAACAGGTAACGCCTGGCGAGAAATTTATCCCGCGATTGAACAGGAACGAGGTCGCGTCGGATTGTTTTTAGGATGTGTGGCGCGCCTAACAGATGCAGAAACGCTAAACGCCAGCATTTATGTCCTGAATCGGTTGGGTTATACCGTGCATATTCCATCCACTCAGACTTGCTGTGGCGCAATTGATCGGCATCACGGTGCATTTTCGATGGCCGAAACCCTAGTGCAGCAAAATAGAATGGCTTTTTCGACATTGAATATCGAAGCTGTGATCACTACGGCTTCAGGATGTGGCGTGCAGTTGCTGGAATCCGGTTTAACAAATGATCGGATCAAAGTAATGGACATCAATCATTTTCTGGTTACGGCAACGGGATGGGAGGATTTGGAAATCGCGCCGTTGCCGCAAAAAATTCTCGTGCACGAACCATGCACTTTGCGTAATGTCTTTCGGTCACAGCAATATCAGTATCAATTGATCGCAAATATTCCGGGTGCTCAGCCACTGCCAATGGCCGATAACGACCAGTGCTGCGGTGCCGCAGGAAGCTATTTTATCGAACAACCCGAGCTCGCAGACCGATTGCTGGATAATAAACTGACACAAATCGATGATAAGGAAACAACCTATTTGGTTACCGCAAATATTGGTTGCGCCATGTTTATTGCCAATGGCTTACTTGAAAAAGGCCTCAACACAAAAATAATGCACCCGGTTACATTACTGGCACGACAAATGGGTTTGCAATTATAATCAAAATGCATGAAGGATAAAGGTAGAGCAACTCGCAAGGTTACACATAAAACTATATCCATCCTTACGAATATCGCCCTATAATGACATTTCACAATCCGGTAGTACGACGATATATATGATTACCATCGACAAATTAATTATTGGTTTTGACAGCGCTTTGCGAACACTTCTGTCCCCAGCGCAAACAGTGCGACCGGTACCGGGCAGTGCGTTGCCGGAACACGATTTAACCGATTCAGAAAAACGATTGTCTTGCGCGCTGATGCGAGTCAACCACGTAGGTGAAGTTTGTGCTCAAGCCTTATATCAGGGTCAAGGATTAACGGCACGCAACCAGGATGTACAACAAACACTGATGCAGGCTGCGCGCGAAGAAACAGAGCATTTGGCATGGACGGAACGTCGTATCGCCGAACTAGGCGGGCGTAAAAGTTTTCTTAATCCGCTTTGGTATGGCGGATCATTTACCATTGGCGTTATTGCCGGAATCTTAGGCGATAAATGGAATTTAGGTTTTTTGGCGGAAACAGAAAACCAAGTGGGCGCACATTTAAATAGTCATTTGGATCAACTGCCGGTCAATGATGAAAAGAGCCGGGCAATCGTAACTCAAATGAAAGTCGATGAAGCATGCCATGCCACCATGGCGCTATCATATGGTGGCGCCGAATTACCTTTGCCGGTTAAGCTTGCAATGAAACTAAGTTCCAAAGTAATGACCAAAACAGCTTACTGGGTTTAAATGCGTATTTCTCTCGCTTACCCCAGAAACTTACCAGAAGTGTCTGTTCTAAAAGATTATCGATATGAAATCAATTAACCTGACACATCATTTTTTAATAGCAATGCCATCAATGTCGGATTCGATTTTCTCCAAGACATTGGCATATATTTGCGAGCATAATGAGCAAGGTGCACTAGGCATCGTTATTAATCGACCTACTGACTTAACGTTGGTTAGTTTGTTCAAGCAATTGGGAATTTCATCGGTGGATTCGCCGGTTGAATCGACTCCTGTACTATTCGGCGGACCGGTGCAATTGGATTGCGGGTTTGTACTGCACCAACCAGTCGGCAATTGGCAATCGACGCTGGTAGTCAATCAGGAGGTCGGTTTAACGACTTCCCTCGACATTTTAAGAGCTATCGCCAACGATGAAGGTCCTCAGCATGCACTGATCGCAATGGGTTACGCAGGCTGGGCGGCTGGGCAACTCGAGCACGAGCTGGCGCAAAATGCATGGCTAACAGCGCCGGCGAACGCAGATATATTATTCGACACTCCGTCAGATGAAAGATGGTACGCCGCCATGCAATTACTCGGCATACACGATGCCAATCTTTCCAATGAAGTCGGACATGCGTAATCGATGATACCGGTGACGAAAAACGCTATATTATCGCCATCTACAAATGTATCAATCGAGGCGATTCCGTTTGGCAGTGTTTTGGCGTTCGATTTTGGCATCAAACGAATCGGCGTGGCAATCGGCAATACTGCATTATGTGCCGCACAACCTCTGGAGACAATCGATACCGATGTCACGGAACGTCGCTTTGCTCGAATAGCACAATTGATCGAAACATGGCAGCCTGTATTATTAGTAGTTGGATTGCCGCTTCATAGCAATGGAACCGCTCATGAGTTAACACAACTGTGTCAGCGGTTTGCAAGACGACTAACAGGGCGATTCGGTGTTAAAGTAATTTTACAGGATGAACGCTTTTCCAGCGAAACGGCCGCTATTGCACTACGCGAAAGTGGGATAGCCGGTAGAAAACAAAAATCCATACTGGATCAAATAGCCGCACAGCAAATCCTTCAATCTTTTTTTGACGAACAAAATGCAATTACCCGACGCGGAAGCAGCCTATAAAAATCTCTCGGCACAAATACGAGCCGATCATGAGAAAGATTTTTCTTTGGTCGGCATTCGTACTGGTGGCGCCTGGGTAGCAGAACGCTTACATCGTGAGTTGGCTAATGCCAAACCACTGGGGTTATTAAGCACGTCTTTTCATCGCGATGATTTTGCCAAGATTGGATTACATACACAAACCAAGCCTTCCGAAATACCTTTTGACGTAAACGGAGCGCATATTTTGTTGATCGATGATGTATTGCATACTGGCAGAACCATACGTGCAGCAATCAACGAATTGTTCGATTATGGACGGCCGGCGTCAATCAGTCTTGCCATACTCGTTGATCGTCACGGCAGAGAATTGCCGATTGCGGCGCAATATTCGGGAACAGCATTTGATTTGCCGCAAGATGAAATGCTGGAGTTGCAGCAAAACGAACAAGGAAAATTCAGCTTTCGCTTATATCGTAAGAGCCGTTCGGAATGATCAATCGAAATCCGCAATTGGATGCACAGGGTGCATTGCAACATTTACTGACAACTGAAGGTTTGCCGGCTGCGATCTTACTGCAAATTCTGGATACGGCAGAATCTTTTGTCGGCGTCACCGAACGCGATGTTAAGAAAGTCCCTCTGCTGCGAGGCAAATCGATTTTCAATTTATTTTTTGAACCCAGCACACGCACCCGTACAACTTTTGAAATTGCTGCAAAACGATTGTCCGCTGATGTAATCAATTTAAACATCGCGGTATCGGCACAGTCCAAAGGCGAAACATTGCTTGATACCGTCAATAACCTATCGGCGATGAATGCCGATATGTTCGTAGTAAGACATTCGCAAAGCGGTGCGGCACATTTGATTGCAAAGCATGTACGCCCGGATATTCATGTCATCAATGCCGGCGATGGTAGTCACGCACATCCCACTCAAGCATTGCTGGACATGTTTACCATTCGACGCTACAAACAGGATTTTCGTAAGCTGCGCGTAGCGATTATCGGCGATATTTTGCATTCGCGCGTAGCGCGTTCGCAGATTCATGCATTGACCACACTCGGCGTACCGGAAGTACGTGTAATTGCACCGAAAACCTTATTACCCAAAATGGTGGAACGTTTAGGCGTGCATGTGTATCACGATATGACCAAAGGATTAAAGGATATTGACGTGCTGATGATGCTACGTTTGCAAAAAGAACGCATGCAAGGTGCAAATCTCCCAAGTCAAGAAGAGTATTTTAAGTATTACGGTCTGACATCCGAAAAACTGGCGCTTGCCCGGCACGATGCAATCGTGATGCATCCCGGGCCTATGAACCGCGGTGTAGAAATAGATTCCGCAGTGGCGGATGGCAAGCAGTCGGTAATTTTACCGCAAGTGACCTTTGGCATTGCCGTGCGCATGGCAGTGATGTCGATTTTGGCAGGCCAATCCGTTGCAAAGGGGATTGAGTGAAAATCCATATCAAAAATGGCCGTGTGATCGATCCCAAAAACGGTATAGATTCGATTCAGGATATTTTCATCGCTAAAGGCAAAATCGTGGCAATCGGCTCAATGCCAGACGAATTTCAAGCCAGCCGGGTGATTGATGCACAATCAATGATCGTTTGTCCCGGCTTAGTTGATTTATCGGTACGATTGCGTGAACCCGGTTTGGAATATAAAGCAACCTTGGAATCGGAAATGGCGGCCTCAGTCGCCGGTGGAGTCACCAGCATTGCATGCCCACCCGATACCGATCCACCACTCGACGAACCCGGTTTGGTGGAAATGCTAAAACACCGTGCCAAGAGCCTCAACCAAGCGCATGTGTATCCGATCGGTGCATTGACGCAAGGACTGAAAGGCGAACGACTCACCGAAATGGCCGAGCTGAACGATGCCGGTTGTGTAGTATTCGGGCAACCGGATGGCCTGCTGCCCAATTTACGCGTGCTGATGCAAGCAATGCGCTATGCATCCACATTCGGTTTCAGCGTCTGGCTTTATCCGCAAGAACTCAGTCTAATCAACGATGGCGTAGCACACGATGGCGAAGTTGCAACGCGACTCGGATTACCGACAATTCCCGTGTGTGCAGAAACCATTGCCATATCCAATATTATTTTGCTGGCGCAAGAAACCGGCGTGCAAGTTCATATATGCAGAGTTTCCAGCGCTGCTGGATTGGCCATGATTCGTTTAGCTAAGCAGCAAGGGCTGTCGATCACGTGCGACGTCACCATCAATCATTTGCATTTGTCGGACATGGATATCGGCTTTTTTGACACCAATTGCCATCTGATACCGCCGTTGCGCGGCTTCGGTGATCGCGACGCACTGCGCTTCGGTTTATTGGACGGAACAATCGATGCGATCTGTTCCGATCATGCGCCCGTGGATGAAGACGCCAAGCTACTACCGTTTGCACAATCGGACATCGGCGCCACCGGCGTAGAATTGCTGTTGCCGCTGACGTTGAAATGGGGCATTGATATGGGTTTATCATTACCCAAGGTATTGGTAAAGATCACCGCAGATCCGGCCAAAATTTTAGGAATCGATGCGGGACATTTATCCATAGGTAGCGCGGCAGATATTTGCATTTTTGATCCAGATGCCTATTGGAAAGTTACCGCCGCTGGGATACACAGTCAAGGCAAGAACACACCTTTTATGGGAATGGAATTACCCGGAAACGTTTGCTATACCTTGGTGAACGGTCATATAGTTTATCAGCGGCCTGCTTAAAAGATGATGAGGCATTAATACGCCTGTCTGTATAAGCTCGATACGACCGCGTCAGCAGCGAAAAATCCCAACAGATAATTTATCTCAATCTCTCCAGTTCTGACATTATTTGACCCAGCGTCCTGAAGCTTGAACTGCGAATCTTATCAATAACAACAAATTCAATACCTTATACCAAGATTTACAAAGCATTCTGATCAAATCAGATTCTTTTATTTGTTAATCAGCAACACTTCAGCAATTTAAACCTAAACTTTCACCATATCTGACCGTAAAAGCAACAGGAAATTGAAGATCACATTATGCAAATCAATTAATCGATTGAGTGCTTGGATAGTGCAGTAAGTTATTTATGGAGAAAAGAATGCCTGACAAAAATTTGAAATTCTTAGTTGTAGATGATTTTTCTACCATGCGTAGAATAGTCCGAAATCTGCTGAAAGAACTTGGATTTGTCAATGTTGATGAAGCTGAAGATGGCGCTGTTGCTTTACGCAAGCTGCAAGACGGCAATTTTGATTTTATAGTCTCTGATTGGAATATGCCAAATATGGATGGCTTGACGATGCTGCAAAATGTTCGCGCCAATGAAGCACTGAAAAACATTCCAGTGCTCATGGTAACCGCTGAAGCAAAAAAAGAAAACATTGTAGCTGCTGCCCAAGCCGGTGCCAGCGGTTATATAGTTAAACCATTCACAGCAGCGGTATTGGAAGAAAAATTAAATAAAATTTTTCAGAATATGGAAGCAAAAATTGCTGTTAAAGCTTAACTCCCACTTTTTCATAACAACATGATGGATTTGATATGAGTACAAAACGTCTTATGAAAGCAAAACTGGAAGAATCCGAGCAACCCCAAGTTTCCGATGATTCTCCAAAAACCATTCAGCTGGCTGAGACCACTCAGATACTCACACCAGTAAACGAAAACACCATTAATGAAGAATCACTATTAGATACCGATAAGAAAGTGATTGATCAAATTGGTCAACTAACGCGAAATTTGCACGATAGTTTACGTGAACTCGGTTACGACAAAAGATTAGAATCAATTGCAAGCGAAGTGCCCGAAGCACAGGACAAACTATCTTATGTGGCAACCAAAACCGAACAAGCTGCCGAACGCACGCTTAATGCCACAGAAATTGCCATGCCAATTCAAGAAAAGCTTTCTGACGGTGCCGTCCGCCTGTCCGAGCAATGGAAACAAGCACTGGAAACGCAACAAGCCAATCCCGATACCGAACTATTTAAAAACCTGCTCATCGATACCCTGCAATATCTTGATAAAGTTCCTGAGCATACCAGTACAACCAATACACAATTGATGGAAATCATGATGGCGCAGGATTTTCAGGATCTCACCGGTCAGGTAATCAAGAAAATCACGCACATGGTGCAAAGTCTGGAAAAAGATTTGCTGGATTTGCTGCTTGCAAACGTTCCTGCCAAGAAAGTCTCCAGTGAGGAAGAAGGTCTCATGAACGGTCCAGTTACTAATCCTGAGAAAAGAACGGATGTCGTATGCAACCAAGACCAGGTTGACGATTTATTGGCAAGCCTTGGCTTCTAACATAAATCGACCTATCCAATCGTATTGCAAAAAAAGCCTTCGCCCCAAACGAGGGCTTTTTTCTTAACAAATCAACATACCTATTTACTGCAGATAAATTCCAAACCAGTTAGCAGCGTGCTGAGCGGCCAACTGTAAAGTACCTGGTTCTTCAAATAGGTGTGTCGCTTCTGGCACAAGCACTATTTCTTTTCTGCATTTCATCAATGCATAAGCTTGGTTATTCAATTCAATCACACCATAGTCATTGCCTCCGACAATAAGCAGTGTCGGTACAGTTACTTGACTTAAGGCAAGCTCTCCAGCCAAATCGGGGCGCCCACCACGGGAAACGATGGCTGAAATTTCATTACCTTTGCTTGCCGCTGCACGCAATGCTGCAGCCGCACCCGTACTGGCACCAAAGTAGCCGATTTTCAGAAACTTTGTTGCTGAACAATCAGACAACCAAGCTGTCGCTGCTAGCAAACGCTGCGTTAATAAATCAATATCAAAACGCGTTGCGTAATTCTGATCCTCAGCATGAGTCAGCAAATCAAACAGCAACGTACCGATACCTCGTTGTTGCAATACATTGGCCACATAAGTATTCCTGGGACTAAAACGACTGCTTCCACTGCCGTGTGCAAACAATACCACGCCTGTCGCATCGGGCACTAATGTTAATTGACCATGCAAGTTTACAGAATCGGCAGGAATTATTACTTCTGTCATGCTGTCGCACCGATCCGAACAGGAATTCTTTGTCTACCGAATTGACCGGCAAATGCACCATACCGACCCGCGATCACGGCATTACAATTTTTGCAGTGACCACTCTCCGTCAGGTTATATTGCTTAATTTCGTACCAATCGCGCACAATCAGCTCGCTGCCGCATGAGGGACAATAGGTCGTATCACCCTCGATATGATGCACATTCCCAGTATAAACATAGCGCAACCCTGCATCCAGTGCGATAGCACGGGCACGTATCAACGTCTCAACCGGTGTCGACGGTATATCATCCAATTTGTAATCTGGATGAAATGCGCTGAAATGCAACGGCACATCCGCTCCGAGATTTTTAACAATCCAATCGCTCATTGCACTAATTTCCACACTTGAATCGTTCAATCCGGGAATCAGTAGCGTGGTTAATTCCAACCAAACCTCAGTTTCGTGAGCTAAATAGCGCAAAGTATCCAATACTGGTTGCAGGTGCGACCCCGTTTGTTTGATATAAAACGACTCGGTGAATGCCTTGAGATCTACGTTGGCAGCATCCATTTTGGCGAAAAAGTCACGGCGCGGCTGTTCATGAATGTAGCCAGCAGTTACCGCGACCGTTTTGATGCCTCTGGCATGACAAGCATCGGCCACATCCATCGCATACTCGGCGAAAATCACCGGATCGTTATAAGTAAATGCCACACTCTTGCAACCGTATTTTTCCGCACAACGCGCAATCGCTTCGGGGCTGGCTTGATCCAATAACTTATCAAAGCTTCGCGATTTGGAAATATCCCAATTTTGACAAAACTTGCAAGCCAAATTACAGCCCGCGGTGCCAAATGACAGCACGCTACTGCCGGGATAAAAATGATTCAATGGTTTCTTTTCGATCGGATCAATGCAAAAACCGGAAGATCGTCCGTATGTCGTCAGCACCATGACATCGCCGGCACGCCCCCGCACAAAGCAGGCGCCGCGCTGCCCTTCATGCAATTTGCAATCGCGCGGGCATAAATCGCACTGAATNNGTATACTCCTCGGTTAGATCGGTTTCTCGCCATTTACTGACGGTATACCGGGACAATATAATCCCTTCACTCCAGAAACTCTCCGGCAATTTCGCTTTCAACTTCAGCTTCGCAAGAAACTGCCGTGATTGCGGCAGACTCTCCCAAACTTGGGGTAAAAAAGTGCTGCGATGATGGCCGTATTCAAAAACAACACCATCGATTCCTGGACGCAATTGTGCCAAGGCATCACCTTCGCAAGAAAAGTTGAGCGACTTCAGCTCAGACAGCAAAGAAACTTCGATAGCAACATCGCTCAATTCAATCGCTGTCAACGGCATAAACCGTGGATCGCGTAATGCGGCCGAAACTGCGTTGTTTCTCACATCTTCGATTAATGGGCAATAAGCCTGCAAAGAACCGATACAACCTCGCAACTCGTTTGATTGCGTCAGTGTCACAAATGTCGCACCCGGCTTGTAAAGCCAAGATTCATTATCCGCGACTTGCGGTTGTGCACAAGGCACCTGCAACGCGCGCGAAATAGCAGCACGTGCAATCCGTAACAACAACACGCCTTGCTGATTTTTCTCAGTTGACATCACAATCACCTCCTGCACTCAATGCAATCGCAGCGTAACCGACCACTTGATCCCGAGATCCCGCAGTATCACCGGAATTGCGCAAATCAAGCAACTTTGGTGTTAATCGATGCCGTTGTGCGGCAAGAATCAAACCATTGATCGGAATACCACCGCACGCCTGATCATGATGCGCAAGTTGCTTCAGTTGTAATATCGAGCGAACGGTGTCAGCGTCTTTGATTTGCGCGACAGGGTATGGTAAGTAGTGAGAAAGATCGCTACTGATCACAATCAATGTTTCTTCTTCACCCCACACAAGCTCCAGTACCTCGGCCACAGCGTCCGCTGTTACCATACCAACCGCCAGTGGCAACAGGGTAAATTCATCTAGTACACTTTGCAGAAACGGCAGTTGTACTTCCAATGAATGCTCAAGAACATGCACGTCGCTGTTAACGGTCACTTGCGGCAAATGCGCAATAGTGCGAACAAGGTCAGTATCCAACTTTACCCTGCCAAGCGGGGTTTCAAACGCATCCACAGTTGGCAACGCCAAGCCTTGAACCGCTACGCGATGCGCAGGTCCGAGTAATACCACGCGCCGGATCACTGACGCAACAGAATTCAAACAGGCATAAGCCGTTGCGGCAATAGCACCTGAATAAATATAACCTGCATGCGGCACGATCAATGCTTTCGGCTTAACATCATGCGCCTCCGCATGCCGCAATAAGTACTGAATATCCTGCTTCAGTTTCACCGCCTCAGCGGGATAGAACAAGCCGGCAACTGCCGGCACACGAACTGCTGTCATTTCTTTCATCCTCCATTGAAGCGGAAATGGGGATAAAAAAAGCAAATTCAAGAAAATGGAAACAGTATTATGAATACATCATAAAAAAATTGTTACAACTACCATCCGGCTTGATAAATGCTTATTAAACTAACGGCGTTATTAGCCAATCGGGTGATACTGTGACGATCGAAACGCAAATCTTCAAGATCGGATACCGTATCTGGAAAAATCTCTTTCAAATCGAAATCAAATTGAATCAGCGGCGTTACATGATTCGCGCTCAAGTAAAAATCGCCCGATTCGTCGGTGTTGGAAATCGGATCATGCACATCCGCAATGACAAAAATCAAATCTTCCAACTGATCCA
>DJMI01000134.1 GCA_002435335.1 Nitrosomonas sp. UBA6494
ATATGCAAATTGTGCCAATTTGATGATGTAAATTTCAATTTATGAGAGTTATTCTCATAAGAAATAGAAAAACATTATTAACCACAAAATATACTAACTGTTGACGACATTTTTCAGGGACGACTAAGTATATTGCTTAAGTAAAAAAATAAAATAGTACATTTGTCCTTTTTTTATAGGACATGTGTACTAAAAATGTCCTGATTTTGCTTCCGAACTGCTAAGCAGTTCGGAAGCGTGTGTGTTTGACAATCAAAATCGTGATCAGTGGTAAAACAAAGCCGATTAGCGTGACTGTTATCAGTAGATCTCCTAATTCGCTGTAATCGGCTGGTGTTGTGATCAATCCCGTTGCGGTATCTTTGACTTCGCGCTTGACTTCGTATATTTGATTGAGATATTTGGTGCCCAGTTGAGAGGCTGATAGCGCGAGGTTCGTGAACGAAGCCATCACGGCAAAAAAAGTCGCTTTGAGCTTTTCCGGTGCTGAATTGGCGATCCAGGCCAGCATCGGTATCATGGCAATTTGTCCGAGCGGCGATTCCAGCGCGGTATCAATCAGCGCGATAAAACGCGCATCGACAACACCACCGGTTATTGTGGCAGTCCATTGGTGCAGGCCGAAATACATGCCGATAATCGGTAACGATAAGCAAGTGCCTGCTATTGTCAGGAAAACAATAACATATGCAATCGAGCGTTCCGCCATGAAGCGGCGGAAAATAAACATGCCGAACAGCGTCAATACCGCACCGACCAGCGACAACACGGCGAGGAATTGCTGATCGAAATTCAGTTCGTCGATCATCCACCAGGTAGCTCCTGCACCGGGTGTCGGAATGGCGCGGAAAACAAAAATCATGATAGCGGTGCCGACCAATACATTGCGTGCTTCCGGCTCTAGTTCTCCGGTCAGTTGCCACATCAAGAAAATGATGATCGTCATGGACACGATGAATACAATTTCTTCGCCGCCGGAGATGCCGCTGATGCCGATGCCGAGCGACATCGCGGTGAAAGCCAGACCGCCGCCGAGTATCCACCAATTGATTGCCGGTGTTTCAGCGTGCATGCCTAGCAGTTTTTCGACGTGTTCCCGGCTATGGCCTTGGGCGAGAAAGCGCTTTCGTTGTTGCCGTTGCAACCAGGCGGCGAATATTACGCCACAAACCGAGATGAAAGGAATGATCAATGCCAATTGATAAACTAATAAATATACCGCTTCTTTTTCCGCCTCCGGCAATGAGCCGGTGTCGCGCAATAAGAACACATTGGCGACAGAAACCAGCACACCGCCGCCAATGATGGCAACGCGCCCCAAGGTTTGCATCGTGACGTGCATGAGTTTGCGTTTTTCCGGTTCCAATTTCTGACCGTTTTCGTCGACGCGCGGAACCGCTTCGACGGTCATTGCGTCGGCAACTACATCTTGCAGTACATAACCGATCGGAGCCAGCAGCGCCGACACGATATACCAGGTTTCAATCGGCGCCAGTTCGGCCATTGCTTCGGTGTGACCCAACAATCCGATCATGATCAATAGGCTCAGCATGATCAGGCTTGCACCTAAATAAACCAGCAATCCCTTCCAACGCCAAATCAAATCAACTAGATGTCCCAAAGGCATTTTGATCGCCCACGGCAGCATCATCCAGAAGCCCAACATGGCTAGAAATTCAGCGGATAGCCCAAGTTTTTCTTTGACGTAGAACGTACCCACGATACCGGTGAGTCCTGAAATTCCTGCTGCAACATAAACCATTAGCGGAGGTAGGTATGACAGGCGCATTTCCCGCCCCAGCGCGAGGATATTGGCACTGAACCACTGCGCGATCACACTCCGAAGTCCGTTGCCGAGTAACAAATTTTTCATGGTTTATCGTTAAAAATAATGATTGTGTGTTGAATTAGCGTTGTCTTGGTCGTACACCGACTTTCACCGGGAACGATTTTTCCTGTTTGCTGCGAACCACGGTGACGGTTACGGTATCGCCGGGTGATAAGGCGGCGACTAAATTCAGTGTTTCCGAGGAATTTTTTAGCGGCTTACCTTCAATGGCGATCAAGATGTCACCTGGTTTGATGCCGGCTTTGTCTGCGGGGCCGTCTTTCAGAATGCTGGCTATCAATGCACCGGATAAGTTTTCGAAGCCGAATGATTCGGCAAGTTCTTCGGTTAAATCTTGCATACTGACACCTAGCCATCCGCGAATGACGCTGCCGGATTGGATGATTTTTTCCATGATTTGGCTGGTGACATGGATGGGAATGGCAAAGCCGATGCCGAGTGATCCGCCGCTACGCGAGTAGATGGCTGTGTTGATGCCAATCAAATTGCCGGAAGTATCGACCAGTGCGCCGCCGGAATTGCCCGGATTAACTGCTGCATCGGTTTGAATGAAATCTTCAAATGTATTGATTCCAACCCCACTTCGACTGAGGGCACTGACTATTCCCATAGTGACGCTTTGACCGACGCCAAAGGGATTTCCCAATGCCAGTACCACGTCACCTACTTTAACGTGCTGCGATTGACCGAATACCATTGCAGGTACGTTCTTTAGATTAATTTTTAGGACGGCCAAGTCGGTTTCGGGATCAGACCCGATCAGTTTTGCCTTGGCTTTTCTGCCGTCAATCAATGCCACTTCAACTTCGTCGGCAGTCTCGATAACATGATGATTGGTCAGGATATAGCCGCTGGGACTGACAATGACGCCGGAGCCTAAGCTAAAAGTTCGCTTTGGCTTGGATTCGAACTGGTCGCCAAAAAAACGACGAAATGTAGGATCATTCAGTAATGGTGGGGCTAATTCCTTGATTTCTTTGCTGGTGAATATGTTAACAACCGATGGCATGGCAATTTCCGCCGCTTTGGCAAAACTATCCGGTCTATCAGCGATTACGGGAGGTGCAACCTCAGTGATGGTGACAACTTCGCCGCGTGGTCGCCATGACAACAAATCGGGACGTAGTGTGGATACAACGAAAAAAATAGCCAGTAAAACAGTTGCTGTTTGTGCAAAAAACAACCAGAGTCTGTAGATCAAGGTGTGATACTCCAAAAATATCGTTTCGGCAGCGATTGTAGGCAGTGTAGTATATGCCGCCAAGGAGAATACCAATGCATCGAGATGAACTTGAAAATCACCTGAATCAATTGCTGGATATATCCCGTTTCCATGATTATTGCCCAAATGGACTGCAAGTGGAAGGGCGCGATCAAATTCGATCGATTGTCAGTGGTGTGACTGCATCGCTGGATTTGTTGCAGGCGGCTGTGGCCGCGGATGCCGATGCTATTTTGGTGCATCACGGTTATTTCTGGCGCGGTGAGGATTTGCGCATAACGGGAATAAAAAGCCGTCGTATTGCTTTGTTGTTGAATCACCGGATCAATTTGTATGCTTATCACTTACCGTTGGATTCGCATCCGCAATTCGGCAATAACGTATTGTTGGGAAAGAAATTGGGATTTATTGAAACCGGACGATTCGGCGGACAGGATATTATGGTGCGCGGAGAGCTTCCTGAAGCCATGACTCTGGATGCATTGAGGGAAAAAATTACGCAAACGCTATTGCGCCGTCCTTTGATGATCGGTGATCCGGATAAAACTATTCGGACGATTGCGTGGTGTACCGGTGGGGCGCAAAATTATTTCGATGCTGCAATTGCACAGGGGGTCGATGTTTATATAACTGGCGAAGCTTCCGAGCATAATGTTCATGCAGCACGAGAATCCGGTGTCGGATTTATTGCTGCCGGGCATCATGCGACTGAGCGTTACGGCGTGCAAGCGCTGGGTGATTATATTGCGCAACAATATGGCATTCGGCATCAATTCGTCGATATCGATAATCCCGTGTAATGAGGATGCTATGCCGGAAAAATTATTTAACGTTATTTATCTTGGTTTTTGTCGTTTTTCTTTTTCTTGCCGGAAAACATGGTCCACCAGATAATAAAAAGAAATAGACTCAATGCCACTGCTGCTTCGACTATAAGTAACCACATAATTTGATCTGTTATCCTGTTAGTAATTAAGTCGCTACTTTAATCAAAAACGCATGAAAAACCAATCCAGTTTTGCGGCCATAGTTATTTCGCTTATACTTTCCGCTTGTGCTTCAACGACGATCAGTCCCGTAGTGCCACCGTCAAGCCAATCGGCGGGAGGGGGCGTTGTTCCGTCGCCGCCACCTGAGCAGCCACTGACGAAGTCGATCCATAAACGCGTGCAATGGTCTGAGGTGAAGGGGTGGTCTGGGGACGATTTAGTGCCCGCTTGGCAGGCATTTTTGAATAGCTGTATAGCTTTGAGCAAGCGAACAACTTGGAATGCAGTTTGCCGTTCGGCGTCGGCGCTGCAAAGTCCAAATAGCGCCATAATAAAAAAATTCTTCGAATCACAATTTGTACCGTATCAAGTCATCAATACCGATAACACTACTGAAGGATTGATTACCGGTTATTACGAACCGCTGCTGCGTGGAAGTCGTAAACCGTCCAGTCGCTATCGCTATCCTATTTATGCTGCTCCTGACGAACTGTTAACAATTGAATTGGGGGCTGCTTATCCGGAGCTTAAAGGAATAAATTTGCGAGGACGTCTGAATGGACGCAAAGTGATTCCTTATTATACTCGCGCAGAAATCATGAATAATCCGAAGCTTCTGAACGGTTATGAGTTGCTGTGGGTGGAAGATGAGGTTGAGTTGTTTTTCTTGCATGTACAAGGTTCCGGTAGGATCGTACTTGATGATGGGGAAACGATGAGAATCGGTTTTGCCGATCAAAACGGCTATCCGTATAATTCGATCGGCAGGATTTTGGTTCAGCGCGGCGATTTACCTTTGGAAAAGGCTTCGATGCAAGGTATCAAGCAGTGGGGGCAGCAGAATCCCGGCAAATTACCCGAATTGTTGCAACAGAATGCACGCTATGTGTTCTTTCGCGAATTGCCGTCGGGACTGACAGGGCCAATCGGTGCGCTTGGAGTCCCACTGACTGCGGGTCGCAGCATTGCTATCGATCCGCAATCAATACCGCAAGGCGCTCCTGTTTTTTTGGCGACAACATGGCCTAATACCGATAAGCCGTTAAATCGATTAATGGTGGCACAAGATGTGGGTAGTGCTATCAAGGGTGGAATACGTGCCGATTTTTTTTGGGGATTTGGGCATGAAGCCGGGGTTCAGGCTGGAAAAATGAAGCAATCGGGAAAAATGTGGGTGTTATTGCCTAAAAATTAGATTGCATGTTAGGGGTCTCTGAATGCGTTTATTAGCGTAAAATGCTCAGATTGCCCTGGTAGCTCAGTGGATAGAGCAACCCCCTCCTAAGGGGTAGGTCGCACGTTCGATTCGTGTTCAGGGCGCAATAAAATCAATTAGTTATGAATGATTAAAGCCAAAATATTGTTTTCTGGGTTACACTGGGGTTACAACATAACTTAAAATTTTATTGAGGAAAAAACATGCAAGAGATTCAAATCAACGCATCTGCAAAAACCGAAAGCTCGTCAGATAACCTGAAAAAAAAACGATTTCTTTTACATTCTCTGATCTATACAAAATCGAATCACTTTTTCACGGAATCAGCTTAATTTGTGGTCAGGCGACCGATGGCATTACTGATATGACTGATATTAACAAGGCTTTCGAATCAATTTTTGCGATAGCCAGCGAAGGCGCAGAATTTAGTCTAGCAGTGGCCAGCAGGTTAGATCGTGCAGAAATGGCAAGCCGTGGCATTAAAGAAGCATAGATAGCGCTGCTTTTCGCTAATAAACCCGGTAACGCTACCGGTTTATCATTTGTGCAGCGTCGTGCCATTGAGGATTGAATCAATCTTTTCGATAGGTGATTCTGCGCCTTGTTCGATTACTTGCTTGGCTTGGCGGTACGTTTCAGGATTACCAAATCCGGCTTTTTGTGCTGCTATCTCTGCGGTTTCTGCGGAAGCCTTATCTTTACTTAGCAATTGCGCAGCCATGTGTTGCGTCTTTTCGCTTGCTCCAGATTGCGCGATTCTATCCGCTATGGTGTCACCGGTAACGTTACCGGTGATCTTGCCAAATGTGCATACAGAAATTATTTGATAAAGATTATTCTTGTACGTACAATAATTTACATGAGAATCACATTTGATCCCGCCAAAGATGCTGTCAATATAACCAAACATGGCGTATCGATGGCGTTGGCGGATCAATTTGAATGGGATACGGCGGTGATTTGGATTGATAACCGCAAGAATTATGGCGAACAAAGAATGTGTGGTATCGGATATATTGATATGCGCTTGTTCTTCGTGGTTTTTGTTGATCGTGCAGATACTCGCCGAATTATCAGCCTGAGAAAAACTAACAAACGTGAGATTGAAATCTATGCCAAAGCTTAAACCAGGGACAATATGGCCGACAACGGAAGAAGATGAAGCTATTACCAAGGCTGCAATGTCAGATCCCGATGCTTTGCCAATAACTGATGCTGAGTTTGCGAAATTGAAACGGGTAGGTCGTTCGCGTGCCGTCGCAACTAAAGAACGAATCACTATCCGCTTATCACGTGAAGTGGTTGATTCGTTTCGTGCCACCGGTAGCGGTTGGCAAACGCGCATAGATGAAGCACTTATTGAATGGATACATGAACGTCGTCGATGAAGGTGTAATCAAACTTCACTTTCCAATGATGCAACGTTGCATTTTTGAGAAGCGGCAATTTGATTCAGAATCTAGCTGCCTGGTGGTCTTTTCCCGTTTTTTGCAAAAACATTCAAAGGATCCCACGGCTTGTTGAATTTCGAATTATTCGAAATTGCGCGCGCGGCGGTCGCAGGATGATCTACAGTGTTGATACCGGTTTAAAATTG
>DJMI01000010.1 GCA_002435335.1 Nitrosomonas sp. UBA6494
TCAAGAATGGGTATGCATGTTACCGAAAATCTGGGTGCTGGTTTGAAAGCAAAAGCACACGTTGAATACGGATTTAGTACCGGTAGCGGCGCTCTAGGTGTTGCTCGGGAACGTTGGGTTGCATTAGCTAACGACAACTGGGGTGAAGTTAAATTCGGTCGNNAAGTTCAAGGTTTTAGCTTTGCTGGTATTTTGATGCCTGGTGATTCTAATCGCTTGGATCCGGCCAATGTCATTGCAGCTAGTAGCAGTTTTGCCGGAAGCCAATCTAATTCCGGCGGTGAAGATGGTGAATGGGATTTTCAGATTGCGGGTAAATATGATGCACAATACCAAGGTCACAACGTAGCTGTATTTGGTGGATATTCTCGTGATAATATCAGCACACGTCAAAGAACTGCAATGGGTTTAACCAATAATGAGCATGTCTGGCGTGGTGGTGCTTCATGGAATTATCAGAATTTCACACTGAGTGGTCAGTATGAAAATATTAACAATGCAGTGGGTGCCGCAACTTGTACCAATGCCGCTCAATTGGGTAATCCGGCAACTGGTTTGGGTGATTCGCGCTCACAGTGTAATTCAGCGATGAATTTGGGTGGCGACGGTAATGTCTGGTTTACCGGTGGTAAATATGACTGGGGTAATACCAGTTTTGTCGCACAAGGCGGTATGACACATGCAAGCGGTATTGGTGGTGGTGCAGTGGCTGGAGGTGCTGATAGTCGCCGTGTCAGCAGCTTTACAGTTGGTGTTATTCATAACTTGAGCAGACGTTCTAGCTTATTCGGTGGATATCAGCGTGCTATGATTGACGGTACTAATACGACCTTCAGAGATAGCAATACCTGGTCAGTTGGTATGCGTCACAACTTCTAAAATAAGTTGAATTGACAAAAAAGGCACCGCAAGGTGCCTTTTTTATTTTACACTTCAAAAGTAATAGTTTTAGATGGAGATTTTGCAATAATGAGCATGAAAAAATGGACCGACGAAGAATTGAATTCAACGCGTGACAATCTTGAAGCATGGAGTAAACGAAGCGGGAATCCCGGCTCAAAATTGTGGTTGTTGACTGCATTACTAGGGGCTTTTGCTATATCGACCGGCGTTGTTTTTCTTTTTTTTGACGGCGCCGATATGTTAAGTATTGTTCTGATTATTATGGGTTCAATTACGTGTATATCGTGGTATAAAAGCGAGAAGCAGCGTAAAGATAACGAAACTTTTCTTCAGGAAATTCACAAGGAAATAAAGTCTCGTGAAAAAAAGGCTAAATCAGAATCGAAGGGTAAGGCAATGAAGCAAGAGAAAGAGGTTGAAGTCGCAGTCGTGCCGGAGGTTCAAACAATGGAAAGCTCGTCTGAGAAATCTTCCGATCGAATTGATATTTCGGCAAATAAATAAACCGCTATGGCGATCAGCGATCTCATTGCGGATTTCTTGCGATACATTACCGCTGATGTAAGAAGCGTCCAGAAAATTAAATTAGAAAGCGAGCAGCTGCCTAATATTGCCTATGACGACGAGCAACTGTTTAAAGTATTGTGTCAGTTCGTTTGGGTGCAGGGTGATCCTTTACCCTTGATCTTTGATATACGTGATGAAGTATATAAGCAGCAAGGTTTGACGCTATCTGGATTAGAACGACTTGCAGCATTGGGTTTAATAGAATTCGATACGCAAGGCTTCGTTAAAAAAGGATTCGGTAAGCATACTCGCTTATTTTATTGCGGGAAGCCGACAAAAATCGGTTTTCCGAACGAAGCAAATAATTCACTTGATTTGGGGTATGTATTATTCACCGAACGCGGTAAGCAGTTTTTTTCGGCAATAACAGTACTTAGAAATCAGCAATTTTATGAGTATGTTATTCAACGCTGGTTTCAATCCGGAGTCAGTTTGTCTTCAATCCAAATTGATCGCAAATAGCAGTTGGCTATACGTATGGAGATTTTGGCTGTCTTTATACTGTGCGCTACATTCGAAAATCTTCTCGTATTGAAGCTAATTTAGCACAGCGCATAAAAATACAGAACTCGATATATAATGAGTGCACTGCTGAAGTTGTGAATTTTTTCAATCTTCTAAGAAATGCAAGAACCTGAACCTCCCGTTATAGAACCTTTTGTTTTTACCTTCAGTTGGCGACGCTTTTTGGTGCATTGTACCATTATGGGGATTTGTATTGCCCTGGGTCTTATGACTTGGTATTTCGGTAAAGCACCCAGTATTCGTTTTTATGAAACAAAATCGGAACAACAACTAACAGCCGCTATTTCACCGGATATTGAAATGGTTCTGGCGATCAATAGCTCGGTCGCGATAAAAGAAGGGCAACCTTTGCAAGCCGAATTGTTTGCGGGCAGTGTGTATTTTGATATTAAGAAAGACGCTACGGAAAAACTCGAAGTAAAAGTCGATAATGCAATTATTAAAGATTTTGGTACCCGATTCAGCATTGAAAAAAACAAAAGCGGCAATCATCATATTGCCGTAGCCGATGGGTATATCAAAATTTATGTGGCATCAGGTGTTTATCGGATTAATGCTCATGAGCAAGCTGATTTTGACGATGTGAAAATTAGCAAGCACAGATTGGTTACACAACACAGTATCGCTCCGTGGCGTGTTCAGCCTCAGTAGAATTGTCTAAAGCTGTTTATTACGAACGCACAACCAGGCACTCCATGCCTTGACGCACCAGATTCTGGCAAGCGTTGCGCGCTTGTTTTTCTTGCATGCCGCTCAGACGGGCGCGATAGAATGTGCGATTGCTGACCCCGACTTCTGTTACGGTTACTTCTCCTGAAGCCCAGCGTAGAGCTGCTTGTGCATTCGCATGTGCTCGATCGAACGATTGATAAGAACCGATTTGTACTGCCCAACCATTAGAGTTTGGATTAGTCGCTTTTGGTGTTGATACTTCAGTTTTCGCTCTGTTTGTTGCATGAGCAACGACAACTTCATTGTTAATTTTTCGTGTGCTGGTGTTAGAAACAGCCGTTACTGCATTTGCTTTTGTTTGGCGATTATCTTTGTTGGCCTGTGCAATCTGGGATGTGCGCCCCATCTGATTAAAGCTTCGCTCCAATAATTGTGCCATATGTTGATCACGTGCTGCAGCCGTATGACCGCCCATTACTACGGCGATGACGCGGCGATTGCCACGTTTGGCGGATGTTGCCACATTAAACCCGGAAGCGCGGATAAATCCCGTTTTTAAACCATCCACTCCGGGCGTATTGCGCACCATACGATTATGGCTGTTGTAGGTTACTCCTTTGTAACTAAATGATTGAGTGGAAAAATAATGATAGTATTTTGGAAAATCTTTTATCAATCGTGTTGATAGTTTGACCATATCGCGCGCGGTCGTTTTTTGTGCGCTGTTCGGCAAACCGGAGGCATTGCGAAATGTTGTGGAATGCATTCCCAGTTTTCTCGCTTTGTCGGTCATCATGTTACCGAATTGCGTTTCGCTACCTCCCAATGCTTCAGCGACAACGGCGGCTACATCGTTGGCGGAACGCACGATTAAAGCGGGAATCGCTTCTCGCACGCTAATACTATCCCCGGTGCGTAAATGAATATTGGTCGAAGGCATTGAAGCTGCATGAGCAGAAACTTTCATGCGTGTATCCAAAGTCATTTTGCGTTGCTCCAAAGCTTCAAACAACAAATATAACGTCATCATTTTGGTCAAAGAAGCCGGGTAACGGCTTGCATCTGCATTCGATTCATGTAAAACAGCACCTGAATCCGCATCGACTACAATAGATGCATAAATAGAATTGGCTTGTACAGGAATTAA
>DJMI01000011.1 GCA_002435335.1 Nitrosomonas sp. UBA6494
GATTGGGCTTTTTTATTGCCACTAATACACTATTATTTCAACATCCATTCCTGTTGCATCAGCAGATTGAAAACAATTTGGCTGAAGCGTTTGGTAAAAATATCCGAGAAACCTTCCCGCGGCGAGAAATCAACCAGGCTTTCGGCGCCAATGATTTCACGGGCAACATATTCAGCACTACCCATCGCGTCGACCAGACCCAATTCGATGCTTTTCTGCCCAGTCCATACAACACCGCTGTATATTTCCGGCAAATCTTTTAAGCGCTCTCCTCTGCCTTGTTTAACGACCCGTATGAATTGCTCATGCACTTCNNCCGCCGCTGCCGCAACATAATAACCACCCGATGCGCAAATATCGCCGATTACCGCATAAAGAGGTATTTCGGGATATTTGGCGCGCAGGCGAGTAATTTCGTCGTTGATTTGCCCTGCTTGCACCGGACTGCCACCGGGACTGTTGATACGCAAAATGATCCCTTTGGTGTTTTTGTCCTCAAATGCGGATCTTAAGCTCGTGTTGATTTTGTCGGCGCTACTATTGATGCTGTCGGCTGTTATCATGCCGCTTAATTCGATTAAGGCGGTATGTTTGTCGGACAATCGTACTTTTCCGTCATCAATCCAGCCTAATGCATAAAACAATAGGATAAACAGATAAATGAAAGTAATCGATTTAAAGAATATTCCCCAATTGCGAGCCTTGCGTTGCTCACGAATGGTGTTTAATGAAATTTTTTCGATTAAATTTCTTTCCCAACTTTCTTTCTGTGTCTCTTCTTCTTTCATGATGTATTCAATAGATTAATTCAAGTTAATTGATTTGTAATGCTTTTGCCTGTCATGATGGAATCGCGTTGCTAAAAAGTAACTCGGGTTTCTTTGCTTAATAATGACGATCAATTTGATCGTTTATTGAGCGTTTTTTTCAGGCCAACCTTAGCGTTTTTACCATTAAATTTTCAACACCGTCCGTATTTCTGGTTTTTAGCGGCTCGCCGTTTTTACCAAAAAATTGAACGGTCAATTCATGCTTTTCGTAATCCAAGTCGATCTGACAGAAATTATCGTCCTGGCAAAAATGAGAGGCTATATAATCCATTCTGAGTTTATTCAGTGCAAATCGGCTATTTGACAAATAAAAGGTGTCGCCTTGTTTTGCGGAATCATGCACAAAATCCGACGGATTGCCGTCAGCAAAGGGAAAAGGCCAATAAAACGCGGAAGAAGTAATCGAGAAAGCTTTTAAACTTTCCGCCGCCTCCGACCCCTTGAACTGCAATTCGGCAATGCAAGAACAATGAATATCGCCTGACAGAAATACAACGTTTTGAATCCGATGTTCCACCAAGGTATCGAGAAGACGCCGCCGTGTAGATGGGAAAGCCGCCCATGAATCACTGGTATTCTTGTGTTGATCGCTTTTCACCGTAGCAATTTCATTTGGCACAAACACGCTCGGTGTTACTATAAATTTCGGAGAGTTGTTTTTTTCTTTTTGTTGCTTAATGAGCCAGTTGCATAAATGATCCAACTGGGAAGGGTAATCCGACGGATTGATCGATGGACGACCGAGCAAATGATTATCCGCCAAGTCATCCATCACATCATCGCGAAAGCGCTGCGTCCTGGTATCCAAAACAAAAAAAGGAAAACCACCGCAATCGAAATGATAGAACAAGTTTCGATCGTAGCTGCGCGGCCCGTGACTCCATTGGTAGCTCATATAAGCTCCCATGGCAAGATTGAAAAGCGCACGCGTTTCCGCTTTGTTGATGCGATCCTGCGTCCAGTTATCTTCAATTTCATGATCGTCTAAAATCATGTAATGAGGAATACTGCTTAGCAGCTTGCGTAAATTAGGACTTCCGAACGCCTCAATATATCGATCTTGAAATTCTTTATAACTGTCGGCACGACCTATAGGAATGACTCGATTCAACAAATCGGCATAAATCTGATCACCGGTCATAAGAACAAATCGAACCGGAGATTCCGAATTTTGATTGCCTATTTTTCTTTGCATCGGAGCAAAAATCGCGTCGGACTTTTTAGCCTTGAACAGCAAGCCTGGATATCGGCATGATCCCATTAAAAAGCTAAGCCGCGATTGCGGAAATTGCGGGAAAGTGCGGAAAGAGGCGCAGCACTCTTGCTCCGGCAATTCCATTAACGCATCCGACCAAGCACTTGGCGGCGGCAAGTGCTTGAATAACGCTCCGTCATTAACGATCACATTATCATCAAAGCCATCATCGACAATTAACACGCCGACACGAATGTAATAGGTTGTATTTGGAATTAACGGAGATAGTCTCGGATTGACTTCAATAGCAGACACTGCTTGGCTATTCTGCAATGAATCGGCATTAACTTCCGTACCAAGCAAAAAAGTGCCGGTTCGATCAAATTCACGTCGCAACCGGAAGTAATAGGTTTGATCGGGATCAGGTTTCCCAGCAGCATCGAGCACTGTAATTACGCCAATGGTGCGACTGTTCGACGAAGGGATAACACCTTGATCATCAGGAGCTTTGGCGCGAATCCAAATACGCGCGCTGTTTTCAGTGGCATGGCCGATGATAGGGCCTACCCAGGGAGAATGTAATTTACTCATCAAACGGCATTGACAATGGTTTTTCTGTATATGAATTCATCAATTGAAACGTACACACATCAGTATTTATCTATCATTTTGAGACCTTTGCACGGTTACTAC
>DJMI01000086.1 GCA_002435335.1 Nitrosomonas sp. UBA6494
AGTTCTATTTGTTGACAACAGAATCTTTATTGAATCTTTATTGATTCTATTGATGCGATATTTTCCCAGAAATAGGGAAGTGCTCGTTTATTTTAATAACTCACACTCAAGAAAATTAAAACATTCGTTGCACAGTCGACTAGACTAGAATACATATACTCATAAATTATCTGTTTATGTAGTATTACAGCCTTCCGGCTATACATTAAATCGGAAATGCATCACATCGCCATCTTTAACTATATATTCCTTCCCTTCCAAGCGCATTTTTCCGGCCTCCTTGGCACCTTGCTCACCGTTGCATGCAATGAAATCGTTAAAACTGATCACTTCTGCACGAATAAAACCACGCTCAAAATCAGTATGAATCACTCCCGCAGCCTGTGGAGCAGTATCGCCTTTTTGAATAGTCCAAGCTCTGACCTCTTTAACTCCCGCAGTAAAGTAAGTTTGCAAGCCTAACAAATTATAGCCTGCACGTACCAAGCGATTGAGTCCCGGTTCCTCCAATCCAAGGTCGGCAAGAAAAATTTGCTTATCTTCTTCGGAGAGATCTGCGATTTCAGCTTCCAAAGCAGCACAAATCACCACCACAGGAGCGCCTTCATTGGCAGCATATTCTTGTACGCGCGTTAATAGCGGATTATTCTCAAATCCTTGATCATTGACATTGGCAACGTAAATGGCCGGTTTAGCGGTCAACAGACAAAGCGGTTGCAGCAAATGCTTTTGTTCTTTATCCAATTGCAGCGTTCTTACAGGCTTACCTTGATTGAGATGTATTTGTACCATCTCCAGCAGTGCGCACAATTTTATTGCTTCTTTATTACCCGATTTGGCAACTTTGGATTCACGTTGTAACACTTTTTCCACTGTAGCAAGATCCGCTAATGCAAGTTCGGTCTGAATTACTTCGATGTCTGCAATCGGATCGACCTTACCGGCCACATGCACCACATTATCGTCAATAAAACACCGCACCATATTGACGATACCGTCGGTCTCTCGAATATTGGCAAGAAATTTGTTACCCAATCCCTCACCTTTGGATGCACCTGCCACCAAGCCAGCAATATCGACAAATTCGACGATGGCCGGTTGTGTTTTTTGCGGTTTGACGATATCGCTAAGTTTCTGCAACCGCGGATCAGGCACTTCAACGATACCGACATTCGGATCAATGGTACAAAAGGGATAATTCTCAGCAGCAATGCCGGCTTTTGTCAGCGCATTAAACAGTGTCGACTTACCTACATTCGGCAATCCCACAATTCCACATTTCAGACTCATGATTCGTTACCCGTTAAAAATGGTGTCATTTCATGCTTTGGTATGCAATTTCAACATTGCTGCTTCACAAGCACCTTGCGCAATCAATGGCCAAACTTCCAGGCTTCTTTCAATCGACTCATTGATCAACAAAGCTTCTTCTTTTCTGGGTGGATTCAGAACATAACCGACTACCGCACCGCGTTCACCAGGATGGCCGATACCGATGCGTAGCCTCCAAAAATCCTGAGTTCCCAGCTTGGCGGCAATATCCTTTAAACCATTGTGACCACCCAAACCTCCGCCCTTCTTCAGTTTTGCAATGCCAGGCGGCAAATCCAATTCATCATGAACTACGATAATTTTATCAACCGGAATTTTATAAAACTGACATAACGCCGCAACAGAGCGTCCACTGGCATTCATGTAAGTTTGCGGCTCCAGCAACCACAGATCGGTATCGTCTCGTCGCACTTGCGCACACAAACCATGAAAACGAAACTCAGGCTTAAGTGTTACATGCAATCTATCCGCCAACTGATCAACCCAATCGAAACCGGCATTATGCCGAGTTTTTGCATATTCCTGTCCTGGGTTTCCTAAACCGACGATAAGCTTCATGAAAAAGCAATCAATTTAAAAAAAGAAAATCTGCCGGGACAAAAAAGCCCCGACAGATCAGAATGATTACGATCGTTTGGTTACTTCTTTTCAGCAGCAGCTTCGCCGGCAGCTTCCTCAGTCAAAACTGAACGTGGGATAACAACCGTAGCTACCGCTGCATTATCGCCTCTTCCCAACGCAACGATCTCTATACCCTGGGGCAATACCAAATCACTTAAATGCAGCGTTTGTCCCGCGACCATATTCGCCAAATCCACCTGAATATACTCAGGCAGGTCAGCAGGCAAGCAGCTGATATCCACTTCCGTCATGATATGTGAAACTATGCCGCCGGATGTTTTGACGCCAGGAGAAATTTCCGCATTAACAAAATGTAACGGAACTTTCATATGTATCTTCTTATCCTTAGCAACACGCTGAAAATCCACATGCAGCACTTGTTGCTTATACGGATGCATCTGAACATCTCGCAACAAAACTGGCTCTTTCTTTCCAGCCACACTTAATGTCAGAATGGAAGCATGGAAAGCTTCTAGTTTGAGTTTATGAAATAGATCGTTATGATCCATTTCAATGGGCTGCGCCACTTGATCGCCACCATAAATAATCGCCGGAACTTTTCCGGAACGACGCAGGCGGCGGCTCGCACCCGTTCCCTGCAATGTGCGCATATCCGCGCTGATTTCAATTTTCATCGTACAGACTCCATAAAAATGATTTGTTCGCGACCAAACAAATCGGTTAAAAATTACTCCATAAACAACGAACTTAACGAGCTCTCGTTACTGATGCGCAACATAGTTTCCGCCAATAAACTTGCAATACTCAATTGGCAAATCCGATCGCATGCTATGGCATCTTCGCGCAAAGGTATCGTATCGGTTACAACCAGCTTATCCAACGCCGAATTTTGAATGCGCTCCACCGCCTTGCCTGACAACACGGCATGCGTCGAATAAGCCAAAACTGTTTTAGCACCATGCTCTTTCAATGCTTTTGCTGCTTCACACAGCGTATTAGCGGTATCAACCAGATCGTCTATGATTACACAAGTTCGATCCTTAACTTCGCCGATGATGTTCATCACTTTCGCTTCATTCGGTTTTGGACGCCGCTTATCAATAATCGCAAGATCGCATTCCAAGCGCTTGGCCAAATGACGTGCACGAACCACACCGCCAACATCGGGAGAAACAACGATCAAATTCTGATAATCGTGTTTCCAAATATCTCCCAGCAAAATAGGCATGCCGTAAATATTATCAACCGGAATATCAAAGAATCCTTGAATCTGATCCGAATGCAAATCCATGGTCAACAATCGATCTATACCCACCGTCGTCAACATATTGGCAACCACTTTTGCAGTAATCGGAACTCGCACCGAACGCGGCCTTCTGTCTTGTCGTGCGTAACCAAAATACGGAATCGCGGCTGTTATACGACCCGCGGATGCGCGCTTCAACGCATCCACCATAACCAGTATTTCCATCAGGCTATCATTGGTCGGAGCGCAAGTGGACTGAAGCACGAAAACATCCTTTCCTCGCACGTTCTCAAGTATCTCCACCATGATTTCACCGTCACTGAAACGCCCCACAGTAGCGCGTCCCAAGTGAATATTGAGATGCTTCACAACATCTTGCGCCAATTTCGGATGGGCGGTGCCGGTAAAAACCATCAAACTGTCATAAGACATGTTATTTCTTTGTGCTAGTTAGCTGGAAAAAGGAGCATCGTACTCTCCTGACACAATGAACTACTTACAGCGATACACTTTCTGATCCACTGTGAATCTAAAGTTGGCTGGGGAGGTAGGGATCGAACCTACGAATGCCGGAATCAAAATCCGGTGCCTTACCACTTGGCGACTCCCCAAAATTTAATCGCTCGATTGATACAGCGGATGACTACACAAGCCTTCTGCTACAAAACCTTTCATATCAGCAGGAACTTGCTCTAAAGCCTCTTTTGCTTCCCGTTCCGTACCAAACTCGGAAAACACGCAGGCCCCAGAACCGCTCATTGCGGTTATTGTAGTATTTTCTAGCCGCTTTAACCACTGCAAACATCTCGCCACCTCAGGATAAGATCGACAAACGACTGGCTCCAGATCGTTATGACCTTGCTGGATGGAAAAGGGCGGTATTGTGATCGGAATCGTATTCCGTGTCAATTCGTTACTTGAAAAAATCTCCGCGGTCGATACCTGTATCTGAGGAACAAGCACTAAATACCATGCGGACGGCAGCTCTATTGCTTGCAATTTTTCTCCTACCCCTTCGGCAAAAGCATTTTGTCCAAAAACAAAAACCGGCACATCGGCACCCAGCTGCAATCCTAATTCCAGCAATGCCTGTTTAGTAAAATTCGTCTCCCACAATCGATTCAGCGCCAACAATGTGGTTGCCGCATCGGAACTACCGCCCCCCAAACCACCACCCATCGGGATCTGTTTTTGCACATAGTGAATATCGACACCTTGCAAGGTTCCAGATTTTTGTTGTAGCAATTTGGCCGCGCGAACGCACAAATCCCTATCCATCGCCACACCTGGCAGCGGATTATGCAATTGAATTGAGCCATCGGTGCGAACCTCAAAACCCAATTGATCGGAAAAATCCAAAAACCGAAACACGGTTTGCAGCAAATGATAACCATCCGGTTTTCGTCCGATCACATGCAAAAAAAGATTCAGCTTGGCAGGAGCCGGAAAAATATGCATAAACTAATTAAATCAATTAACTCATCCAAATATTAATCAGTACTGGACGTTCCACTCGTCGACGATCACCCGTATCTTTAAGCGCTCATTGTCATAATACAAATGAAACAGCTTGGGCATTGGAGCCGGTCGCGACTTTTCAGCGACAAATCGTGCGTAGTGTATACTCCAGCCATCCTGGCGAATCGCA
The DNA here is from genome assembly GCA_002435335.1 of Nitrosomonas sp. UBA6494. Taxonomy (GTDB): domain Bacteria; phylum Pseudomonadota; class Gammaproteobacteria; order Burkholderiales; family Nitrosomonadaceae; genus Nitrosomonas. The sequence continues at coordinate 4,809 of DJMI01000086.1, forward strand.
ATCAATTGGTTATTCTGTCCCAGATCTTTTTCTGCCGACGTAATGGGTGAATGCGCCCCTTGAATCCAATATTGCAAACCATTGAGCGGCAATCGCCATCCCAATACCTCCTCCGTCAGATATTCGACATTTTCCGCATAAAACGCTTCCAGTTTTGAAGTGATTAAGCGCACGCCGTCGGAATCTCTGGTGATTTCCGCCACAGCCTGGCCCAGCGGAGTAAAAAGCAATATTTCATCAATTTTTTCCGAATGCCGCCACCTGAAACTACCGGAAAAACTCTGATCTTTATCGGAAATAGAAATTCTACCAAGAATATTAAAATTGTCTGCAGAAGCACTGATCGGATTAACCGCTGGATCGGTAATAATCGTTGTAGCAATGGTATCGGACGGTGTTTGCGTTGGAATGGTTTTACAACCGGCAACCACAAAAACCACGCACAGCAGCAGAACCCCGAGAAAAATATTTCGCTGCGCCATTCGGCACTCGCCTTGTCTAATTCGACTCAATTACTGGCGGCTTTGTTGTCTGTCTGTTGATAATCAGGCAATACGATATTCAATTCCAGTGTTTCCTGATTTTCATCTTGTTCAAAATTGACCGATATGGCATCTTGATCCACATTGACATATTTGCGGATAACTTCCAGCAATTCTTTTTGCAATTGCGGCAAATAAGAAGGCTGAGTGCGAGAACGTCGCTCATGCGCAACCAGAATTTGCAACCTTTCTTTGGCAAGCGATGCTGTTTTCGGTTTCGATAATCTGAAGTAATCCAGTAAACTCATTTTTTACCTCCAAACAGCCTTCTGAGGAATCCTTGCTTACCCTCGAGAAATCGATGCGGCAATTTTTCTCCGAGATAACGTGCAACAACATCGGCATACGCTTGCCCCGCCTCGCTTTTTTCATCCAGAATCACCGGAATCCCTGCATTGGATGCCGACAGCACTGATTTTGATTCGGGGATAATACCCAATAATTCCAGTGACAATATTTCCTGAACGTCATCAAGGCTCAACATTTCACCTATCTTAACCCTCTCCGGATCGTATCGGGTCAACAGCAAATATTCTTTGATCGGCTCTTCATTCCTTTCCGCTCGCCGGGATTTGCTCGACAAAATACCGAGCATACGATCGGAATCGCGTACCGATGATATTTCCGGATTGGTTACGACAAAAGCATCGTCGGCAAAATAAAGCGCCAAATTTGCTCCTTTCTCAATACCGGCAGGCGAATCACACACAATGTATTCAAAATCCTTGGATAGTTCTTCCAATACTCGCCCAACCCCTTCTTGTGTCAAAGCATCCTTATCGCGCGTTTGCGAAGCAGGCAGAATGTAGAGCATATTACAGTTCTTATCCCGAATGAGCGCTTGATTTATGCTTGCTTCACCATTGATTACGTTGATAAAGTCGTACACCACTCGACGCTCGCAGCCCAAAATCAAATCCAAGTTCCGCAAACCGACATCAAAATCGATCACAGCCGTTTTATGACCTCTTTTTGCCAACCCCATGGCAATTGCTGCGCTGGTAGTCGTTTTACCCACGCCCCCTTTGCCAGATGTCACAACGATAATTCTTGCCAATTGAACCTCCTATGCAATTTCGTTTTAAGCAATCTCTTTAATGATCAACGCGTGATCCTGCAAATATATCTGTACCGGACCTTTATAAACTTGCTTAACCAGGTCCTCGCTGGTCTTATAATCACCGGCAATGGAAATAAGTTCCGCTTGCATATCAAAACAAAATATTCTCGCAGAAGTATTGCCATGAACCCCGGCCAATGCGCGCCCTCTTAACGTATTATAGACGTGTATATTACCTTCAGCCATTATTTCAGCACCTGCACTGACCTGGGATAGAATGATCAAATCACCGGATGCGTAAATCCGTTGACCAGAGCGAATCGGTTGTGAAATCAAAGTTGCAGTCGGCGGTACCGGCGGAATTGCCGCGACATGCACAGCTTCTTGTTTGGTGACAACGGCCTCAGGTTTTGCAACGGATGGCTTATGTATCGTTTCTTGTTTAGGCTTCTCGCCGATGCTAATCGAGTTTCCCAACTCGCGTACCGTATCGATCGGAATAAACAGTGCGCGCGCCAATTTATTTTGCTGCTCGTTGCCGCCACGAATGCCCACTGGAAAAAAACCGATTCTGCGCAACAACTGTATCAATTGCTCAAAATCAATCGATTGATTCAATTTGTTCAATTCCTTGAAATCGATGATAAGCGGCGAATCGCGGAAGAAATCGGGAGCCAGTTTGATTTTTTCGTGAAGTGTCTGCTCGATCGCAGACATTTCGTTAGTAAAAATGATCAAGATCGGTGCAAAAAAAGTACTGCTTTTAAACTCCAGAACCGATGAAATATTTTGCATTTTTGAACATTCAAAGATAATCAACAAGAAGCCAGATCAGATCAACATCATAGCTTCCGATACGATACAGCCGCACATAATCGACGCTATGCATTAATCAATCACTTTCTTTTTCGTTAGGCGCTGTAATGTTTCCAGCAAAACTTCGTTATCCGGATCTTTTTCCAACGCAGAACGCCAGATAGCCTTCGCATCGTCCTGAGCGCCCTGCACCCATAGCAACTCTCCCAAGTGTGCTGCAATTTCGGGATCCGGACGTGCGGCAAAAGCCAAATTCAAATAATTCAATCCTTCGACCGTTTTGCCCATGCGATAGTATACCCAACCCAAGCTATCCATAATATAAGGATCGTCGGGAGCCAGTTCAATTGCGCGCTGAATCAATTTGAGCGCTTCCGGTAATTGAATGCTGCGCTCAGCATAACTGTAACCCAGCGCATTATAGGCATGCGCATGATCCGGTTTGAGTTTTATCAGCTTTCGCAAATCCTGTTCAAGAATTCGATACTTACGCAATTTATCAGCAGTCAGTGCGCGATCATAAAGCAACTCTGGATAATCCGGGAATTTCTTCAAACCTTCATTCAGCAGATCGAATACTTCCTGATAAGCTTTGATCCGGCGCAATATTTGCGCCTCCGCCAAAATCAAATGCGCCGCTTGCTGATCGTTTGCTGCCGGCAGTTTCTGCAAATGCTCGCGCGCCTCTTTCACTTCACCCTTTTGCGCCAGCAAATCGGCGTAACGGATTTGTGCAGGCAAGTAACGTCCGCCGCTTTTAACCAATTGATAAGATGTCATCGCCAAATCGGGGCGATTGGTTTCTTCGTAAATTTGCGCCAAATGAAAATGTATCGCACTGGTATCTTTATAGCCCAAGTCTAGCGCTTTTTTGAAATTCTCTTCGGTAAACTCGAGATCGCCGATTTCTCCTGCAAGCAACCCTGATGCCAGCATGATTTCAGCGTCCTCGGGATTATTTTCTGTCAACCACCGCAATTGCTCCCGCACCTCATCTACTTTCTTTTCTCCGATAAGTACACGTGCGTAAGCAATCCGCACCTCATTGGAGGCCGGATATTGTTGCAAGTAATCGCGATAGAATGCATTGGCATCGGCTATTGAAATACGCTGCAATATCCTACCGTTATGAACCGCCGCAATTTCCCAATCGGGACGCAAGGCCAATGCTCGCTGCATTTCTTGCAACGCCTGCTGGTGTTGATTGGCGAACCAGGCAGCTTGCGAAATGGCAAAATGAGCTTCAGGAAGATCTTTATAAGGCAGCGCCAGATGTTGTATCAAGCGCAAGGTGCTCGCTTTATCCTCATTGCGCGACAGCAATTGATTCAATTGCATAAATGCATTACCGATACTTTCTTTCTCGGATGCGAGCAACATTTCAAAATGTGGTCTCGCTGCATCCAGTTTTCCCAAATTTACCAGAACTGCGGCAATCGTCTGACGAGCTTCAATGGAGTCTGGCTCCAATTCAATCCATATTGATGCCGCTTGCTCGGTTACATAAGGGTTACCGGTATGTAATGCGATTTCCGTTGCGCGCTTGGCAATACGCGGATCGCGTGTTGTTTTCGCCAATTTGATATATCGATTTATGGCGACATCGAGATTGCCCCGCTGCAGTGCGGTTTCGCCAACCAAGAAATCAAATAAAATAGGCGCAGTCAGATTTTGTTTGGGTAAATTTTGCGGCTCGGCTTCTTGATTTTGGTCGGATTGCTCGTTTGGCTCCGCTTCTTTATTGACAGGTATCTGCGCGCAAGCGGTCAATCCAATGAGCAATGACACACATAGCATTCTAAATTTCATGAGCAATCCGATTGATTTTAATGTATTGTAAAACAGACAACTTATCACAGTTCATTAGGCGGGTTCCTAGCGTCAAAAATGCTTTTTTAAAGTATTTTTGATTGATTGGTAAGTCTTATTTATGCGCATATTCTACTTTTATACCAGCAATAAAGTGAATAAATAATTATTCAAAATAACGATATTTTAAGCCATCATAAAAAACATGAATAAAATTGTACACAGTGAAATCGCCTTTAATTTAAGATTAAGGAACTGAGAACACAATCAAATCGTGAAAGTTCACCAATAATTGCCCTAGGAGTCTATCGGCGTTAAATACAATTGCAGCAAACCGAATTCGACAGACACCAAACAGTAATTTACGCTAAAAACCGCTTAATCCGACTCATTCCACTTTCTTTAGCCATTCTTGAACAACCATTACGTCAAACGCACATTGCTTTTCCTGCTGGGCATGTTGACCGTGCTCGGTTATGCACCATTTTATCTGTTTCCGCTACCGCTGCTTACTTTTGCCGTGCTGCTCGGCTGGTGTCGCGCCGCTGCCACACCGGGGCAATCGGCGGCTTTTGGTTTTTGGTTCGGCATGGGCTTATTCAGTGCCGGCGTCACATGGATTTACGTTAGCCTACACGACTTCGGCGCGATGCCGGTACCATTGGCAATCATCGCATTAGTGATTCTCTGTGCTTATTTATCTTTGTTTCCAGCTTTTGCTTGCTGGTTATTGACAAGATTGCGACCAACTGCACCGCTGCTTTGGGTGTTGCTTGCAGCCGTGCTATGGATGTTGTGCGAATGGCTACGCGGCACGTTGCTTACCGGCTTCCCCTGGCTAACTGTCGGCTACTCGCAAGCGCCGTACAGTCCCTTAGCCGGTTTCGCACCCGTTATCGGCGTATACGGCATCTCCATTACTGTCGTTTTGTGCGCCGCACTGCTTACCTTGTGGTTTGAAACCCGCTTGAAGCATTGGCGCTATGGTTTATCGGTGTTGGCAATCATCATCACCGGTCAGGGTCTGCAATGGATCGATTGGGTATCGCCCGAAGGAGAGCCGGTTACCGTCAGCCTGCTGCAAGGCAACATCGCACAAGACCTGAAATGGCGCGCCGATCAAATCGAGAATTCGATGGAAACCTACGCGCAACTGATTCTGGAAAGCGACAGCCGCTTGATTGTTACGCCGGAAATCTCCATTCCACTGTTCAGCGACGTAGTACCTCCGGCGTATCTTACGTATATCGCCGAGCACGCTAAAAACAACCAAGGTGATGTGTTGATCGGCTTAGCTGAGCGCGATCACGACGACGGTGACGCCTACTACAACACCATGTTCAGCCTCGGCACATCGCCCGAACAAAGTTACCGCAAACATCATCTGGTGCCGTTTGGTGAATTCATTCCATTTAAGCCGATTTTCGGTTGGATCATCCAAGTGTTGCAAATCCCGCTGACCGATTTTTCACGCGGTGGATTGAACCAGCAACCGATGGCAATCGCCGGACAACGGGTGGCGATCAACATTTGTTACGAAGACGTATTCGGTGAGGAAATCATTAACCAATTACCGCAAGCATCTTTGCTGGTCAACGTCAGCAACGACGCCTGGTTCGGACGCTCAATCGGACCACAACAGCACCTGCAAATTTCGCAAATGCGCGCACTGGAAACCGGTCGCTATATGTTGCGCGCCACCAACACCGGCGTCACTGCAATTATCGACGAGCGCGGTCATGTGCTCGACACCATTGAAATTTTCACCACTGCAGCATTACACGGCCAAGCGCAGGGTTTCACTGGCGCCACGCCTTATGTTCGCAGCGGCAATTATCCGGTTCTGGCGTTTGCTATGCTGATCGTGTGCATCAGCGTACTATCCGCCTTTCGCGCAATGCGCAAAACCCGGTAAAATTCGCACTTACCTATTCGATAGCAATTTGAGCTCCTTCTTATGGCAACACTGACTTTCCAGGAAATTATCCTAACCTTGCAACAATATTGGAGCAAGCAAGGCTGCGCCATTCTGCAACCCTACGACATGGAAGTGGGTGCTGGCACCAGTCATACCGCCACCTTTTTACGCGCCATTGGTCCGGAGCCTTGGAAAGTCGCATACGTGCAACCGTCACGCCGCCCCAAAGATGGCCGTTACGGTGAAAACCCGAATCGCTTGCAGCATTATTATCAGTTTCAAGTGGTGCTGAAACCGGCGCCGAAAAACATTTTGGATTTGTACTTCGATTCGCTGCGCGAACTGGGTTTCGATCTGACACAAAACGACGTGCGCCTGGTCGAGGACGACTGGGAAAA
>DJMI01000044.1 GCA_002435335.1 Nitrosomonas sp. UBA6494
GGTGGGATCAAATAAGAAATCGGCGTCAACAATACAAAGCGTGCTGCCAAAGCAATCGGAATCAAAAATGACAGCAATACGTACACCACCATTTCAGAAGGTTTGCGCGTAGCGAACGGCAAATACTCACCATCCGCACTGGTGCCGTATACATCCGGCTTGTGGTGGTCGTTGTGAACGCCATCATAAGTAAACGACGGGATCATGAAAGGGATGCCGCTCAATATATTCCACACAAAGCGAAAATTCTTGAACGTGCCTTTTTTCAAATGCGCCAGCTCGTGCACGAAAATCGCCGAGCGGTAGATTGCCAGCACCGCAACCATGAAGCCACCCAATTGCCACAACGAAAACAGCGGTGAAAACAACGTCACGAAAAAAGCTGTCCAGCCAAGTGTGACGTGAAACAAAAAATCGGTCCAGTAAATCCACGGATTCGGTGTCATCAGATCGCGCACCAGATGGTGCGCTTCGCGCAGCGGAAATTCCTTCACGTAAGGTGTTTTTTCCTCAGTTACAGCGGTTTGTCCGGTCTCGTTCATGGCCAATAGGATTTAATATGGTCGATGATTTGTTGATTGATTGCGGCGTCGGTGGCGGTCACCTGTCCTAAGTTCGGCACTGCCGGCCAACCGGCATCGGCGAATGCTAATCCGACAAATAGGCGGGTTTGCGCGTAACGCGGCAGCACGTGCAAGTGCACGTCAGGATCGACCATCATCAGCATCAGATAATTGATTTTGTCGTAGTGAAATGCTGCTGTCAGCGCTGTTTCGATGTCACGGGTAACTTGGTGCAATTCGCTAAAGCTTGCCGAACTCAATTGCGAAAATGCCGAAGCCGGTTCATGTGCGGCCAGCACTAATGCACCCAGCGTGGCTTGCGCGGGGCGCAGCAATACCGACCAAAGGCGATACGAATGAATGATCGTTTGCGGCGCACCGAACTTGCGCATGGTGGCATTGAAATCTGTTGTTTTCCGACAATCGGCCATAATAAGAAATTATTCGCTAAAAATAATACCCGCGCGCGACAAATCTTCGATGAAATCGATCTCGCACCAACGCAAGCCTTTGATTGAACATGAATTCACCAAATGCTGCTTGGCCAGTCGGTCGATGATCGATAAATACCACGATTTCAATTCCGCAGGATGGCGCAGCGCTTCTTCCACGGCTTGACGAAAAATTTGTACGCCTTGCTCGCGGAACAGCAGCAATCCGATCGATTCGGCANNATGACGGTATCACCATTCAGAATTAAGAAATCGCCATCCATCTCACCGCGCGCAATCCAGCAACTGGCGAGATTATCCGCCACCTCAAAAAAAGGATTGAACAGGATTTTAATGTCCGGATACTGTGCATAGCGTTGTTGTAACAACGCTTCGATCAAACCGACCTGAAAGCCGGTGATAATGGTGATATGACGCACACCGACCGATAGCAGTGCGTCGATTTGCCACACCAATACGGGTTTTTCGGCTACCGGCAACAAGCATTTGGGCGTATTTTCGGTCAGCGGCAACAATCGTCTGCCTTGTCCTGCGCTAAGAATGATCGCTTTGACCGGTTTTTCGGTTTGATTTGTCATGACGGAATAGCTTTCGCGAAGCAGTTGGATCAATTCGGCATTTTAGCGAAGTTTGAATGGCGCGATGCGTTTTTACAGTGAAAGACTGCTCAATTGGCGCAATTCTGCAACAATGCGTTGCGTTGCGCGCAAGAAATCGTCGACTTGTGCCACAGTATTGTCGCGCCCCAGACTGACGCGCACCGCACAGCGAGCCAACAGCGGATCGACCTGCATCGCGCTCAGCACATGGCTTTGCCCCGGATTCACGCTGGAACACGCTGCACCCGCAGCGACGGCAAAGCCGGCCTTGTCGAGCTTCACCACCAGTGTATCGCCCTCGATGTCCAACAACGCAAAATAACAAGTATTCGGAATGCGAGCCGCCCGGTTGCCGAAAATCACCGCACCCATGCCGGTCAATCCTTGTTCCAATCGATCACGCAATAGTGCAACGTGTCGCGCAGACTCCGCGAGGCGCGCCTGCGCCAATTCGCACGCCACGCCGAAGCCGACGATTGCGGGGACATTTTCAGTGCCGGAACGTAGCCCGTTTTCGTGCCCACCGCCGTAAATCAAAGGCTTCAACAGCAAACGCTTATCCACGATCAACGCTGCCGCACCTTTGGGACCGTATATCTTGTGTGCGGATAATGTCAGCGCATGCACTTTCAGTGCCGCAAAATCGACTGGAATCTTACCCAGTCCCTGAATCGCATCGGTANNCGCCGCAGCGGCTTGATCGACATCTGTTTGTCCATCCACGTTGACCGTCAATTGATGCACGCTCCACACGTCGCACGAGCGACGCGCCAATGCTTGCGCTGGTTTCAGCACACACGGATGCTCGATCGCGCTGATGAAAAGATTCCCCGGTTTCATACTATCCGCCGCGCCGCGAATGAACAGATTATTCGCTTCCGAACCGCCGCTGGTAAAAATCACCTGCAGTGGCTGCACTCCAACCGCGTCGGCTACTTGTTTACGCGCCTTATCGATCGCTCGTCGCGCATTGATGCCATAACTTTGTCGACTCGATGCATTGCCAAATTCCTGCTGGAAATACGGCAGCATGGCTTCAAGCACCGCATCGTCTACGCGGGTGGTGGCGTTATGGTCTAAATAAGTCGATTCCATGAATCCCGAATGTGATCAATCGATAAAAGACTGTATGATAAAACGTTATGATGGACAGTGTGCAGTTTGTACACCAGCCAAAACCACATGCGCCTGTTGAATATTTTCGCGAAACTGTGCTGGGATTTCATCCCAGATGAACAAATCGACCCGGAACGGGAGCAAGCTTTCATCCAATGCTTCTTTCAATGCAGCGACAGAGCGTTTTTGTTCTGCGGATGCAAAAACCACTAAATCCAAATCGGATTGGGGATGTGCCATTCCTTTAATGCGTGAGCCGTAAGCCCAGACCGTTACGCCCGACAGATAGTGATTCAGCAAGTCGAGCAGGATTTTGTGCTCCTCAGACGTAATATCAATAGTTTGAGCCTGCATTGCCATCCTGTTTGCTCAACGACTGATAGAGTGCAGTAGCATCGCGAATAAAATCCTCCATTAGCGACAGGCACGCTCTGGCTTTTTCGCCGCTGTAATCATGCGTGGTATGAATACGTGCTTCGGCGTAATCCAACCATCGTGCAACAGCGGAAGGCAGCAGATTATTTTCAGCAGCTAATCGAAAAATCGGCTTCGGACTGTTCGGTGCTTCCGGGATACCCATTACCGCAATCAGGTAACGTTTCAACACTTTCCACAAGCAGTCATAACAAATCTCAAAGCGCTGAATCACCGACTCCGCTACCGCTTCCCGCATCAATTCCGGCAATGCCGGATCCAGCGATTGGTAGTTAAGAAATTGCGCCTGTAAGTGATCGAGCGATTTTAGAAAGTACTGGTAGTCGATCATGAGTTACAAGCCAGTAAACAACGCATTTCACTAGCTCTGGTAAGCTGAAAATTTCTCTGGCATAAATTTTTGTTCATAGTAAACGTACTTTTGCTTCCTGCTCGTTCCGTATCAGTTGTGGCTAAGTCGGTTGGCTTCATCTCAGTGGCTGAAATGCTGTTTCAGTAGGCAGTATTGCTCAAGTCGTTCCGGCTTCTGGCCAATAAC
>DJMI01000025.1 GCA_002435335.1 Nitrosomonas sp. UBA6494
TGCTTAAGTCCGGCAGACTCCTAGTGCGATTGATTGTTTCTTTTTTTCTCATTAATCCCCGCTAACACACCGCTGGCGATTTTATTGACAAAATCCGCCGTTGCATGCGCCAAACTGGTTCCGGCCATCAATTGCGCCTGACCTACCGCCGCAATCTGTTGCGCTAAAGCGGCGAGCGTTTCTCTAAGCTGCATACCTACCGCCGTTCCATGATTGGCAGCGTGCCGGCTCAGGTCATGCAAAATGTCCGCCAGCAATCCTTTTGCAGTAGTAGCGGTTTTATGGAGCGTATCGAGAAAAAGCTGCTCCAAGCTTTCAAGATCTGCACGAGCGCGCGCCAATTCGGTTTCGGAAAATTTCTTGGCATTTCCCGCAGCTTCTTCAAGGGCTAATTTTGAGGCTTCAGCAAAACTCGCCAATGCGGAATCGAGCCCTGCGACAGCATCCGAAATTTGTACTTTAGCTGTATGCGCTTGATAATTGATTTGCTGAAAGCGTTGCGATGCACCATCATGGATACCCTGCATCGCAGCGGTAATGATCCGTTGTATCGAATCCAAATCAACGCGCTCGGCATTAATGGCTTTTAAGGTCAGACGATGCACCGTCTCCTGGACATGTACACCGCTGGCTACAGCCTCGCGAATTTCTACTTCCAGCAATTTTAAGTCGTTGTTGCTATCGGCATTGTTAGCAGTTTCATTTTGCATGATGACGCACCTTTCTAGGAACGATTAATACCGTTTTAAGATTTATCAAAAAAACATTCGCAGTAGCTTAATTATGCTTCTATTTAATTTTGTGCGCTATTGCTCAGTTGGTCAAGACCATTCATGTACGAACGCAAAACCTCCGGAATGGTAACGCTGCCGTCGGCATTTTGATAATTTTCCAAAACAGCAACCAACGTGCGTCCGACCGCTAACCCGGAGCCNNCTGCAAGATTTTTTCCGCGTGTCCGACCAATTGCTCCAACGCAGCGTAAGAATGCTCGGGATGAACGATATGCACCAATTCCACTTTATCGAATTGGTGTTGACGGATCAAACCACGCGTATCACGTCCGTAACTGCCTGCTTCGGAACGGAAACACGGGGTATGCGATACATATTTCAACGGTAATGCCTGCAATGGCACAATCTCGTCGCGTACCATGTTCGTGATCGGCACTTCCGCTGTCGGAATCAGATGGTACTCCGGTGTTTCGGCAGAATCGGCACCGCCTGCATGAACGGCAAACAAATCCTGCTCGAATTTCGGCAATTGTCCGGTGCCGCGCAAACTATCGCGACCGACCAGATAAGGCACATAAGTTTCCTGATAACCGTGCTCCTGGGTATGAGTATCCAGCATGAATTGCGCCAACGCCCGGTGCAAGCGCGCCAAACCGCCTTTCATCAAGCTGAAACGCGCACCGCTCAGCTTCGCGGCGGTCTCGAGATCAAGCAATCCCAGGCCTTCTCCAATGCTGACGTGATCCTTGATCTCGAAATCGAAGCGGCGCGGTTCGCCCCAACTGCGGATTTGTACGTTATGTGTTTCATCCTTGCCTTCCGGCACGCTTTCGTGCGGCAAGTTAGGGATTTCCAGCAGCATTTTTTGCAGATCGTGCTTGATTTGATCAAGATGCGTTTCCGCTTGTTTCAATGCGTCACCCAAGTGTGCGACTTCGGTCATGATCACCGTAACATCTTCACCTTTGGCTTTAGCTTGGCCGATTTTCTTGGAAGCGGCATTACGCTGCGCTTGGAGCTCCTCGGTTTGAGTTTGGATTTTTTTCCGCTCCGCTTCCAATGCGTTGAAAGCATCGACGGGAAAAGCGAAGCCGCGCTTGGCGAGTTGCCGGGCAACATTGTCGAGGTCAGTACGTAATTGTTGAATGTCTAGCATGCAAAACTCCAAAAATACCGAATGATGAATAAATCTAGCTTACCGCTTTGCTTGACGATCTAAGTTATGTAAGAAAGCAAGCTTTTCCTTAATTTTTTGCTCCATACCGTAATCGGTAGGTTGATAAAAACCGACTTCCGGCATATCGTCCGGAAAGTAATTCTCACCCGCCGCGTATGCATCCGGACAGTCGTGTGCATAGCGATACGATTTCCCGTAACCGATGTCTTTCATCATTTTAGTCGGCGCATTGCGCAAATGCAGCGGCACAGCACGAGATTTATCTCGAGCAACGCACGAACGCGCTTTATTGTAAGCCAGATACGCCGCATTGCTTTTCGGCGCGCATGCCAGATATAGCGCTGCCTGCGCCAACGCCAATTCGCCTTCCGGACTGCCCAATCGTTCATAAGTTTCGCAAGCATCCAGCGCCAAGCGCAAAGCGCGCGGATCGGCTAAGCCGATATCTTCAACCGCCATGCGGATTAAGCGTCGACCGACATACAAAGGATCAGCTCCGCCGTCCAGCATACGGCACAGCCAATACAACGCCGCATCGGGAGAAGAGCCGCGCACCGATTTATGCAATGCGGAAATCTGATCGTAGAAAGCATCGCCACCTTTGTCAAAATTGCGCGCATTGCGCGACAACGTATTCTTCACGTAATCTTTGTCGATTTCCGTCACAGCACCGGTAGTAGCCGCGGTACCGATCTGTTCGAGTAAGTTTAACAGGCGCCTGGCATCGCCGTCGGCGAACTCGATCAGCAGTTGCCGTGCCTGATCCGAGAAATGCAAACGATCCAATGATTTTTTTTGTGCGCGTTCAAACAAACAAATCAAATCCTGTTCGGATAAAGCCGAGAGAATGTAAACTTGTGCACGCGACAACAGCGCGTTATTGATCTCAAACGATGGATTTTCTGTGGTTGCGCCAACAAACGTAATCAGGCCTTGTTCCACATACGGCAAAAAAGCATCTTGCTGGGTTTTGTTGAAGCGATGCACTTCGTCGACAAACAAAATAGTATGACGCCCGCTATGCTGCAGCACCGATTGCGCTTGTTCGATGGCAGTGCGTATCTCTTTGATACCCGACAATACCGCCGACAATGCAATAAATTCGCAATCAAATTCGGTCGACATGAGTCGGGCCAATGTGGTTTTTCCGCTTCCCGGCGGCCCCCACAAAATCATCGAATGCGGCTTTCCTGCTTCAAAAGCAAGCCGTAGTGGCTTTCCCTCACCAAGCAAATGACTTTGCCCGACAATATCGTCCAGCCGTGCAGGACGGAGTTGTTCCGCTAGCGGTGCTCGTATGGGATGGAAAGAAAGCAGTGCGGAATCACTCACTGATGATGTCCGCGTTGTCCGGGGGAATGAATTTAAATAATTCGGAAGCAAGCGCCGGATTTTTTTCCATCTCGGAGAACGACAGCACTGTAGTCTGTCCGAAGCTATCGCGCAATGCCATGAATTTGAGCGCACCATCGCGCAAAAAACCCATTTGTATGAATTCAAAGGTACTTTCTTTATTCTTTGGAATCGCCTCAAGCCACTCGATATCGTTTTGCAAACCTAATTCGGTCAATTCAAAATTATCTTCGATCGTGGCGCTCCCCGCCAGAAGTGCTGCCGGGCTGCTACCAATCGCGATATTGAATTGACGTACCGTGACTTGATTGAGATCACCATCGTAAAACCAGACTTGCGTACCGTCACCAACGATCAATTGCTGATACGGTTTTTCATAGCTCCAACGAAATTTTTCCGGGCGCTCGAATTGCATCGTGCCGTTGGATTCCTGAATGGTACGCGCATTGCGGTCGTACAGCGTTTGCTCGAAATGCGCGCGCACAGTACGGGTTTCCTGAATGAATTTTTTCAGACTGTCTATCGCGGCGGCTTCGACGGCTATCGGCAGCAAGCTGCAACACAGCAAACAAAGCAGTAAGGGATTCAATCGGCGCATGATGTTCCTTTGGTGAGAGTAGGGAAACAGAAATCGGCTCATTCGCTACGAGCGGGTGCTAAAACTTCCCGATTGCCGTTACTTTGCATTGCCGAAACCAAACCGGCACGTTCCATATCTTCGATCAAACGTGCTGCTCGGTTATAGCCGATGCGCAAATTCCGTTGCACCAACGAAATCGAGGCGCGGCGAGTTTTGATGACAATAGCGACCGCTTCATCATACAATGGATCAGCTTCGCCCTCCGTAGCTTTTTTGAGTTCAAGCGAACCGCCACTGTCTTGGTCATCTTCTCCGGCTTGCAATATTTCCTCGATGTAATCAGGCTCGCCGAGCTGTTTCAAGTATTCGACCACTTTATGCACTTCATGATCGGCAACGAAAGCCCCATGCACGCGCTGCGGATAACCGCTGCCTGGCGGCAGATACAGCATATCGCCTTGCCCGAGTAAAGCTTCCGCACCCATTTGATCGAGAATGGTACGCGAATCGATTTTACTGGAAACTTGAAATGCAATTCGTGTCGGGATATTTGCTTTGATCAGACCGGTAATGACATCAACCGAGGGTCGTTGCGTGGCAAGCAGCAAATGAATACCGGAGGCACGCGCTTTTTGTGCCAATCGTGCAATCAAATGTTCCACTTTTTTCCCTGCGACCATCATCAAATCAGCAAGCTCATCGATCACCACGACGATCAGAGGTTGTTCCTCCAGATACTCAGGCGCTTGTTCCTGTGGCATCAGTGGATTGGCGATCGGCTGCTCACTTTTGAGTGCATCGCGGATTTTCTGGTTATAGCCAGCCAGATTGCGAACACCAAGTGCCGACATCAATTTATAGCGCCGCTCCATTTCCGCAACGCACCAGCGCAATGCACTCTCGGCATCGCGCATGTCGGTTACGACCGGTGTCAATAAATGCGGTATGCCTTCATAAACCGACAACTCAAGCATTTTGGGGTCGATAAGTATCAAGCGCGTCTGATCGGGCGTGGACTTATAAACCAAGCTCAGAATCACTGCGTTGATCGCCACCGATTTGCCGGATCCGGTCGTTCCCGCCACCAAGGCATGCGGCATTTTCGCCAGATCCGAAACCACCGGGCGTCCGCTGATGTCTTTACCCAACGCGATGGTCAGCGGCGATACCGAATCCGCGTACACTTGCGAAGCCAAAATTTCCTGCAAACGCACAACTTGCCGTTTCGGATTTGGAATTTCCAAACCCATGCTGGTTTTACCCGGAATGGTTTCAACCACTCGGATACTGGCAACCGATAGCGCTCGTGCCAGATCTTTCACCAAATTAATGACTTGATTACCCTTAACACCGACAGCAGGTTCGATTTCATAACGCGTGATGACAGGACCGGGAAAAGCGGCCACCACCGTTACATCAACACCGAACTCCTTCAGTTTCCGCTCGATCAACCGTGAAGTGAATTCGAGGGTTTCTTTGGACAGCACCTCAAAATCCTTTTCCGGTGCATCCAGCAAATGCAGCGGCGGCAAAGGCGAATCCGGCAAATCAGCAAACAGCGGGACTTGCTTTTCTTTAATAACTCGTTGAGATTTTGTGATATTTATCGCCGGCGGTTCAATATGCAACACAGGATTGCTTTCGATGCGTTTTTTTTCGAACTCGACCGATTGCTCGCGTACACGTGCAGCAATCAAACCTGCAAATTTATCCTGTCGTGTTTCAAGGGTATTCTTAAGCCAAAACAACAAATTCTCGGCACTTTCACCAATTTTTTCCACAAAACGAATCCAGGATAAACCGCTAAATTGGCTGAAGCCGATTGCAATCAGAATTAATAACGTTAACGTCGCACCGGTAAATCCGATAATTTGCGATAGATAATAACTGATGGCGTCACCAAGCATACCGCCTGGAGACAGCGGCAACGAGACCGACAGCGTATAAAATCTTAGCGCCTCTAATCCGCTGCTAGCGGCTAACAATAACAAAAAACCGCCCAACGATAGCAACATTGAATGGCGATCGAAAATGCCCGCACTATCGATTCGCCGATAACTCCAAGCAATCGCGGATAAAAAGAAAGCAACCCACCACCAGGCAGATGCACCGAATAAATATAATAAAAAATCTGCCAGCCATGCGCCGATATGTCCACCGGCATTTTGAATCTGATCGGAATCTCCGCTATGGGACCAACCTGCGTCACTACGATCAAAAGTAAAAAAAATCATGACCAGGTAGATGGCTGCACCGATCCAAATGAGCAGACCCGACTCTCTCAGTAATCGCACTACTCTCGGTGAAAAAGATTGCCCACCTGACTTTTTAGCCATCGGCTTATTGAGAAGACTCATCGGTAACTCAGCAGCGAATGATAAGGGAATGATCGATACGCTGAATTATATAAGAGAATTTAAAGTAATTTCTTTATTACATCGGCAAATATATCCAACCGACACCGATAAGTAACCGGAATAGCAAACAGAAGAACTCAATTGCCGCGCGAGCGCAATAAAATAGCCGCCACCGCTGCCTTATCTTTGTTAACGACCTGCGGAATTGTTACTACGGTATTCTCCGCATCGGATTTTGCAAGCGAAAGCGCACTCTTGGCGCGTATAAACAATGTCGCTTCATTATCGTTTTTTTCCGCTGCAGCAATGCCGATTTTGAATACCGGATGTGCCGCAATCCGATTCTCTAGTTTTGTAAGAACTTGCTTGTATATGGCTTCGCATACTGATTTGGAAGTTGCCAGATCGGTATCAGTAAAAATAATGGCCAACTCAGTATCACTAATATGATAGGGTAAATCGGTTTTCCTGATTCCATTTCTAATTTCTTGCAAAATACACTTTATTTCCCGATTACTTTTGTTGGGTTGCGAATCACTGTGATCCTTGAATTCGATAATCGCGAGCGACAATTGATGTTCGTAACGTTTACACCGCAGAATCTCATTGGCAAACTCATCTTCGAATGCCTGTTTATTTTTAAAACCTGAAACCGGATTGATCAGAACTTGATTCATTAAAGCGGAAATATTGATATTTGCTTTTTTAATTCTAATTACCATGATCGCAGCGCAAACAATCAATAGTACAGTCAGCGTCCGATTGATGAGCACGATGTGCATTGGCACTACGATGCCGGGAGACAGAAAAAAACCGGCTACCGTAAAAGCGATTCCAAGTGCGGCAACAACGTACGACGCATTGATACCGCTTATCCATAAACTCGCAAACACAACCAGCACATAAGGCACCCCCGCAGCAACACCGAGCGGCAAATTCAAATCAATAACAAAAATAAAGAGTGTCGACGCCAGGATGACCAGGCAATTACTCTGCACCAAACACTCTCTCACTATCAATTTAATAGAAGCAGTAGTCGCGACTGAATTTTCCATTGACATAGATTTAATCAGAATTTAAAGGGGACGAATTCAAAAAACAAATTAGCTACGTTTAACGGGTTTCAAGCAGCCAATCTTTATACATAAATCGTAATTACCCACAAAACTCAACTCTCAAGTTTAACGATACGAGTTCCCGCCAATCGATCATGAAGAAACTGATGATCACGATCAAACAACGCCCAAATAAAACCAAAGCCAAAAAACAAAAAACTGATCAATACCAGATGGAGCTTGGTCACAAACTCAAAAGGCAAGAGATAGTCTATGACAACAAAAGAAGCAACGCCGATCAATGTGCAAAGATAGCGCACCATTGCCTTTTTCTTCGTTAAACCGCCGCCCTCTATCGTCACGACGCGCATCTTCCAGGTTTGCATAGCCAATGTTTGTCCGCCGTGCGTCCAGAACCAAATGAAATAATATCCCATTACAACAAAAAGATAAATCTGAAATAGCGGTTTAAAATAAGCAGCTTCTGTATCTCGAACTATCAGATGAAAAATCAGGCTCGCGATGAATAAAACAGCCAACAGTAGCAACGATTCATAAATCAGGCAAATTGCTTTGCGTTTTAAAGTAGGCATGGCAAATGTCATGTTCAGTTCAGATTGAGGAAGAAATCACCAAGAATAGGCACCGCTTATCGGTTTGCAAGATTTCAAGATTAGCTTGAGCGATTGATAATTATTATCGTTTACGCTACCATAGTATAAATTCAATTTTTCCCGTTGATATCAGCCGAACGATATCTGGCGCATGAAAAATGAGTGCATGATGATCTTTTTGCAGTCATAAACAAATCAAATAACGCCTGCTGTTAGCCGGCCTTTTTATCAAGCAAGCTGAAAGTACGTCTGAATTTATCACTCTGCAATGCACTCATTGGCACGTAAAAATTTTGAATATCCGGGACAAGGTCGGCATTTTATCTCATTACCCGGATTGATGTTTGTTCTTGTTTTGCATGCCGCAATTTTTTATTTTTTATGGCAACAGCGCCTAATCCCGGCGCCTGACCAGATGGTTACGCTATTTGCTGAATTGATCACCCCTCCCAGCGTACCCAAACCGGCACCTGCTCCAGCCCCTATCAAGCAGCAGCCGGCAAAAAAACCTGAAACCCAACCCAAACCAGAGCGGCTAGTAACCAAAGCGCCAGTCACTCAGAAACAGGAAGTTGCGGAACCGCTACCGTCGGCTCCGGCGCCCATCACCGAGCCCGCAACAGAACCGTTAGTTGCTGCAGCACCGCCAACACCAATGCCGACGGAGCCGATTAAATTATCTTCCGAACTATCGGTTTCCTGTCCAAAATTGACACCCCCTGAATATCCCGCTGTCTCCCGGCGTATGGGCGAGGAAGGCAAGTTGGTGTTGCGCGTCGAATTGGATGAAGCGGGACGGATCGATACGGCAAAAGTCATCAGCAGCAGCGGTTATGAGCGCTTGGATAATGCAGCATTAGCGGCAGTCAAGAACTGGCAATGCAATCCCTCGCTGCGCAATGGTCAGCCGGTTCGTGCGGTGGCACTACAACCCTTTAATTTTGTATTGCAAGGAAATTAATCAATGGAACAAGGACTCGGCTTTTCCCATTTTCTCGAACAGATGGATGGCGTCGGTATCAGCGTGTTGATACTGTTATTATCGTTATCTGTCGCAAGCTGGTATCTGATCATCACCAAAACCGTCGCCAACCTGATTGCCAAACGCCGTGCCGAAGCATTCCTAAAACATTTCTGGAGTTTCGATTCGTTGGACGCCGTCAATGTTGAATTTAAAAACTCGGCGCCGAATAATGCGTTCGCCGAACTGGCAAAACTGGGCATTGATGCTGCAGCCGATTCCAAAATCCATAGCTCGCACAAACTGGCCGCCGCAGGAGGAACCAGCGAATTTCTGACTCGCACGCTACGTAACGGCATCGACCAAGAAGCCACCCGTGTCGAAAACGGCCTGACACTGATAGCAACGGCCGGATCGGCAGCGCCTTACATCGGATTGTTCGGCACCGTTTGGGGTATTTATCACGCATTGATTCAAATCGGCTTGTCGGGTCAAGGCACGCTGGATAAAGTAGCCGGTCCGGTCGGCGAAGCGTTGATCATGACGGCGCTAGGATTGGCGGTTGCGATCCCCGCAGTCTTGGCCTACAACATGTTTGTGCGCCGCAACCGGATTTGGCTGGCGCAACTGGAAGCCTTTGCACACGATTTGTTCATACTCATCACGGTCGGCGACACCGGCGATGCGGAAGGTAGCACACAGAAACCTACAGCAGCGACCGTCAATCCGGATAACGGAGGGCAATCATAATGGCTTTTGGAAGCATTAACGACAACAGCCGGCAGGCACCAATGTCGGAAATCAATGTCGTGCCTTTGGTCGACGTGATGTTGGTATTGTTGATTATTTTCATCATCACGGCACCGTTGCTGACCCATTCCGTCAAAATCGACTTGCCTAAAGCGGAGAGCACGCCCAATCTGACCCAACCTGAGCACATCGAATTGGCGATTCGCACCGACGGCAGCTTGTTCTGGAACGGTGAGCCGGTGATACAAGCGATGTTGACGGCACGATTCACTTCCGTCGTCGCCAAATCGCCGCAAACCGAATTGCATATCCGTGCAGACAAATTGGCTCATTACGAGCATGTGGCGAAAGTGATGAGCATTGCATCCAAAGCAGGTATCACTAAAATCGGTTTTATTACCGATCCCTCGGAGCAATAGCAACCGTCGACAGCTTATCAGATCAAGTCTTCATCGCGGAAGCGCTGCTGAATTTCACGCACTTTGTCGGCGTTGTTGATCAACGCTTCGACGCAATCGCGGTCCAGTTTCGAATTGGACATTTTCTGCAATACTACGAAAGCCTCTTCGTTAGTCCACGGCGCCTTGTATGAGCGGCGCGAAGTCAATGCATCAAAAACATCGGCAACTGCACTGATACGTGCTTCGATAGGAATTTCGTTACCCTTCAACCCTTTGGGATAACCGCTGCCGTCCATCGCTTCATGATGAAATTCCGCAATGTTGCGCAAGATATCGACATGACCGAAAGTACCCAGACTGAAATCTTTCAATACCGAATCGATAATCTCGCGTCCCTTTTCCGGGTGTGTTTTCATCACATCGAATTCATCGTCATCCAGCTTACTCGGTTTGCGCAAAATACTGTCCGGAATGCCGATTTTGCCGACGTCGTGCATCGGCGAGAATAAAAAAATATGCTCAATCTGTTCGTCGGTAATGCCGTAGTCGGCCGCTAATTCGCGTGCAACGAGGCGAGCGTAATGCGCGGTGCGGTCGATATGCGAACCGGTTTCCAAGTCGCGATAGTGTGTCATGTTGCGTGCTGCACGAACTGCAGCCAACAATGTGCGTATCGCAGCCAATTCATTGATCACCATCAATGCGATCAAATGACCGTAAATATCGATCTGCCGCAATGATTGGGGTGTAAACGGATGCTGCTGCATCGAATTAAAGAACAAGAAACCGATAAACGTTCCGCTTTGATAGAGCGGCATGGTGTAGCTGGATTGATATCCTTTGGCGGCGACACGTTTGGTATGCTCATGCGTTCCTTGCGCAAAAATCGCCAAATCTTGCACTAACCGCGGCCTGCGGTGCTCGATAATGGCGTGCAACGACGGCGCCGAACTGAGCGGCGCCTCATAAGTCGTCACCGGACTGTCGTTACCTTCGGTGCTGTGCGTGTACGTCTTCAGCATTTGTGTCTTGTCGTCGAACAACGCAATCGCCAGACGATCGATAAACGGAAAGTCCTGACGCATGACTTGATGCAGGAAGCGCAATTTTTCCGTCAGCGGTATGTTTTCATGCAAGTTCGCCAACGTATCCTGATGCGCAAAAAGATCTTGTTCTTGTTGCATAAAATGATTCTCAATATAAGTTAACCGGCCGTTGAAGAACTATCTGCGTTGCCGCTGCGGCAATTTGCCACATTCCCAATCATTCATATTTTATTTAGAATGCATCCATTGCAATTTTGCAAATGGATAGTGCGCCAACTGGACTCAATTATCGCCGCTCAACGGTGGACTGGTCCACTTTTGCACCACCAGACTTCCCACCATGTCTCCCTCCACATTCACCATGGTGCGAAATGTGTCGAGCAGCCGGTCGACGGGCATTAAGATAGCAATGGCCTCGACCGGCAATCCGACCGACTGCAATACCACAACCATCGTTACCATGCCCGCGCTGGGTATGCCAGGCGCACCGATTGCAGCCAACATGGCGGTCAGAAATACAATCAATTGTTGCGCGAAAGTCAGCTCAATACCGACCAAATTGGCGACGAATAATGCTGCAATCGCTTCGTACAATGCCGTTCCGTCCATATTCATGGTCGCACCCAATGGAATCACAAAACCGGCGACATCGCGCTTGACGTGCAAATGCTGTTCCGCGCAACGCAACGTAACCGGCAACGTTGCAGCGCTGGAACTGGTGGCAACTGCGGTAATCAACGCCTCGCGCGAGCCTCGCCAGAATTTGAGCGGCGTCATGCCGGTTGCCAAGTAAAGAATCGACGGCAACACCACAATACCATGCAACAGCGTAATACCCATCACCAAAGCGACAAATTGCACCATAGTCGATAACAATTGCACATCTTGCGCGACGACCAACTGCAACAACAATGCCATGATGCCCAGCGGCGCAAGTCGCATGATCCAGCCGACCAGCATCAGGATTACTTCGAGAAATTCCTGCATCAATGCCAGAATGTTGCGATAACGCTCACCCCCGATAACCAATGCAATACCGAGCAGTATCGCAAAGATTACCACTGCAAGCACATTGCCTTGCGCTAAAGCAGCAATCGGATTTTGAAACAGTGAGCGCAAAAATTGCGCAAAAAAATCGCCCAGCGACATCTGTACCACTTGGAAGCTTTGCATCGCATCCTGGAACATCGCCATTTGCATTCCACCGCCGGGTTGAAACAGATTGGCTGCCGTCAATCCCAGCACCAACGCTAACGACATCGTGGCAAAGAAATAAAGCAGCGTCAGTTGCCACACGCGACTCATTTTTTGATGTGCGCGCAAATTCGACACACCGACGACAATCGACGTAAACACCAGCGGAATCAGAATCATGCGCAGCAAGTCGATAAACAGCGTACCGATCAGTTTGGCCACGTACATGCCACTTTGCGTGATTTCAGACGCCGGCCCCAACCCGGACAAACCGGAACCCAAGGCAATACCGATCACTGCCCCGAGCAAAATCTGCGTGTTGAGCGAAACTTTCCTCACTGCAAGCTTAACCGCTTATACCCAATCCTTGCCGATCAGAAAATCGGTATAAAGCTTATCTTCCGCACTGCCCGCTTCCGGCTTCCAGTCATAGCGCCATTTCACAATCGGCGGCAGCGACATCAGGATCGATTCGGTACGTCCGCCGGTTTGCAAACCGAATAACGTACCGCGATCCCACACCAGGTTGAATTCGACATAACGCCCGCGTCGGTATGCCTGAAAATCGCGTTCGCGCTCACCGTACGGCGTATCCTTGCGCCGCTCCAGGATCGGGCGGTATGCATTCAGAAAGTTTTCGCCAACGTTGCGCGTGAGTTTGAAGCAGGTATCGAAATCGGGTTGATTCAGATCGTCGAAAAACACTCCGCCGATACCGCGCGGTTCTTTGCGATGCTTCAAATAAAAATACTCGTCGCACCACTTTTTCAGGCGTGGATAGGTGTCGGTGCCAAACGGTTGCAATGCATCCTTGCAGGTTTGATGAAAATGTAACGCATCTTCGGCATAACCGTAATACGGCGTCAAATCCATACCGCCACCGAACCACCACACCGGCTCCGCACCGTCCTTGCGCGCCTCGAAAAAGCGCACGTTCATGTGTACCGTCGGCGCATACGGATTGCGCGGATGCAACACCAGCGAAACCCCCATCGCCTCGAACGAGCGCCCCGCCAGTTCAGGCCGCGCTGCAGTTGCCGATGCTGGTAATCCAGGGCCGAACACATGCGAGAAATTGACTCCACCACGTTCCAGCACGTTGCCCTCCTCGATCACGCTACTCATACCGCCGCCGCCTTCCGGCCGATCCCAGCTATCACGCCGAAACGCTTTGCCATCGACTTGCTCCAGCCCCTTGACGATGCCGTCTTGCAGATTGAGTAAAAATTCCTTCACTTGTGGTGTATTCATGCTAACTCCCGGGATTAATTTACGGGCATCTCTAAAAATTCATATTTTGTTACAATACTTCGTTGTTCACAAAAAATATTTCCTCACATATCAATAATATGCTGCGTCAATATTTTTGATCTCGCCTCGTCTTGTTTAAAACTCTGAATTTTTAGAGACACCCTTACGATTATCGATGAAACGCATTTTAACGCAGGTATAGCATGACCATGCGATTTCGTTGTTGATATGGCTCAAATGGAAAAATCAATACAGCTACTGCTAGATTTGTGGCACGCATGATAGGCACATCCACTAGAACAAAGCTGCTGCAAGCTAATCGGCTTGGGAACCTTGTTATGTATTATTCGCTTGTAGACGATGAGCCGGAATGATTTGCTATTTGCTTCACAAACTCTCTATACAACTCCTGTGAGTTGGTATGAGACAGACATAGCAAATACTCTTTGTCCATCTCCTTCTGCAGATTGCTATCACCACTTTCTGCGAGCGCCTTCCAACCCGTTACAGCACTTTCATAAATGCTGTCTGCTGTCCTGACAATATCCTTCCCTTCCCAACCTGCAGCTAAAAGAGCGCCCATGGTAGCAATATACCAGCCATTTGACCGATTGCTAGCATCTTTTGCCTGATGCGGCTTATGCTGAGCTTCAAACATTTGCGCCAAGAAACGTAAATACCCCGCGCATTTGCCTAGTATCTGAGCATCCTCATATGCAGTAGCTTGTTGAGTTGCTTCCGGCGATTCTTGAGCTATGGAGGATAAAGAAACAAATAGCATACTTATTAAAACTATTAGTCGAAACATTCCATGAGCCTCCATTGGATGAAAATGCTTGATACAGTGATTAAAATGCCATTTAAAGATTTAATATACCAACCACAAACACAGAAAAGGAATAAGAAAAATTGTAACGTCAGATCTATTTTCCAACTGCATATCTTCCTTAAGCAGGATAATGCATAAAATACAGATTATAGAGTCGGCCATTAGATGGTTCGATTTTTTATAGCAAAGAAAGCCGGAATACTGAGATTCTAGTTAATCATTTTTAATGACTGGATCAATATGATTCTAAGCATGCCTGTAGTGTGCAAATAAAATGCAAGATGTTATATCCAAACTGCAATAAAGGAAAAACATGATTTATTTCCAGTACCCAGATTTATCCATTCTGACGACGTATGATAGACTCACCCCTTCCGTTTTAAGAGATTAAAAGCATGTCCGGCAACACACTTGGCACACTGTTTACCATTACGTCGTTCGGCGAATCGCACGGTCCTGCGATCGGTTGTATCGTCGACGGCTGCCCTCCGGGTCTGAGTATCAGCACCGAAGATATTCAATTTGAACTCGACCGGCGCAAGCCTGGTACGTCGCGGCATGTCACGCAGCGGCGCGAATCCGATACTGTCGAGATCCTGTCTGGGGTATTCGAAGGCAAGACCACCGGCACGCCGATTGCCTTGTTGATCCGCAACGAGGATCAGCGCAGCAAGGATTACAGCAAAATCATGGACGTATTTCGTCCCGGCCATGCGGATTACACCTATTGGCAGAAATACGGCATCCGCGATTATCGCGG
>DJMI01000002.1 GCA_002435335.1 Nitrosomonas sp. UBA6494
TATTATGCGCATACTGTTGACATTATCAACACCCTTCGATAGTCTCGCAACACGGATTGAATCTGTATTTGTACGGATCAACTGCGTGATTGATCGAGTTGAAGGGCATTTACTCATCGCTTCAAACGACGGGATTACGATTACGCAAGTGTGATCTGTACTCCGTAATTTCATTTCATCGATAAAAACTATAATTACTTCGTATTATTAAAAAGGAGACAAAAATGCAACTCAAAGGCTCTAAAACCGAGGGCAATTTGAAAGCCGCATTTGCGGGAGAATCGCAGGCTAATCGCCGCTATCTTTATTTCGCGGCAAAAGCGGATGTGGAAGGACAAAACGATGTGGCCGCAGTATTCCGTTCAACCGCCGAAGGTGAAACCGGACATGCACACGGTCACTTGGAGTATTTGGAAACCTGTGGCGATCCGGCAACCGGCTTACCCTTCGGTTCATCACGCGATAACCTGAAAACTGCCATAGCGGGCGAAACCCATGAATACACCGATATGTATCCGGGCATGGCTAAAACCGCGCGTGACGAAGGATTCGACGAAATCGCAGATTGGTTTGAAACATTGGCTAAAGCGGAACGCTCACATGCCAATCGTTTCCAACGCGCACTGGATGGCCTAGCCGATTAGTTGCGCAATTGCAATCACCCCGGGTTTATCGAAGCTGTTCGGTTAACCCGGGCTTAATCTCTCATATTTTTGATTTTCTGGTATGTTTACTCGCGAAGGCAGTCTCGAAGCTCCAAAGCGTCATCCAATCGATTGGAAAAATCCTGAGTTCTATAACGAAGCCAGTCTCAATCAAGAATTGGAGCGGGTTTTCGATATTTGCCACGGTTGCCGTCGTTGCGTCAATCTGTGCACCGCTTTTCCGCGTTTATTCGATCTGATCGACGAAGGGACGACCGGCGAATTGGATGGCGTCGATAAAAACCGGTTTTGGGAGGTCGTTGATCGCTGTTACCTCTGCGATATGTGCTTCATGACCAAATGTCCGTATGTGCCGCCGCATGAGTGGAATATTGATTTTCCGCATTTAATGCTACGCGCCAAAGCAGTGAAGTATCAGTCAAAAGGCGCAAGATTTCGTGACAAATTGTTATCTAGTACCGATGCGGTTGGCAAACTCGCAACTATCCCTGTCGTTGTGCAAACCGTCAATACACTCAATAAAACGCCGGCGGTACGCAAAGTTATGGATAGCATGCTCGGTATTCATGCCGACAGAAAATTACCTGAATATGCTGCCGCTACATTCCGAGCTCACGCAAAACCCAATGATACCTTTCCCGTTAAAGACGGTGCGCGTACACCGGGCAAGGTTGCTGTTTATGCTACTTGCTACGTCAACTACAACGAGCCGGGTATCGGGCATGATTTGCTGAAAGTGCTGGAGCACAACGAGATTCCGGTAACGATGGTGGAAAAGGAAGCTTGTTGCGGCATGCCCAAACTGGAATTGGGTGATTTGAACAGCGTTGAGCAATTGAAAAACAAGAATATTCCCTACTTGTTGCAGCTTGCACAACAAGGCTATGCCATACTTTCCGCAGTGCCTTCTTGTACGCTGATGTACAAGCAGGAATTACCGTTGCTTTTTCCCGACGATGAAGCGGTGCAAGCGGTAGCCCAAGCGATTTTCGATCCGTTTGAATATTTGGCACTGAGAAATCAGGACCAATTGCTTAAAACCGATTTCAAAAAATCGCTCGGTAAGGTCTCATACCATATTCCATGCCATCAGCGCGTGCAAAACTTCGGTAAAAAAACGCGCGATATTTTGCAATTGATACCGGATACGCAAATTGTAACCGTGGAACGATGTTCCGGGCATGACGGCACTTGGGGCGTCAAAAGCGAATACTATGCCGATTCGATGAAAATCGGTCGGCCGGTATTCCGGCAAATGACCGAATCCGATCCGGATTTTATCAGCTCCGATTGTGCAATTGCCGCGCGCCATATCGAACAAGGCATAGGCAGCAGCAAAGCGCAAAAATTACACCCGCTGACATTATTACGAATGGCTTATGATATGGATAGTGAAAAATCGACCAAAACAACGTCTGCTCCGGCATCTGTTCCGGTTGCGCATGAATCGTCGCAAGACGGCAACAGGCAGGTGCCCACGATCACTCGAGACAGCTTATTGACACTGGAAGCTTATGCCAAGATTCGCAAGGATTTTCGCGCGCAAGTCATGGCGCACAAAAAAGTACGAAAAATTGCACTGGGCGATAATGTGACGTTGATTTTCGAAGATGCATTGACGATTCATTATCAAGTTCAAGAAATGCTGCATGTCGAAAAAATTTTCCAGGAAGAGGAAATTATTCAGGAACTCGAAGCTTATATTCCATTGATTCCCGATGGGCATAATTGGAAAGCTACGATGATGATCGAATATCCCGATCCGGCGGTGCGTGCAGCTCAATTGGCCATACTCATCGGCATCGAAGATCAAGTATGGGTGAAAATTGGCGATCATGCACCGGTTTATGCAATAGCCGACGAAGATTTGGAGCGTGAAAATGCCGATAAAACATCATCGGTTCATTTCTTGCGTTTCGAGTTGACGCCTGACATGATTCGCGATTTGCAGCAGAATGCAGTGTTACGCATGGGGATAGACCATAACGCTTATCAGGTAGTCAATGAAATTGCCGCACCGGATACGCTGGCCTCGTTAAAGCATGATTTGATTCTATAATGAAGAAGCCGATATTAATCCTGATCTGTTTGTTGCTGCTAGTCTTGGTTGGTTGCGCCAAACCCGCGATAAAGGATGAATTCGAGAGCGACAAACCGTGGATTGAGCAGTTGACACAAATTCCGGCATATCCCGATGAGCACAATTTGCTTGCTTTCGATCCCGGCGCCGTTACCGACAATCGCTATTTAGTTGACACCAATTCCATCAAAATTGGAGGAGATGGCGTCATTCGCTTCACGTTGGTAGTTAAGTCATCGGCAGGTGCAATGAATGTCAGCTACGAAGGGATTCGCTGTGCCACCGACGAAAGAAAGCTCTATGCATTGGGGCGAAACGACAGAACCTGGGCGCAACCCCGTATCTCGGAGTGGCAGAAAATTGATCTGGTCAGGCAGTTTTATGCGCAACGCGAATTAGCCAAAAATATTTTTTGCCCGCATCGGCAAATCGTCCCAAACAGCAAAGCGGCAATTGAAGCATTGAAAGCCGGCATTCATCGCGATATTTTTCGCTAACAACGACGGCATAGTCAACAGCAAGACTATGCCGTTAATACAATAATACTTAATTCTCAAACAGCTTCTGTAATTCACCAGACTGGTACATTTCGGTCAAGATATCCGATCCACCGATGAATTCTCCATTGACATAAAGTTGCGGAATCGTCGGCCAATTGGAAAAATCTTTGATGCCTTGCCGGATTTCAGGATCTTCCAAGACATTTACCGAATAAATATTATCAACCCCGCATGCTCTCAAAATATTGACAGCATTTGCCGAAAATCCGCATTGCGGCTGATCCAAAGTGCCTTTCATATACAGAACAACAGGATGAGAGGTAATTTGTTGTTCGATTAAATCTTCAATGCTCATTATGTTAATTTCTCCAAAAGATCATTTTAAGTTGATAACTCCGAGTGTGTTTTACTGCAATTCAATTAACCATTGATCAAGTTTCAGCATTCCATTGACCGCCGCTTACGCGCATTATGCCGGCCAAATCTGGATATGAACAAATATTACTAAAATCTTTTTCCGCCAACAATCGCTTGCATTGTGAAGCTTGGTCGTAGCCATGTTCCAATAACAACCAGCCTGCAGGGCTAAGGTATTGTGGCACCGATTGAATTATGTGTGTAATGCACGCCAATCCATCTTCACCCGCCGATAAAGCGACTTGTGGTTCAAAACGCAAATCGCCACGTTGCAAGTGCGGATCATGTGCGGCAACGTACGGCGGATTTGAGACGATGAGATCGAATTTGCGGCCAGAAAGTTCATCAAACCAATTACTGGCAATCCAATCGACATTTCTGACTTGTAATTCGTTGGCATTCCGGCTCGCAACAGCCAGCGCATCGGTAGATAAATCGACTGCCGTTACCCGAGTTTGCGGTTTATGTTTGGCGATTGTAATCGCGATTGCGCCGCTGCCGGTGCCAAGATCCAAGATTTCACAAAATTGATGTTCCGGTATCAGTCGAAGCGCCCATTCGACAAGCAACTCGGTTTCGGGGCGTGGGATCAGCACCGCCGCATTGACATTAAAAATCAAATCATAGAATTCCCGCTTTCCGATTAAATAGGCAACGGGTTGGCCGACGCTGCGTTGTTCGACTAAATGATGGAAATTCGCTTCCTGTTGAGACGTCAAAATATGTTCCGGGTGCGTCAGCAAGAAGGCGTGATTTGCAGCGAGAACATGCGCGAGTAACATTCTCGCATCAGTGTGATCGATACTTTTACCGGCCGCTGATAAGGCGTGTGCAATGGTTTTCGGCTGATTCAAGACGTAATGCTATTCTTGAGATGCTGCCAGTAGCTCTGCTTGATGCTCTGCGGCTAACGCTGAACAGAGCTCATCGATATCGCCATCCATAATCTGATCCATCTTATATAGTGTCAAATTAATGCGATGATCGGTTACTCGTCCTTGAGGAAAATTATAAGTGCGAATCCTCTCAGACCGTTCACCCGTGCCCACCAGAGATTTACGTGTGGCAGCTTGCTCGGCATGATGCGCACGCATTTGTTTGTCATGGATGCGTGCTGCCAGTACGCTAAGTGCTTGCGCCTTGTTTTTATGTTGCGACCGACCGTCCTGGCATTCCACCACGATACCGGTCGGCAAATGCGTCACACGAACGGCCGAGTCGGTTTTATTGATGTGCTGACCGCCTGCACCGGATGCACGAAATGTATCGATACGCAATTCGGATGGATTGAGTACCACTTCGCTGACTTCGTCCGCTTCTGGCATTACTGCAACGGTACACGTCGAGGTGTGGACACGTCCTTGTGTTTCAGTTACTGGAACGCGCTGCACCCGATGACCACCCGATTCAAATTTAAGTCTTGAGTAGGCACCATTCCCGATAATTTTTGCAATAATTTCTTTATAGCCGCCGATATCCGACAGGCTTTGCGAAATGATCTCAACCTGCCATCCTTGCCGCTCCGCATAGCGCGAATACATGCGAAACAAATTAGCGGCAAACAACGCGGATTCATCGCCGCCGGTACCGGCACGGATTTCCAGAAAAATATTGCGTTCGTCGTTCGGGTCTTTAGGTAGTAACTGTTTCTGGATTTCCGTTTCCAGCTTGGTAAGTTTTTCCTTGCCGGCCTGAATTTCCGTTTCGGCAAATGCGCGCATTTCCAGATCAGCGTGCATTTCCTTTGCCGTTTGAATATCAAGTTCGCATTGTTGATAGGTTCGATAAAGCTCGACGATCGGAACGATCTCCGCATGTTCGCGCGTCAATTTGCGATAATTGTCCAAATTATCGGTGGCAGATTCGCTACTCAATAGATGGTTTAATTCTTCCAGGCGTACACTCAGACGAGTGAGCCGATCCGTGATGTTTTTGTTCATTGTGGGCGATGCAGTTGATATAGCCGGTTGATCAATCCGACTAATTCTTCACGCTCGTCTGTCGTGGCTTGATTTAATGCAGTGGAGGGATGGTGCAAAAATTTGTTGGTCAAGCTGTTGCTCAATGCTTCGATGACTTGTTTCGGGTCTTCGCCTTTTTCAAGCAGCTTGTACGCGCGCTCCAGCTCATGGCGTCGGTAGCGCTCGCCTTGGTCGCGCAGAGCGCGGATGGTGGGTACCATTTCGCGGGTTGCCAACCAACGCATGAAATCGACGACATTGGAATCGATAATGGTCTCGGCTTGTGCTACGGCACTCTGGCGCGAATCCAGGCCTTCTTTGACGATTTCGGATAAGTCGTCGACGTAATACAAAAATACGTCATCCAACTCGGCTACTTCCGATTCGACGTCGCGCGGTACCGCCAAATCGACAATAAACAGCGGGCGGTGTTTGCGGATTTTTATTGCGCGCTCCACCATGCCTTTTCCTAGAATCGGCAGCGGACTGGCGGTGCAAGTCACGACGATGTCGTGCAGCGCCAATTGTTCCGGTAATTCGCTCAATGTGATCGCTTGTGCGTTAAAACGTCCGGCCAGTGCTTCTGCACGTTCGGTAGTGCGATTGGCCACGGTAATTTTTTGCGGGTTACGCGCCGCAAAATGGTTGGCGCATAACTCGATCATTTCTCCGGCACCGATGAACAATACGCGTTGTTCGCTAATATCGCCAAAAATCCGTTCGGCCAAGCGTGCTGCCGCAGCCGCCATCGAGACCGAACTGGTACCGATTTCGGTGGAAGTACGTACTTCTTTCGCGACATAAAACGTGCGCTGAAACAATTTATGCAGTAGCAATCCCAAGGTTCCGGCGTGCTCAGCCGATTTAACTGCATTCTTTAATTGTCCGAGGATTTGCGGTTCCCCCAACACCATAGAATCCAAACCGCTAGCCACGCGGAACGCATGTTTGACCGCCTGTTCACGCGGTAACTTGTACAAATAAGGATCCAGTTCGCGTGTCGGTAAGTGATGAAAATCGGCCAACCAACCGATGGCATCTTCCGGTTTGTCGGTACAGCAATACACTTCGGTGCGATTGCAGGTCGATACGATAGCAGCTTCTTTTACCGGATTACGCCCGATCAAATCGCGCAGGGCATGCTCCATCGTATTTTCAGGAAAAGTGACCTGCTCACGCACATCAAGCGGAGCGGTATTGTGATTGATTCCAAAAGCGAATAGTTGCATGAAGAATTGTTAGCCGACGTAAACGAACGCTAAAAAAATAACCCGTCATTATAATATCAGCAATTGCCAAATTCCATGTATCACAAGCATTTTTTATTGTTTTATCTGGGTGATGGAAAATAATTGTTCTAATTCCATGGCTTAATTGGTATTACCGAAATGCTGTTTTTGGGGGAACCTTCGATGATCCGGTCGCTATACGTCAAGTAAACCAAAACATTCCTTTTCGCATCATAAAAACGCACCACTTGTAGTGACTTGAACAATAACGAGGTACTTTTTTTGAAGACTTCTTCACCGTTTTCTTTACCGCTCTTGATCTTTTCGGAAAGAACGATCGGGCCGATTTGGCGGCATGCGAGCGATGCGTCGGAAGTATCTTCTGCGACGCCGACTACGCCACTGACACCACCGGTTTTAGCTCGGCTCAAATAACAGGTTGCACCTGGAATATCGGGATCGTCGAATGCTTCGATGACAATTTTGTCATTTGCGCCCAGAATCTTGAATTTCGTCGATACACTGCCGATTTCTTCCGCCGATACATTTTCCACTGGAATCAGTATTGCCAGAAAGATCAACATCACGATAACTGGATTCGTTTTGATTCGATTCAACCGGTTGTGCATAAATTTTCTCCGTAAAAGATTGGACGATTAAATGGCATTGATTGAAATTGCTACGGTAAAGTTTCATTGATGAAGAAATCATTCTTGTTCGCGAATCAGGATATTCAAAGGCACTTGTTGTGGCGGCGACGGTATGCGATTGAATCCAAGAATCGTCACGCGGTGTGCGGCGCTAAATCCTGGCGCGCCGTCGTGGTCGCGAAGAATGGATGACAAAGAATATTCCATCGTGGCGCGCTTAGCATCAAAACGAATATCATGCAGCCAAATTCCCGCACGTTGTACTTTTTGATGCTCGCAATCATTGACGAGTTCCCACCCCGTCAACAGAGGAATGGCGTAATCGTAGGACAAATCGGTGATGCGGTAAGTTTGCGTGCGTACGACACCTTCGGAATTTTTGCGACATGGATCGTTTTTTTCCATCCGTGGATTGAGTGCGAGAAAATCTGCGCGCAATTTTACGCTATGACCGTGTATCAAAGCCGCGCGTGTTTTTGCGTGATACGATTGCGTGGTGTTTGCTTTAAAAATTGTTTGCGCAACCCACTGCGGCGTACCGTCCAAAGTCGGTAAAGAACCTGTTTGCGACAGATTGTATGCAATTTGTAGCAAACGATGATCGACGCGATCTTTCCATTTGCAAGGCACCATCCGCAATTCGCATTCAAAGGAATTGCTAAACTGAAAATCGAATCCCCGAGGAATGGCGGTCATTGTTTCGTTTCCCCTTAACGTACCCCTATCCCCTTTATATTCCAAGACTGCCACAGCACCTTTATTTTTCGATTGCATCACAGCCGTTTCGATGCCGTCATGATCGCCTTCTGTCATGGCGTCAATGGTTGCGGCACGATAACCGAAGGCGCTATAAAAAACGCAAAATTCAAAAGCATCCTTTTGTTCCTGATCGTTCAATTTTCCTTGTGCTTCAAATGCTAAAAACGTTGCAGCGTTATTCTTTACCAATTTGCTGCGGGTAATATCCGCGCGCATCGAATGAACCTCGCGGTCATGCTGTAAGAAACGCAAATCCCAGCCGCTGAGAGCCACGGTACCGTGATCCACATAGTCCGGCATTTCGATCCGTTGCACTATCACTGCCGCTTCCGCACCGTTATCCTGTTGAAGACATTTGCTGCCCTCGATCAAAATAAAATTGCCGTGATCTTCAAGAACCGTCTTGTCATTCGATTTAACGGTTAGTTGTTGAAAAAAAGAAATCGGTTCAGCAGGCTTTTCCGCCAAAACGGCAGGGCGTTCGATTGCCGATTTAGATGCACAAGAAAATAGCAAGCAGATCACAAGGAAAGACAAAATAAACCGGAATAGATGGCAGTACAAGCTTATCCTCCTGTTTATTGAATACTGTATCAATTTTAAGTCAAAAAATTAGCAATTGCGATAAACCTTTCCACCGCTAAATTTTCCGCTCTGAGACCTGAATCAATATCCAGCGCGGCAAAATCTTGCTGAGTCAAATAGTGCTTCAAGGTGTTGCGTAGCGTTTTACGCCGCTGTGAGAATGCAGTTGATACTATTTTGGCAAACAATGCATCGTCCAATACCGTTAATTGTGAACGAGACCGTGGATTCATGCGCACAATCGCTGATTCCACTTTCGGTGCGGGGCGAAATGCATTAGCTGGAACGTTGAAAACTTGCTCCATATCGAAGCGGTATTGCAGCATCACTGAAAGGCGACTGTAATCCGGTGTCGACGGAACAGCCACCATGCGATCGACGACTTCCTTTTGCAACATGAAATGCATATCCAAAATCTGCTCGGAAAATTCACTGAGGTGAAACAATAACGGTGTGGAAATGTTGTAAGGCAGATTGCCAATGATGCGCAACTGGTCGCCCAATGTAGAAAAATCGAATTTAAGCGCATCCGCTGAATGAATCGTCAATTGTTCGGGATTAAATTCCTGGCGCAATCGTTCGACAATATCACGATCGATTTCGATCGCATGCAAATGATTAAGGATTTGCAACAAAGGGCGTGTCAATGCACCTAAGCCGGGGCCTATTTCAATCAGGCGATCTGGATGCCGCGGCGCGATTTCTTCAATGATTTCAGCAATAACCGAGGCATCGATCAGAAAATTTTGACCGAATCGCTTACGCGGGGTGTGATGCATGCGCCAGTTGCAACAGTTGGTTTTGGGCTAGCTGAGTTGCCATATCGATTGCAGCCAACAGGCTTCCGCGATTTGCGCGGCCTGTACCGGCTAATTCCAGTGCGGTACCATGGTCGACCGAAGTACGGATGATCGGCAATCCAAGCGTAACATTGACTCCGCCGCCAAAGCTCGCATGTTTTAGTACGGGTAAACCTTGGTCGTGGTACATGGTAAAAACGCAATCGAATCGTTTCAATTGCTCGGGATTAAATAATGTGTCCGCTGGCAGAGGTCCTTCCAATTTCATGCCTTCGCTACGCAATTTGTTCAACGCAGGTATGATCACATCGATTTCTTCGCGTCCTAAGTGACCGGATTCGCCAGCATGCGGATTCAATCCGGCCACGGCGATGGTTGGGTTTACCAATAAAAAGCGTGTTACCAAATCATGGTGGATGATTCGCAATTTGCTTTCGATGAGATCTCCAGTAATCGCTGCTGCAACCTCTCTTAACGGTAAGTGAGTGGTTGCCAACGTGACACGCATGTTGCCACCGACCAACATCATGACGACAGGACTATGTGTCAATTCCGACAAAAATTCAGTATGGCCTGTAAAAGTGATACCCGCATCGTTGATGACGCCTTTATGCACCGGGGCGGTCACCATGCCATCGAACTGTGCCGATCGGCAAGCAGTTACGGCGCTTTCAAGGGTGTTCAACACATATTGTGCGTTGAGTGGATTCAACACGCCCGGTTCAGCTTGTTCAGCCAGTGTGCTGTGTATCCAATGCAATTTTCCCGGTTGATGCTGAGTAAGTTCGTGCTCAGTTAGATCAATTAACTGCATAGGAAGTCCCAGTTGCCGGGCACGTGATAATAGCAAGTCGCCATCGGCGATTACCGTCAATTTACAAGCAATCGATCGCTGTGCGATTTGTATGCATAAATCGGGGCCGATTCCGGCAGGTTCGCCGGCAGTCAGCAGCAAAGATGGCATTACAGCGCGATTCATGGTTCGGCGTCCAAGCGATATTCGATATAGGCTTGATCTCGTAACTGGCGTAACCATTCTTGAATGACTACATCCGATTTTTTGGTTTGTATCGCGTTACGGGCTGTTTGTCTACGATGATTCGAACTGACATCTTGTGAACGGCGTTCCAGTACTTGAATCAAGTGCCAACCGAACTGTGTTTTGATCGGATCACTGATTTGACCGGGAAGTAACGCATTCATGGTTTGTTCGAATTCTGCAACGGTATCTCCCGGCGATAACCATCCTAAATCTCCCCCCGAAGACGCGCTGGAGTCTTCGGAATAAAGCTTGGCCAGTTCTGCAAAATCTTCGCCATTATTCAATTGTGCTTGGATTTTCTGAATTTTTAACTTGGCTTCATTTTCCGAGGTCAATTCATTAATTTTTATCAAGATATGGCGAGAATGCGTCTGATCGATGATCACAGTCGGATCTTCCTGCGCGCGCCGCCCTAAAAGTTTGAAAATATGAAAGCCGTTCGGGCTTTGTATAATTGGTGTTACATCGCCGGGATTCAATGATTCGAGCATTTTTGCAAATGTCGGCCCCATTTGTGTAATCGGGCGCCATTCGATAATGCCGCCGTTACTTGCATCCGCTGCATCGGAATATTCAGTGGCAAGCTGCGAGAAATCGGCGCCTTCACTGAGTTTTTGCGCTACCATTTCGGCACGCTCGCTTCTTAGCTGTATTTGACTGCTGTCCATGTGTTCGGCCACCAGTATCATGATGTGCGCCAATCGATATTCGTCCTGACCGCCAGTACCAGCACCAGTCTGCTGCGTTTGCAAATAATTATCCACTTCACCTTCGGTGACATTGACTTGATGTCTGACTTCACGTTCTTTCAACCGTGCAATGATCATTTCATCCCGAATTTCTTCACGAAATTTGCTATAACGAATACCGTCGTTTTCAAGAACTGCATGAAATTCCGGCAGTGACAGTTTGTTATCCGCAGCGATCCGCGCGATCGTTTCGTCCAATTCGCCTTCCGTAATCGACAAACCCACTTCCTGTGCATGTTGGATTTGAATTCTTTTGGTGATCACCAATTCCAAAACTTGATTTTCCAGGGTTTGGAAATCCGGCACCGGCAAACCTTGTTGTTGCAGCCGTGCCGCACTCAGTCGAATTGCTTCGTCTAATTCATAGCGGGTTATCACATCTTCGTTGACAACGGCTACGATATAGTCGATAGATTGTGGAATCGATGTAGCATAGGCTGATTCTTGCGCTGCAATCGGCACGGGAATGAAGAAAACGAACAACAGAAAAAAAAGAAAATGGCTTCTTTTATACATGAAATGAAATTGCCGATTAAATGCAATGTGCGTGCTACACACGATCAGTAAACGCTGGTATAACCTGGAATGCTTTGCTGTAACACTTGTAGCGGATTGTTGCCCAGTCCCATAAGCCCTTTCAATTCAAGTTGTAAGAAAAAGGCAGTAGTGGTGGTTTGTGTCGCTGTGGTCAGACGTTGCACAACCATGCGTAATGCCCAGCAGCAGGTGTTGTATTCGATTCCTGCAAGACCAGCCAATAATTTATCATCTTTCAGCGAGTAATTAACCCGGGTGACGCCATGCCAATTATGGTAAAGCGGCCATTGAAACGAGGTATCCACTTGTTCCAATACATCGCGGGTAAAGCGGTAACCGAGATTCAGTACTTTTCCAGGTTCAGGATGATAGCTGACCCCGGTACGGAGTTTTTCGATCCAAAGTTTGGATTCATCCATCTGGATATTCGAATCGGTGCTGATATCCTTAGTCAAACGACCTGAGATCGCTGCAATAAAGTCCGAGCGGCCGCTGGTTACTTGTGGTGGCAGCAGATGCACCCTGGGGTCACTAAAGTTGAATTGCTGACCGATGGCAAGACGTAAGTGCTCAATACCGGTGTCTTTTTCAACAAAGCGTGAAGTCAGCGCCAAAGCCATACGATTGGCGTCATTGATTCGATCCCCGCCGCTGAACCGATTTTCCGTCAGCATTTGCGCGAAACTGAAGTCATTCACTGCGGAATCGAAATTCGGCAAATAACTCTGATCGCGATACGGGGCGTAAACATAAAACAATCTTGGTTCCAATGTCTGTAAAAAATCCTTGCCGCTAAAATGCAAATGGCGATCAAATGCTACGCCGCTGTCGAAACTGGCGATTGGGACCGCACGGTTGATATTTTCGCCTTTATCGTCAACCGGTGCCGCCAAATTGTAATGCGTATAGTGCAAACCGAATTTCGGGGTGATATATCCGTAATCGTTGCGCAGTGGCGCACTCACCGTCGGATGCATAATCAAACGATTACCGTCGACCAGGGTTGGGTGGTAAAAATTAGTCCAACTGCTGTTTAATTCAAAATCCAATTTACCAACGTTATATTTGGTTGCATTCATGGAAAAATGCGGTAATCGTTCGTATGGGGATACGAATAATGCCAGTGGGTCTTGAATGGTTTGATAGCGTTGTGCAAAACCGGTGAAACTGATCATGCC
The DNA here is from genome assembly GCA_002435335.1 of Nitrosomonas sp. UBA6494. Taxonomy (GTDB): domain Bacteria; phylum Pseudomonadota; class Gammaproteobacteria; order Burkholderiales; family Nitrosomonadaceae; genus Nitrosomonas. The sequence goes on from DJMI01000002.1 coordinate 13,153, forward strand.
GTCTTTTCCTAATCGTCCGACATAGGATGCGCCGCCTTGCTGCGATAAGTTGGTTAAGCTGGTTTGCGCCAAGTTGGGGGTCAGTTCGCGGAAGTAACGATCATCCGATACTTGATTGTAATTGATGAATCCCTGCCAGCCTTTCGCCAAACTTTGCGTATGCGTATATAAAACGCCCCAACGTGTCTGATCTTTATGAATATCATGCGGCAAGATATCGAACAGCAAATGCCCGTTCATATTATTATTGCCGATATAACGCATTTCGTTGCTGAGCATAAATCCGCGCTCGGTCATGATACGCGGCGTAACGGTGGCGTCGATGTTCGGTGCAATGTTGAGATAAACCGGCAAGCCGACATCGAAACCGGTTCTGACGTTATAACCGGCGACAGGTGCCAATAACCCGGTTTTGCGCTTGCCGCTATAGGAGAAATCTATCCAAGGGGCGTATAGTATCGGCGTGTCTTTAAAAACTATGCGCGCATGTCTTGCCGTACCGACTTCTTTGTTGTTATCGATTTCCAGTTCACTCGCTTTTACATACCATGCAGGATTGATACCTGGGCAAGTCGTATACTGCGCTTCTTTCAATCGATAGTGGTCTTTTCCTTCGAAAAACAGAATCTCGGCTGTTCCTCGCCCCATTCCTCCTTTCATCCGGTAGCGCGGTTCTTTTAAGTGCCCTTCATCCGTTTGTAAATTCAGTTCAAGTTGCTTGCCCTTGACAATATCTCGGGGTCTTTCCAGGCGAATATTGCCTTCTACCTCGGTATCTTCCGTTTGCTGATAATACTTCATACGATCCGCGGTCAGCACTTTGTCGCCATGCGTCAGTTTGACGTCTCCAGTTGCTTCCACTTCTTGTTTGTAATAACCGGTTATCCGATCAGCCTCAATTTCGATAACCGGTTTTCGTTGTGGAACAACCATGGATTTTCTCTTGCACTCGGAAAATGCGGGCTGCTCTTCGCTGTGTGCGGCAAATGGCAAAATCAGCAAAAATAATAAAATGAAAATGTACTGAAAAAGTATCTTCATTTCTGAGCACTACGATTCTTAATTAGCCGCGACAATCTATCAAATCCTTTTTCTGATACTGTTCGTATCTTGTCAATATTTAGCGAATTTATCCAATCAAATTACAAGCTATTGTACTATTCTCGATACTTCCGATCCAGTCAACAAGAAAGATAAATACTCGGAATCGTTAAATGATTGTTATCTTGCCCGAAACATAAAATATACCGCACCAACCATACAACAACCAGCCCAAAGGTAATCCAATTTCAAAGGTTCCTTTAAATAGAACCATGCAAATGGAATGAAAACTGTCAGAGTGATGACCTCTTGAATGATTTTAAGTTGCGCGACGGAGAGTATCGTATACCCGATGCGGTTTGCAGGAACTTGGAGCATATATTCGAAAAATGCGATAGCCCAGCTGAGTAATGCGGCGATTATCCAAGGTTTATGGTTCAACTCTTTTAAATGCGCGTACCAAGCAAATGTCATAAATACATTGCTCATAGTTAATAACAGAATGGTATGTAGAATCTCGCGCATTATAAGGTGATAAATGATTGTATATGCTAATTTTATATCGTTATTGGCTGAACTTTATTTTATTTATATTGGCGAAATATGGAAAAAACAGATGTGAACTTTTTGTGAAGTTATGCATCTAAAGATAACAAAAATTTTATCGTTATTATTTATTCATCAAAAGGGAATTTAATTATGAAGACAAATCATATTTTTGTTGTTTCAGCACTTGTTATCAGTGCGACTTTTTTCAGTATCTTGTCAATATTCGATTTGCCGGATTCAGTGGCATCGTGGTTCATCTCAGATATTATTTTAGGGTTCATTCTATACATCAGTTACTTGGTGATGGCTATGGTATCCCGAGCAAATAAAAACAGAACCGGCATCTATGGTGGCAAGAAAGTAATCGCATAAAACGGCAAGATGTTGTTATCAAGGGAGGGTATTTATTACCCTCCCTTTTCTTTTGCCTGCAGCTCAGTATTATTTTCAACAATCGAAGTTTCCTTTACAAGAAAACAAGGGGTCAGTATAATCCCCCTTCCTTTGATCAGGGGGTATAGCTCAGCTGGGAGANNCGCCCTTTCACGGCGGTAACAGGGGTTCGAATCCCCTTGGGGACGCCAATAGAAACAATAAGTTATAAAAGAATATCACCTCTTTTATTTCTGATGCGTAATCTGTGCGTAATCGTAATGTATGAAAACAAAAATATCATCATTACTGCCGTATAATTCCATATAAGAATTAGCCGAAATCACCGTGACAGGTGAGGAAGTGCACCGCTGCACTGTAATGCATGGCCAGCTTGTATTCAAATGAAAATTGCGCTTTGCAGTGTCAAGATCAATACCCCCAATCCTCATGCTTGACCGGCAACCGGTTCAATTCATCCCGGTAAAACCGCCATTTCGGCATGAATTGATCCATCAATGCAATAAAGCGGCTGTTATGCGTCGGTTCCAGCAGGTGAGTCATTTCGTGCACCACGATATATTCCAGACAAGCGATCGGTTTCTTGGCCAATTCTGTGTTCAATCGAATATTACCTGAGCGATAGCTGCAACTGCCCCATTTGGTTTTCATTCTTTGCACGTAAAACCTTTGCACAGTCACGCCCATGCGCGGCTGCCATTTTTCGATCAATGTCGGGATTGCTTGTTTGAGATTGCTGCGATACCAGGCTTCAAGAATAGCCTGTTTTTTCTCCGGGCTTGTGCCGGGGCGCACCGATAGCAACATTTTGCTGTGCTTCAATTCAACGGATGGTGGAGCGTCTTTTTCATCGACCTTGAGCAGATAGCGCTTTCCCCAGACAAAATGGGATTCGCGGTCGATATATTCCCGTGGCGCTTCGCGTTCCTGTAACCGTAACTTTGTTTGCTGTTTCTTGATCCATCCGAGTTTCGATACCACAAACACCCGGACGGTATCCGGCGCCATGCTGACCGGTGCCGATACTTTGACCCTGCCATCCGGCGGGTAGACGCTTAAATGAACATTCTTGATGTTTTTATGGATAACTTCCACATCAAGATCATTCAGTTTCATGGTTGCAATGTCAGTAGTCATTTTGCTGTTTGATGATGGCAAAAATGCGTTCGACTTCTTCGACATCGTTGACGATTTCAAAAATCGCCTGTTTGATTTGATTTTCTTTGGCCTGGTTGTCGCGCCAGCCGTCTTGCTTGCTGTCCATCACCACGTCATTGACTTGCAGCACCAGCGCCTCATTTTTGCCTAAATTGCTGTACAGCATACGTTTTGCCTTAGTATTCAGCGACTTCGGCGTATCGTCCGGTTGTCCTGCCATCACCTGGTTGGCGAGCTCAGCGATCTTTTGCAAATACTGCTGATAGTCGAGTGCGTTTTGCTTGCGCTGCTTGATGATCTCATCCAGCAGCGTCGACATTTTTTCAAAATACGCCGGATCGAGCAGGTGGTTCTTGATGATATGGCTGCGCACGTTATTTTCGATAGTTTCCGCCACCGCTTCTTGATTGGATCTGATGCCGTCCGGCATGGCGCCGATGGCCTCGGCGATACCGCTTTTCATAATGACTTCCAGGATCGGCATATCGGCGAAAGGAGAGATCACCACCGATTCTTCTGCCTGGATATAGCGGTCGATCAGATGGCGCATGTCCGCTTCGTACGCTTTCAGGTCAATTTTCTCATTGGAAGCGTTTTTGATGATTTCGCGCAGTTTAAGAAAGTGATCCACGCGGGTTCTGATATGTTCAATCGCATCGGCGGTGTAACCGGCAGCTTCCATGTCGTCGCCGATATTGGCGTAAGCGCGGAGCAAGTTGGCGGTGGCTTTGTATAGCGCCGTCCGTTGCACTTCGCGTGCTTTTAGGTCTTCGGGAATCTCGGTGTTACCGCAAAAGTAATGGATATGTTGCAGATCGCCTTTGGGCGACTCCACTTTCTCGCACAGCAGCTCCAGCTCTTCCAGCGCATTGTCCAGCCACTCGCGGCCTTTGCTCAGCCGGTCCTGGATCAGGATATCGCAATCCTTGGCTTCGAACTGATCATAATCCAGTTCTTCGGTATACACCTGAATCGCGCCGGTGCCTTTCTCGTTCACCAGCTTCTTGAACAAATCCTTGTAATCCACGATGAATCCGAATTTCTTGTCTTCGCTATCGAGCCGGTTGACGCGACAAATGGCCTGGAACAAGCCGTGATCCTGCATCGATTTATCGATATACAAATAGGTGCAACTGGGCGCATCAAAACCGGTTAGCAATTTATCGACCACGATCAGCAGCTTCATATTCGCCGGTTCGTCGACAAAAAGCTTTTTTGCTTTGTCTTCGTAAGTTTCGGTTTTGGATTTACCCGGTTCGGCGCTGACATCCTTCAGCAAAGCGTCGTAGGTGTTATAGATCACTTGCTTGTCCGTCTCGGTGTTCGCACCGGTTTCTTCGGTGGTGATGTCCCGGGATTGCGGATTGTACGAAGTCACCACGGCGCATTTGCCCTTCAACTCGGTTGCCTGGAACAACTCGTAATACCGGCAAGCCTCGAAAATGCTCGACGCCACCAGAATGGCGTTGCCCATTTGCGTGCTTAAGCGCGGCTTCACGCTGAAATCCCCGACGATGTCGGTCACCACCTTATCCATGCGCGATTTGGAACTGAGCACGTTTTGCATCGTACCCCATTTCTTTTTCAACTCGGCTTTCTGGAAATCGTTCAATCCTTTGGTTTTGGCAGCGAACCATTCGTCGATTTTTTGCTGTGAACTCAGGCGCTGATCGATGTCGCGCGCCTCGTACACCAGATCGAGCACCACGCCGTCTTCCACCGCTTCGTTGAATTTGTAGGTATGGATATATTTGCCGAACACTTCCAGGCTGGTGGCTTTGTCTTTCTTCAACAATGGCGTGCCGGTAAAGCCGATGAAAACCGCGCCGGGCAGCAAGGCTTTCATGGTTTTGTGCAGCTTGCCGCTTTGCGTGCGGTGGTATTCATCGACGAAAATAAACAATTCGCCGACGGCGTAGCTTGGCTGGCTTTGCAGTTGCTCGATAAAAGTGTCAAAGTCATCGATATCGCGTTTGCCAAATTTGTGCACCAAGGAACACAACAAACGCGGCTTGGCCTGCCCCAGTTGCGCCATCAGATCGCGCCCGCTATGCGTGCGGTAAATCGCTTCCCCGGCATCTCTGAAAACGCTCTCGATCTGCTTGTCCAGTTCATCACGGTCGGTGACGATGGCGATGCGGGCGTGCGGATTATTCTCCAGTATCCACTTGGCCAGCAGCACCATGACGATGCTTTTGCCGCTGCCCTGGGTATGCCAG
>DJMI01000108.1 GCA_002435335.1 Nitrosomonas sp. UBA6494
AATTTTAAACCGGTATCAACAATCGCGTTGATTAAATATTTGCTGCTGCGCATCCAGTCGGCAGAAATAAAGTCGGAATATCGATTGATGATCGTCAAATAATGTGATGAAGGAGCAATGATGATGCGGTTGCAGCCATTGTAAGTTGGTGGTGCCATGCAGCTGACAGTTTAAGTCGCTCTGGCAAGGCAATGTGCTGGTGGTTGTCGTGATTGTTGGTAGTGTATTATGGACATTTGTCACAATGGAATTTTTAGGTGTTTTTTGTAAGGTAGCGGTGAGAAATTGATTCCAGGCGCTTGAACAGCAGGTGGATTGGTTGATACTGCCAAGTAATTCTAGTGAATCAAGCCCATTGGCGAGTCGTCCATAAAATGCCCCATTGCAAGTAATCAAAGGCAGTAATGCAATTTGCACCGCTTGGTTAAATTCAGTTCTTGTTTGGCAGTTGTTTAACCAATTGATGACGGAAGAGATTCTCTGAAAACCCTTACTGGTCAATACATCCCAAGCGTTCTCTTGGTTCATTTCCCTTGCTCCTTCGTTTCAAGATAGGGTTGGATTATGAAGCCCCTATTGCATCGTGGATATACGACAGTTGTAGTGAATGGGGAACTATTTGCAATCAATAGAATGCACGAACCGCAGTCGGTTAATGTAATATCGTCCTGTAGAAAAGTGGAGGCGGTGCGGTATTGTGCAACTCTGTCAATTTGCAGGATTAATACACCATTTCACTTAGCCGTCGCCTTTTCCGATCCTTGCGCTAACGATTTGCCGATATTGGCTAATTTGTTGAGCCGCGCTGCCACTTTTTGGTTTAGGGTGCCTTCCGGATATTTGCCGGTGACGTCCGCTTCGCCGGCTGGTAGTCCGGTCAGCAGTGTGATTGCCTGATCTGCGGTTGTGACGGCGTGGATGTGAAATTGGCCCGATGCTGCTGCCGCGATGACGTCATGGCGTAGCATTAAATGCCTGACGTTGGCTGCCGGGATGATGACGCCTTGATCGCCGGTTAATCCACGGGCTGCACAGATGTCGAAAAAGCCTTCGATTTTTTCATTGACTGCGCCGATTGCCTGCGATTGGCCGAGTTGATTGACCGATCCGGTGATTGCCAGGGATTGTTTGATCGGTACTTCCGCGAGATTCGACAATAACGCACACAATTCCGCCATTGAGGCGCTATCGCCGTCGATCATGCCGTACGATTGCTCGAATACCAGGCTGGCGGATAGCGAAAGCGGGCGGTTTTTGGCGTAGCGCGACGCGAGGAAGGCGGAAAGAATCAGTATGCCTTTGGAATGGATTGCACCGGATAATTTGACTTCACGTTCAATGTTGATCAAATCTCCCTTGCCGAATCGAGTGGTGGCGGTTATGCGGGTCGGTTGCGCGAAGGAGAAATTGCCCAATTGAAGTACCGCGAGACCGTTGACTTGGCCGATCACGGCGCCTTGCGTGGCGATCATCAAAGTGTCGCCCAAAATCGCTTCGTAGAGCCGTTCGCGTACACGATCCTGGCGCCGGATTTGCGCGCCTATCGCTTGCTGGATGTCCGTGGCGGTGACTGCATTGCGATTTGCTTTGCGCGCCCAATAATCGGATTCGTGCAACAAATCGGCGATACTACGCATGTGCATGGAAAGTTTTTCTCCGTTCCCGACCAGGCGTGCGCTGTGTTCGATGATTCTTGCCACTGCAGCGCGATCAAACGGCAATAACGCATCGCGGCGTGCCAACGTGGCGATCAATCGGGCGTACAGCAAATGGGATTCGTCGGTACGGTCGATTTGTCCCTCGAAATCGGCTGCGACTTTGAACAGCTCGCTGAAATCCGGGTCGTATTCCTGCAGCAGGTAGTAAAACATCCGATCGCCGAATAATACGATTTTGACATTCAGCGGTATCGGTTCCGGTTCGAGTGAAACGGTACTGATCAGGCTGTACATTTGTGCCGGGGATTCGATGCGGATTTCGCGCGATTGCAGCGCACGTTTCAATCCTTCCCAAGCGAACGGTTGCATCAGTATTTTGCGTATATCCAGCAGCAGATATCCGCCGTTGGCACGGTGCAGCGCACCCGGTTTGATCAGCATGAAATCCGTTACCAATGTGCCCATTTGCGAGATGTATTCCACTCGTCCGATCAAGTTGCTATAGGTCGGATTATCTTCGCTCAGAATCGGTGCGCCTTCGCCGCTGCCGTCACTCATCAGTACGTTGATTTGGTAATTGTGGAATGTTTGGTGGGTAATGATGGTCATGCCGGACAGGCTGATCGATTCTTCCTGTTTGCGGAAATCGTCGACATGATTGACCATATCTTCCTGCACTGCATTGAAATAATCGAGTACATCCGGCAAATCCGCATACAGTTCGCGCAATTCGTCGAGCAAGTGCACCACCGTTGCCAGCATCATTTCCCGGTTCAATTGACGCATGCGTTCGCTGCGCTCACGACGCCATTGCGGCAGACGACTGAAAATATTTTCCAGTTTTTCCTGCAGTTCCGCGATCGTTGTTTCGATGCGCGTTCTTTCCTGCTCCGGCAGCTTATTGTATTCTTCTGGCGAAATCACTTCGTTGCCGTGCACTGGAGAAAAAGCGAATCCTTCCGGCGTTTGCAACAAATCGATTCCCTGCGACTCCGCTTCCGCGCGAAGTTTCAGAAAAACGCGTTCTTGCTGTTCGCTAAACGCTTTTTGGATCGCTTTCGCTTTGGCGCGGAATTCGTCGCTTTCAAAAACCGCCGGTACTGCGCTGCGCAAGTAGTTGATCAGCTTATCCATATGCTGCCGCAATTCCTCGCCGCGACCGTGCGGCAGTTTGAGCATGCGAGGTTTGTGTGGTTGCGAGAAGTTATTGATATAGCACCAATCGGCGGGTTTGCTTTCGTGGTTCGCTTTTTCTTGCAGTAACTGGCGTACCAGACTGCGTTTTCCCATACCCGATGGACCCAGCACGAACAGATTGTAACCGTCGTGCCGGATACTGGCGCCGAAATGCACCGCCTCCATGGCGCGAACTTGCCCGAGGATCTCGGTCAAATCCTCCAATTCGTCGGTAGTGGCGAACGCAAATCGTTCCGGATCGCAAGGGTTGTTCAGTTGAGAGGGAGCAAGAAGAGTATTCTTCGATATGATTTCACTGTGCGTATTGATGATGAGCCTCGTTTTAGTCAATCGAGCAAGTTACTTGGCAATCGTAATGCTTGGCACGCCGATGCGCGGCAAGTCAGTGACGGTCATTTGGAACAGCAGGAATAATAACTGAAACGCATCGCGGTTCCAACGCGCGTGCGGTCCTTTGGTATTCACCGCGTAATAACGGTTGTTCCAGCGGATGGAGAAATCGGCATCCTGCGGTTGGGTGCCGGATACCATGAATTCCATGGTCAAATCGGGATTCTCATTGCTGAGAATCGGCGGCGTTCTCACATCTTTTTCGACATGATACCCGGCATCTTGCCCAAGCGCTTTGCCGAGAAAACCCAGAATCGCATGGAAGCTTCTCAAGCGAAAAAAACCGCTCATCGGCCATTCTCCACCGAAATAACCGGGACGGATATCAAAGGCAATGTCGCTGACATCCCATTCTCGTGCACTTTCGTTCAGTTGCTCCCGTTCTTCTTCGGACAATGATTCCGGATCGTAATTAGTGATCAGGATCGGTCCCGGAACCAGCTTGCGCAGAGCGAAAGTGTCATTCTCGTTGTTGTAGCGAACGGTGAATTCTTTTTGCAGCGATTGAAAGCTATCGGGTGCGATCGAGCTTGCCGGCAGTGTCCAATTGTGCGAGAGCAGCAAAGGTTCAACGAACAAATGGTTATGATCTTGAATTGCCGAAAGATGCAGTGCCACGCGACGAAACAATTCATAACCTGCTTTGTCCGCCGGATTGTTGCGATGAATACTGATTTGTTTTCCGTCTGCGAGGCGGACTTCCTGAGCCATCATGCGTAACAGCATATCGACATCGAAATGCTGACGCAGCAATAACGTCAGCTTGCTCTGTGGAAACGGTGTCAACAACCGCTTAGTAAATTCCTCGCCTTCGATCGGCACGATGCTGATGGTCGGGCTTTCCGCCAGGCTGCCGCCGAAAACCGGCATCAACGTAGCACCGGCAAGTCCGCCCAGTGCGGGTGTGGCACCGGCGTTGGCAGCGAAAGTAAACGTGGCTGCAATATTGGATACGCCGGTGAAATGCACCGGCTGGCGGTGATGCGCACGGACGATGTTGACCAGCAATTGCTGCGAGATGGCATCGGTCACCGCATCGTCGTACGCGGTTACTGCACGGTTCAGCGCGATAGGGGAAATGCATCCGGTCAGCGTGAGCAAAAGAAACAAGCACAGCATCACGGAAAGTGAATTTAGTTGTTTTGGATACTTGTTGTTATCTTCCACCCAATCTCTCACTAGGTTGGTGTTTATCCTGGTTGTACAATGAGTCCAATCTCGCAGCAGCACTGCGGGGGGGGGGGCTCAATAATGCGCCATCCGCGCATGGTTTTCAAAGCGCGTATATTCACCCAGGAAAGTCAAATCCACTTTACCGATCGGGCCGTTACGTTGCTTGCCGATGATGATTTCGGCGATGCCCTTGTCGGGTGAATCCGGATTGTAAACTTCATCGCGGTAAATAAACAAAATCACATCGGCGTCTTGTTCGATGGCGCCGGATTCGCGCAAATCCGACATGACCGGACGTTTATTGGGACGTTGTTCCAGGCTGCGATTCAATTGCGATAACGCGATAACCGGTACTTTCAGTTCTTTGGCCAATCCTTTCAGTGCGCGCGAGATTTCCGAGATTTCAGTGGCGCGATTTTCACCTTGATTACTTGCCGACATCAATTGCAAATAATCGACGACGATGAGACCGAGTTCGCCGTGTTGACGGTATAAACGTCGCGATCGGGCACGCAGTTCCAACGCATTCAGTGCGGCGGTTTCATCGATAAAGATTGGCGCTTCGCTCAATTTTCCTAGCGCATGCGTAAGTTTCGGCCAATCTTCATCGTCTAACCGACCGGTGCGTACTTTATGCTGATCCAATTTACCGACCGAACCAAGCAAGCGCATCGCAAGTTGCGCACCGCCCATTTCCATACTGAATACCGCGACCGGTTTGTTTAATTCCAATGCGACATGTTCGGCGATGTTCAATGAAAAAGCGGTTTTGCCCATTGAGGGACGGCCGGCTACAATGATCAGATCACCCGGTTGGAATCCGGAAGTTTTTTGGTCGAGATCGTGAAAGCCTGAGGCGATGCCGGTGACATTGCTGGGATTGTCTTGGCTGTACAGTAATTCGATTCTTTCCACTACTTGCTTCAACAGCGGCTGTAGATCCGTAAAACCTTCCTTGCCACGCGCACCTTCTTCGGCGATTTCAAATACTTTCGCTTCCGCTTCGTCCAGTAGATCGGCAGCAGTGCGTCCGGCTGGATTGTAGGCTGAATCGGCGATTTGCACGCCGACTTGCGCAAGGTTACGCATGATCGAGCGCTCGCGCACAATTTCCGCGTAGCGTTTGATATTGGCGGCGGATGGGGTGTTTTGTACGATAGCGCCGATATAAGCCAATCCGCCGACGGTTTGCAGTTCGGCGGATGTTTCCAGAGATTCGGCCACCGTTATTACGTCAGCCGGTTTGTTATGAGCCAACAGCTTGCAAATATGATGATAGATCAAGCGATGATCATGGCGATAGAAATCGTTATCGGTGACGATATCGGCAATTCTGTCCCAAGCGCTGTTATCCAGCATCAATCCGCCCAGCACAGATTGTTCGCTTTCAATTGAATGCGGTGGTGTTTTCAGCGGATCGGTGAATTGGTCTTGATGGATGCTGATCGGGGATTGCGCCATGGATAGTGGAAAATCATGATTGGTCGAAAGCGAATTCTATCATTGCCACAGGAGAAATAAAAAAGGCTACCGAAGTAGCCTTGTTTTTCATTGCAGAAAGTGATAATCAGAGCATCGCTTCGCCTAATACCGATACCGTGATGTTGGCGGTTACATCGCTGTGCAATGAAATGGTCAGCGGATAATCACCCACTTGTTTCAATTGCCCGTTTGGCATGCGAATCATGGATCTTTCTACGGTAAAGCCCAGAGCTGCAAGAGCTTCGGCGATATTGGCATTGGATACTGAACCGAATAATTTGCCGTCGCTGCCGGTTTTTTGTGAGATTTGCACCAACATACCATCCAATTTGGCCGCAACTGCTTGTGCAGCTGCTAATGCATCGGCTTGCTTTTTCTCTAATTCGGCGCGTCTGGATTGAAACTCAGCTTTAGCCTGATCAGTTGCGCGTTTTGCTTTACCTTGTGGGATTAAATAATTACGCGCAAAGCCGCTTTTTACATTGACGACGTCACCCAGTTGTCCCAGATTTGTGATTTTTTCCATCAAAATGATTTCCATCGCATAACCCCTTAATGACGATCTGTGTAAGGCAATAAAGCCAGGAAACGCGCCCGTTCAATTGCAGTGCTGAGCTGACGTTGATAAAAAGCTTTGGTGCCGGTGATGCGTGCCGGGATGATTTTACCGTTCTCGTTGATAAAATCCTTTAGGATATCGACATCCTTATAATCCACTTGCTTGATCCCTTCTGCGGTAAAGCGGCAAAATTTCTTGCGCTTGAATAACGGACGGTTGGCTTTCTTTTCTCTTTCTTTATCTTTGCTTTCTTTGCGTCTGGTAAAACGTGCTGTCATAGTCATTCCTATTTGTTAAGTTAGATGCATTCGATCTGATCGGTGTGAAATACCAACTGTTGGCTTGCGTGGCTTTTTTTATTCAGAAAACCGGTCAATTTAACCGCGCTGTCCGGTTTTAATTCGGCGACTGCCAATGCTGCTTGCCCCATCGCTATTGCTGAAATATCAAAAATTATTTGCCGAGCCATTCCAGCTTCTTTTTGTCTGGAGGTGTGATTGACGGTAAATTCAATCACTGCAACCCCAGCCGGGGTGTAACGCAAGATGCCAGGTTTGGTAATTTTCCCACAAATAACAGCCTGATTGCATTCCAAAATTGCTGTGCGACTTAAGCTGGTGCGCTCGTTTCTTCTGGTTGCTCTTCAGCATCCGAATCATCAGTGCTATCGGTGGCAGTCGAGTCGGGTTTTTCTTCTTGCTGGCGCATCATCGGGGACGGTTCCGTCACCGGGCCATCGGTTCTGATGGTTAAATGACGCAAGACCGCATCACTGAATTTGAACGCGTGATCTAAATCATCCAGCGCTTGCTGATCGCATTCGATATTCATCAGCACATAATGCGCTTTGTGAACTTTTTCAATCAGATATGCAAGCTGGCGGCGACCCCAATCTTCGAGTCGGTGGATTTTGCCGTTTCTCGCGGTGATAATGCCGCGATAACGTTCGATCATAGCAGGTACTTGTTCGCTCTGATCGGGATGAACAATAAAAACGATTTCGTAATGTCGCATGATTTCCTTATGGGTTTAAGTCTCCCGACAAATCATTACCGGTGAGACAAGGTTAAAAAGGGGCTTATTTTACTGAATTAATATATTAATATCAAATATTGCCGTGAGATTCGCTACTGATTGTTCCTGATAAAATCAATCAAACCGCAAGTCGAAGCATCGTGAGCGCTTGTGGATGCTTTTTCTGCTAATTCGACCAGTATTTTTCCGGCCAATTGTTTGCCCAGTTCCACGCCCCATTGATCGAAAGGATTGATATTCCAGATCACGCTTTGGACGAAGACTTTATGTTCGTAAAGAGCGATCAGTGACCCCAGGGTTTGGGGAGTCAGTTTTTTAAACAGAATCGAAGTGGTAGGTCGATTGCCTGGGAATACTTTATGCAAAACCAATTGGGTTGCCACTTGTGTATCCATGCCTTGCGCTTCCAATTCGGCACGTACTTCAGTCTCGGTTTTTCCCGTCATCAGTGCTTCCGTTTGTGCGAGAAAATTGGCCAACAACATGCGATGATGATCGCCGATCAGATAATGACTTTGGCATGGCGCCAGAAAATCGGCGGAAATGGTTTGCGTGCCTTGATGCAATAACTGAAAGAATGCATGTTGACCGTTAGTGCCGGGTTCGCCCCAAACGACGGCACCGGTTGCATAATCGACCATTTCGCCGTCGCGCGTGATACGTTTGCCGTTGCTTTCCATATCCAATTGCTGCAGATAAGCCGGGAAGCGGTGCAGGCATTGATCATACGGCAGGATTGCATGGGATGAGGAACCGAAAAAATTGATTTGCCAAATACCGATCAAACCCAGCATTACCGGCATGTTTTTTTCCAGTGGCGCGCTAGCGAAGTGCTGATCCATTTCTCTTGCGCCGGCGAGCAATGCATAAAAGTTATCCATGCCGATCGTCAACGCGATGGGTAAACCGATTGCCGACCAAAGCGAATAACGACCGCCAACCCAATCCCAGAATACAAACATGTTTTCCGCATCGATGCCGAATTGTTCGACTGCAGGTTGGTTGGTTGAAACGGCGACAAAATGTTGCGCGATATTTTTTTCACTGCCGCCATGCGACAAAAACCATTGTCGTGCGGAATGGGCATTAGCCAACGTCTCCTGCGTGGTGAATGTCTTCGATGCGATCACGAACAACGTGGTTTCCGGATTGAGTCGCTGTAGTACTTGGGTGAGTTGTGCGCCGTCGACATTGGAAATAAAGTGCGGCGTAATACCGTTTAGCCAATACGGTTTCAATGCTTCAGTCACCATAGCCGGTCCGAGATCGGATCCGCCGATGCCGATATTGACGATATCGGTAAACATTTTTCCACTGTAACCCCGACGAGCGCCGCTTTGGACCGCAATCGTGAAGCGTTCCATTTGTTTCAGCACTCGCTTAACTTCCGGCATAACGTCGACACCATCGACGACAATGGGATGCTGGCCGCGCAAAGCGATATGTAATGCGGCGCGATGTTCGGTTGAATTGATTTTATCGCCCGAAAACATGCGCGCAATCCAGCCTTCAAGCTGTTGTTGTCGTGCCAGTGTTAGCAATAATTCAACAGTTTCGTCGTTGATCGGTTGTTTAGAGTAATCAATCAGCATATCGCTGAATGATAGGGAGAATTTGTTGAAGCGTTGAGGGTCGCGATTGAACAATTCGCGTAAGTGCTGTTGCGCCATGACCGTTTGATACGCTTGCAGGGCACGCCAAGCAGGAGATTGTGTCAATGCCGACATATCGGTATCCGGATGTAAGTGATTATTGAATCAGGTTGTAGCATGACGGCGAATTATATTTCCGTCAAATCAGTTTGCTTTGGTTTGGCGTAAAGCGGCTTTAATCGCATCATCTACCGTTTCCAGCCATACAAAATGCATCGCCTCACGCGCCGAATCCGGAACATCGCGCAAATCCTTTTGATTGCGGGCGGGTAATAACACTGTTTTCAAACCCGCGCGCTGCGCTGCCAATATTTTTTCCTTGATACCGCCAACCGGCAATACCAATCCACGCAAACTGATTTCACCAGTCATCGCCACATCATGGCATACCGGCTGATTGGTAAATAGCGAGGCCAGTGCGATGAACATGGCAACGCCTGCACTTGGGCCGTCTTTGGGGATGGCGCCGGCGGGCACATGCAAATGCACGTCAATACCGTCGAAAGATGTCAATGGGATGCCGAGTTCGTTGGCATGTGCTTTTAGCAACGTCAATGCCGCTTGTGCGCTTTCTTTCATCACATCACCGAGTTGGCCGGTCAAAATCAATCGTCCGCTACCGTTTATCCGGGTGGCTTCGATAAACAAAATATCGCCGCCAACCGGTGTCCAGGCCAATCCAGTGGCGACACCCGGCAAATCGGTATGCAATGCCAGTTCGTGCTCAAATTTTTTCGCACCCAGTATGGCATCTAAATCGCCTGTATCGATACGTATTTGCTGTTGCTTGCCTTCGGCGATGCGCAAAGCGGCGTGCCGCATGACGCGACCGATTTCACGTTCGAATTGACGCACTCCGGCCTCGCGTGTGTAGTCGGCAATAATGCTGGTTAGTGCTGCGGGTGTCAGCGTACACTGTTCGGCCTGCAAGCCGTTCGTTTCACTTTGCCGCTGTACCAGATAGCGCAGTGCGATTTGCAGTTTTTCTTCTTGCGTATAGCCGGGCAAATCAATAATTTCCATGCGGTCGCGAACCGGTGGTGGAACATTGTCGATGACATTGGCGGTTGCGATGAAGATGATTCGACTGAGATCGAACGGTACCCCCAGATAATTGTCGCGAAACGTCGAATTTTGTTCCGGGTCGAGAATCTCCAGTAACGCAGCCGAAGGGTCACCATGTGTGCTGGCGGTCATTTTATCGATTTCGTCGAGCATCATGACACAATTGCGTGCTCCCGCTTTGCGCACGCTTTGGATGATATTGCCCGGCATCGCACCAACGTAAGTGCGGCGATGGCCGCGCATTTCAGCTTCATCATGCACGCCGCCTAGCGATACGCGGACGAACGGCCGTTGCAGGGCACGTGCAATGCTTTGTCCCAGCGAAGTTTTGCCGACACCGGGTGGTCCGACAAAGCATAAAATCGGTGCACGTCCTTGCGGTTTCAGTTTCTGTACGGCTAAAAACTCGACGATACGTTGCTTGATGCGTTCCAAGCCAAAATGATCCGCTGCCAATATTTGCCGTGCATCGTCCAGGTCAATCGGTTTTTCTTCCGGGAGTTGCCACGGTAATTCGGTCATCCATTCCAGATAAGTAAGCAGCATCGAATATTCGCTCGATGCAGCGGGCATGCGTTGTAAGCGTTGCAATTCTTTGCGCGTTTGCACTTCAATGTCGTTTGGCATGCCGGCTTTGGTGATGGCTTCGTCCAGTTGCGCGATTTCCTGTTCGTTTTCTCCTTCTTCACCCAATTCTTTTTGAATGGCTTTGAGCTGTTCACGCAATAAAAACTTGCGTTCGCGGTCCTTCATTTGCTCTTTGGTGCGTTTGCCGATTTCCTGTGATAATCGCAGCACTTCGATGCGGTGCGTCAGTATTTTCAGCACATGTTGAATGCGTGCTTCAATGTCGAATGTTTCGAGCAGTTTTTGCTTTTCGCTGACTTCGGAATCGAGCAGACTGGCGGTTATATCCGCCAGATCGGAAGGAGCGTGGGTTGCTTGCAAAGCATGTGCCAATTCAGCCGGAGCACCGGGCAGCAAGGACAGAATTTCAATCGCGCGCTCGCGCAATTGCAGTGCCAGCGCTTCCGTTTGCGTGGTGATATGCGTTGTTTCTTGAATTCGTTGCACCCGTGCGGCAATAAACGGATAGCCTTCAACGATGGCATCGATACGGAAACGTTCGATACCTTGGCATATGACATGGTGCGTGCCGTCTTCCTCTGTGGCATGGCGAACGATATTGGCCACCGTGCCGACGCCACACAGCGTTTCCAACCCCGGTTCGTCAATGGTTGCATCTTTTTGCAATACGATACCGATGGGCAGCTTGGACTCCAAAGCGAACTCGATGGCAGCAATCGAGCGAGTACGGCCGACGGTGATCGGCATAAATACATGCGGAAATAATACAACATTGCGCATCGGCACCAATGCGATGATATCGGATGGCAATACGATTGGGGGTGTAGCAGATTGTTCCATGGCGATTCTTCCTTCACAAGCTGTGATGACTTCAATATATCGATCAATATTGAGTGCATCGTTGGGAATTCAAGTGCTCAGGGAATTTTCTGAGTTTCCAAAACGATTAACAGGCCATTGAAAAACGTCTTTGAGACAGCCGATGCACGACGCCGCAACATCAACGCAGATAGTTTCTCAACGGCCTGTTAAACACGGCAAACATCTATCACATCAAGGACGATGCCGCTGTTCCTTCTTCTGCTCGTATCGCACCAATTTAGCAACATCCAGTATTTGCTCGGATAATATCTGCAATGCATCGTCAAGCGTCAGTATGCCGACCAATTCACCGGATTCGTCTACGACAGGCAGGCGCCGTACGGTTTTACGGCGCATCAATTCGATCGCTTCGTAGGTGGCGGTATTTTCTTTCACTGTGAATATATCCGGTGCCATGATATCCCCGACCGTGATGACGGTTTCGTCCAATTCCGTGGCCATGACCTCGACCACCAAATCACGATCCGTGACGATACCTACCGGTATGGTGCAGCCATTCGGTTTGTCGATGACAATGACGGCACCGATATGAAATTGCCGCATCAACTTGGCGGCTTCTTGAACGCTTTCATCGCGCTGAATGACAATTACTTCACGATTGCAAATTTCACCCACAGTCATTTTTTTCTCCTTGTTCAATCGAAAAATTCGGTTGGTTTTTTCTTTTAAACGTTTTTCAACGGCCTGTTAATGCGACCAATGTGCGCGCAGCAGGTTCTCTTCCGGATTGTAATGAAACTCCAAATGACCCTGATAAGCGTGATGGATCGCATCCGCGATACCGCGCGTCAAATGAATGTCGGTTGTTGTTATCAGCGTGGTGTTACCTTGCTCTTCGACTGCCATGATGCGTTGTAACGGGTGTTCGTTTTTTTCTTTTTCCTCAACGTGACGCGCCAAGCGGATGATTTCTTCGCGGTGAGACGAGAAGAAATCACCTTCTAAGGTAAGAAAACCGGCTGGATAATGATCATGAATGCGCTGGCACGCCGGGCAACTATGTTGATGTGCATCGGCGGGGACGCTGATCCATTGCCAACGTCCATTGTGGAATACTGCGTTACAAGTTGGGCACGCGGTGGGCTCGGGCAGCTTTCCCTTGATTGTATAGGCATCGTGAACTTTTTCTTTAAAAACAGCATCATGGTGCTTGATTACATGAAAACCGGGGTATGTCATTTTTGTTCCCATAATGAATCTCCTCTTCTCTAATCGATTATTGAGACATGACGATTAAACATCATACGCTCATTTAACAGGCCGTTGAAAAACTATCTGCGTTGCCGCTGCGGCGTTAAAAACAGGCTCAAAATGCTCATTTATTAGGCATAAACTGCGCTTTTCGCCTGTTTTTGCCTTGCATCGGCTGCCTCGAAAACGTTTTTCAACGGCCTGTCAAAATTCCATCATATCCGTCAAAAAAAACCGCCGTATTGATTAAACTCAAGATTTGAAAGCGCATCGATACGAGCCGGTGATACAATCTTGCTCATTATCATGGATCAATGAAACACTGGAGAAATTGCATGTCGACCATCGAATCCGTTTTGCACGAAACACGTGTTTTCCCTCCTTCCACCGCATTCGCAAGTAAGGCGAATATATCCGGCATGCAGGCTTATCTGGCTTTATGCACACAAGCGGAACAGGATTTCCAAAATTTCTGGGCTGAGTTGGCGCGAGCTTACATTGAGTGGCACCAGCCTTTCACGCAAATCCTCAATGAACAGTCAGCACCGTTTTATCAATGGTTTGCCGATGGCACGCTGAATGTTTCATATAATTGCTTGGATCGTCATCTCGTTATGCAGCCGGATAAAACGGCGATCATTTTTGAATCCGATGACGGGCAGGTTGTTCAAGCGACTTATCGCGATTTGCATCAGCGCGTGTGCCAATTTGCCAATGCGCTGAAAGCGTTGAATGTCCGTAAAGGCGATCGTGTGGTGATTTATATGCCGATGCGCATCGAAGCGGTGGTTGCGATGCAAGCTTGCGCACGCTTAGGCGTCATTCATTCGGTGGTGTTCGGCGGTTTTTCAGCTAAAAGCTTGCATGAACGCATCGTCGATGCCGGTGCGGTTGCCGTCATCACTGCTGATGAACAAGTGCGTGGTGGCAAGCATAATCCGCTCAAGGCGATTGTTGATGAAGCGATGCGCATGTCGGATAGTACGACGGTGCAGCGAGTCGTGGTGTATCAGCGCACCGGGGCAGCCGTTCCGTTTGATCCTGATCGCGATGTATGGTGGCACGACATTACGCAAGGCGTTGCAACCGATTGTGAGCCAGAATGGGTTGGCGCGGAACATCCATTATTTACGTTATATACCTCCGGGTCGACCGGAAAACCCAAAGGGGTGCAGCATTCCAGTGCGGGGTATTTGCTAGGGACCATCGTTAGCATGCAGTGGATTTTTGACTATCACACGACGGACATTTTCTGGTGTACCGCCGATGTCGGTTGGATTACCGGTCATAGTTATGTCGCCTACGGGCCATTGGCGATGGGGGCGACTCAAGTCATTTTCGAGGGAATTCCGACCTATCCGAACGCCGGACGTTTCTGGGATATTATCCAAAAGCATCGTGTAACGACGTTTTATACCGCGCCGACGGCGATACGTTCGCTGATCAAGCTGGGCGCGGATTTGCCCGGACAGTACGATCTGTCGTCATTGCGCTTGCTGGGCTCGGTCGGCGAGCCGNNCTGGTGGCAAACCGAAACCGGTTGCCACATGCTTGCGCCTACACCCGGCGCGGTGGCGCTGAAACCAGGGTCTTGCACTTTTCCGCTGCCCGGCATTTTTGCGGCAATCGTGGATGAAGCCGGTCATGAGGTCGAGCAAGGTAAGGGTGGTTTTCTGGTGATCAAGAAACCGTTCCCATCCCAAATAAGAACCTTGTGGGGCGATCCGGAGCGCTTCAAAAAAACCTATTTTCCCGAAGATATCACCAACGGTAAATATTATCTTGCGGGCGATTCGGCCTATCGGGATCAGGACGGTTATTTCTGGATCATGGGGCGCATCGACGATGTGTTGAATGTTTCCGGCCATCGCTTGGGTACGATGGAAATCGAATCGGCACTGGTGGCGCACCCGTTGGTGGCGGAAGCCGCGGTGGTCGGTAGGCCGCATGAAATCAAAGGCGAAGCGGTGGTTGCGTTCGTGGTGTTGAAAGGCCAGTATCCCCACGGTGAAGCTGTGACACAAATTACCGAAACGCTGCGGGAATGGGTTGCCAAAGAAATCGGACCGATTGCCAAGCCGGAAGAAATTCGTTTTGGCGAAAATTTACCCAAAACCCGATCCGGTAAAATCATGCGGCGGCTCTTGCGTGCGCTTGCCAAAGGCGAAGAAATAACCCAGGATATTTCGACGCTGGAAAATCCGGCCATACTGGAACAGTTAAAAAATCCATCGCGATAACTTAATGTCATCGCAACACAATCGACTTGGAAAAAATGTCATCATCATTAATTACCGATTACGAACACGGCATCAGTGCTATCGACGCACAATTTTATCGCCCTAAGCGTGCATCGATCCATTTACTGGTTGAGAAAGGCGCGGCCGCACTGATTGACACCGGAACCAATGCTTCAATTCCGGGAGTCATCGCATCGTTGCAGCACAAGGCGATCGCACCCGAAGCGGTCGCTTACGTCATTTTGACGCATATCCATCTCGATCATGCCGGCGGTGCCGGCGAATGCATGCGCCAATTCCCGAACGCCAAGCTGATCGTGCATCCGCGCGGCGCTGCACATATGGCCGACCCCTCGCGCTTGGTTGCCGGTGCGATAGGCGTCTACGGTGAGGCGGAATTTCGTCGCGTCTACGGAGAAATTCCACCGATCGATGCCGATCGCATCATTGAAGCCGGCGACGAATTTCGTCTCGATTTCAATGGTCGGCCGCTGCTGTTTCTCGATACGCCGGGACATGCGCGCCATCATAATTGTATTTTCGACGAACACAGTCAATCGTTTTTTACCGGCGATACCTTCGGGGTTTCTTACCGCGAATTGGATGTCGACGGCATGGAATTCGTCATTCCGACTACATCGCCGGTGCAATTCGATCCCGCAGCGGCGCATGCATCGATCGACCGCATTATGACCTACCAACCGCGCTATGCCTATCTGACGCATTACAGCCAAATCGGTCATCTGGCGCGCCATGCGCAATCNNCATTGCCGCGGCACTGCGGCAATTATTGATGCAACGCTTGACGGAACACGGTTGCCGTTTGCCGCAGGACGACAGGGACGAATTGTTGAAGTCGGATATTCGGTTGAATGCGATGGGGTTGATGCATTGGTTGGATCATTGCGGTTAGCAGTAGGGTGCAATGCGCTTTACCTGATAAATCCTATCAGCCGTATGCGGGAGAACCGCATGCACGATTTGATGAGGAAGAGTAGATGAGAACCAGTTCTCTACTCTACCCATTGATGATTCTGAAGTTGAGCGTTGCGATAGCTAACGTTGAAGGTAAAGGGCTCCCAAATACACGGGGCAAAGCCGATAGTTTGGGTTCCCCTGTTGACCCTAGTGTAGTGTTAAGCCCAATCTGGTACTGACTCTATAGAACAGTTCCATGTTCTTATATCCATAGTTCTAGCTGCGGTTGCTAACGGAGCATCTGCAGTAATCAAAATTGAAGCTGATTCTGGTCCTAGATGTGAATACTTGCCATGTTTTATCGTATAAAGTTGCAATGCATCTGAGAGATCAAGCTTATATTTTCTTGCTAATTCTTCCACTTTTAAGTGTGTAGATGCATTCGTCAATATATTTTCATCGATTTCAATTTTTCCATGTGGTATAGAAATTGTATGTGTATAACCAAGCAATTTTCCGGTTGACGCTAAATATTCATCAATAGTTAATTTTGTGCAATCACCCTTTCCCTTTTTCCACATCCCCTTAATTCGGCTCAACGCTTCGGACAAACAGAGCGAGGTGGTACAAAAATTTACATTATTAAGGAAAAATTTTCTAAAGTTGGCGCAGTCATTCTCATCTACAACCAGCTTGATTAATGCTGATGCATCGATATAACGAACTTTAACCATGTGGTGTCCTGAAAACGTAGGGGGGCAGACTCGATTAATCATGATAATGAATCTCTAATCTGATCTTATTTTGCACTTCCCTTAGCTAATTGCTGTTACAAATTCATTTAAAAGCCAGGTTTCTTATGAGTTACTCT
>DJMI01000125.1 GCA_002435335.1 Nitrosomonas sp. UBA6494
CATTTCCACCAGCTTGTCGTTCGAGGTGCAGGTCAAATTGATTCATTCGATTGCCGGATTGGAAAACGCACATATCACGCGTCCCGGTTACGCCATCGAGTACGATTATTTCGATCCGCGCAATTTGAAGCGCTCATTGGAAACCAAAACCATCGACAATCTATTTTTTGCCGGACAAATCAACGGCACTACCGGTTACGAAGAAGCCGCCGCGCAAGGTTTATTGGCAGGCATCAACGCCGCATTGCGTGTACAGGAACGTGATGCTTGGGCACCGCAGCGTCACGAAGCGTATCTCGGCGTGTTGGTCGACGATTTGGTGACCTCCGGTGTCACCGAACCGTACCGCATGTTTACCAGCCGCGCCGAATACCGGTTGCAATTGCGCGAGGATAACGCCGATTTGCGCTTGACTGAGATCGGCAGAAAATTGGGATTGATCGACGATCAACGCTGGAAGGCATTTTCGGAAAAACAAGAAGCGATTGTGTTGGAACAGCAGCGGCTCGGTTCGATTCGCGTATTGCCCGGCACGCTGCCGCCGTCAGATGCGATTCGCGTGCTCGGCAAAGGCATCGAACGAGAATATACCCTGACCGAATTATTGAAACGACCGGATGTGAGCTATGCATCGCTGATGACATTACCGGGTGCGGGCGAGGCCGTGATCAACGTGCAAGTCGCCGAGCAAGTCGAGATTCAGGCTAAGTATCACGGTTATATTCAGCGCCAGCAGGAAGAAGTGGCACGCCAGGCGCAGTACGAAAATACTTTGCTACCGAAAGATATCGATTACAGCGCGGTGCGGGGATTGTCGAACGAGGTGCAGCAAAAACTGAACCAGCATAAGCCGGAAACCATCGGCCAGGCATCACGCATTTCCGGTGTCACACCGGCGGCGATTTCGTTGCTGCTGGTGCATTTGAAACGCGGGTTTGCGACTAACAACAATAAACAAAGCGCATGAGCTTGCTGGCACAAATCGAGCAAAACCTGCAAGCGGTCGATTGGAATTTCACTGCAGAAAAGTCGCAGCTTGGCCGCGCAATCGAGCGGTATTTACTGCTAATCGAGAAATGGAACAAGGTGCATAACCTGACTGCGATCCGCGATCCGCAGCAAATGGTGGCACAGCATATCATGGATAGCTTAGCGGTATTGCCGCATATCTCGGGACCGCAGATTATCGATGTCGGCAGCGGAGCGGGATTGCCGGGTATCCCGATTGCCCTGGCAAGACCGGATTGGCAGGTCACCTTGGTCGAAAGCAATCAAAAGAAGGCCGCTTTTTTACAGCAGGCAAAAATAGAATTGGGATTGCAGAACGTCAACATTTTGGCGCAACGTATCGAACAAATCGAAGTGAAGCCGGTGAATACCATTATTTCGCGCGCCTTTACGGAATTGGGTGAATTCATTGCGTTGACGCGACAATGGGCGGTTGCAGAAAACGCCGGATGCCGCTGGGCGGCGATGAAAGCGGAATGTTCGGCACAAGAGCGCAATCAAGTGCAACCGCCGTTTACGATAGCAAACACCGTGGCGTTGCAAGTGCCCGGATTGAATGCAACCAGACAATTGATCATTATCGAGTGCCATCAACCATGACCAAAATATTAGCCATTGCCAACCAAAAAGGCGGTGTCGGAAAAACCACCACCAGTGTCAATTTGGCAGCCAGTCTCGCAGCTTGTGAAAAGCGCGTGTTGTTGGTCGATCTCGATCCGCAAGGGAATGCGACGATGGGCAGCGGCACCAACAAGCAGGCTCTGAAAACAACGGTTTATCATGTATTGCTCGGTGAAGCCGCAATACCGCAGGCGCGGATCGGCAGCGAGCAAGGCAAATACGATCTCATTCCAGCCAATCGCGATTTGGCCGGCGCCGAAGTGGAGATGGTTGAATTTGCGCAACGAGAATCACGCTTGAAAACGGCGCTTGCGGAAATTCAAGGCGACTACGATTACGTTCTGATCGATTGCCCGCCTTCGCTGAATTTGCTGACATTGAACGGCTTATGCGCGGCGCACGCGGTCATGATTCCGATGCAATGCGAATATTACGCGCTCGAAGGTTTGAGCGATCTGGTCAACACCATCAAGCGAGTGCGCGCCGGCTTTAATCCTACGTTGCGCATCGAAGGGTTGCTGCGCACCATGTTCGATCCGCGCAATATCTTGGCACAGCAGGTATCCGATCAACTACAAAAACACTTTGGCGAAAAAGTCTATCGCACCGTGATTCCACGCAACGTGCGGCTGGCCGAAGCGCCCGGATTCGGGTTGCCGGTGTTGTGCCACGACGCACAATCCAAGGGCGCACAAGCCTATCTCGATCTGGCGAAGGAAGTTTTAAATGCGTAACCGCGCGAAAAAGGAAGCAGCAATATGACAAAGCAAAAAGGATTGGGACGAGGATTGGATGCGCTGCTGGCCGGCAGCGACAACAGTGATACAGGAAGCGATGCACTGCAAAACCTGAGCATTACGCAGTTGCAACCCGGCAAGTACCAGCCCAGAACCAATATGGACCAAACGGCGCTCGCGGAATTGGCGGAATCGATCAAAGCGCAAGGCATCATGCAGCCGATACTGGTACGGCCGGTTGCTGACGATCGCTATGAAATCATCGCCGGCGAGCGGCGCTGGCGTGCCGCGCAATTGGCCGGCTTGAATGAAGTGCCGGTATTGATGCGCAAAGTCGCCGATGAGGCGGCGTTGGCGATGTCGTTGATCGAAAACATTCAGCGCGAAAATTTGAATCCGCTCGAACAGGCACTCGGCATTCAGCGTTTGATCAACGAATTCGGCATGACCCACCAAACAGCGGGGGAAGCGCTCGGCAATTCACGCAGCACCATTTCCAATTTGCTGCGTCTGTTGAATTTGTCCGCACCGGTGCAAGAATTGATGATGCAAGGCAAAATCGACATGGGACACGGGCGCGCATTGCTGCCACTCGATGCCGCGCAGCAAATTCGTATCGCCAATGTAATTGCGCAAAAACAATTGTCGGTGCGCGAAACGGAAAAACTGGTGCACCAATTGGAACATCCGGCGGCGAAAAAAGTGAAAAAACCCGATCGCGATTTACTGCGA
Organism: Nitrosomonas sp. UBA6494; assembly: GCA_002435335.1. Classification (GTDB taxonomy): domain Bacteria; phylum Pseudomonadota; class Gammaproteobacteria; order Burkholderiales; family Nitrosomonadaceae; genus Nitrosomonas. Next base: position 3,099 of record DJMI01000125.1, read on the forward strand.
TTGCAAGAAGACGTTTCCGAGCGCCTGGGCGCTCAGGTGGCGATCAAGCCGAAGAAAAACGGCCAGGGTAATATCGTGATCCACTATACTAGCTTGGATCAGTTGGATGATATTCTCAGCAAATTTTAACAAGCAAGGAAAATGATGGACGCAAGATTACTGGACATTCTGGTGTGCCCGTTGTGCAAAGGGCCGTTGATTTACAAAAAAGCCGATAACGAACTGATTTGCAAGCCGGATCGCCTGGCTTTCCAGATCAAGGACGGTATACCGGTGATGCTGGTCGACGAAGCACGCAAAATTCCCGATGAAGTCGAGATTCAATAAACGATGAATGCCAATATCCGACTCGAGCCGCGTGCAGCGGCGATTCTCGGCGCACTGGTCGCGGACGCCGCAGCGCTTGGATTGCATTGGCTATACGATCCGGAACGGATTGCGCAGATCGAACAAAGCAAGGGGGTGGTATTTTTATCGCCCGATGTCAGGAATTATGAGGGCGTCAGCGGTTATTTCGCGCACGGGCAGAAGCAGACCGGCGACTCGTCGGCTTACGGCGAATTATGCCAATTGATGCTGCGCCATGTCGCGCGGCACGGCAAGTTTTATCGCGTCGATTATCAGAGCGAATATCGCGGCTACTTCGGTCCCGGCGGCGGTTATCGCGGCTATGTCGATTCGCCGACACGGCAAACCCTGCAAAAGCTGCTGCCGCTGACACCGGAAGAATTTCCGCTGCAATCCGGTGCCGACGACGATCAATTTGCCGCCTTAGCGACATTGCCGGTGGTCGTCGCAACCCATACCGGCTCATTGGATGCGTTAAAAAACACTATCGAACAAGTGGTGCGCTTAACCAACCATAACGATGTCGCCGTGGCCAGTGCGCAATACACCGGCGCGGTATTGCACGATGTGCTCGCCGGGAAACCGGTTGTACAGGCACTGAACGATGGACTCGAACACGCCGGAGAAACGCTTGCTCCTTTGCTCGAGGAAGCTTTGAAAACGCAGCAGCTTGATGCGCTCGCCGCCGGAAAACGCTTCGGCAGTGCATGCCACGTGCCGCAAGGCACTCCCATCATCGCGCATATAGCCAAACACGCCCCCGACTACCGCACCGCCGTGACCGAAAACATCCGCATCGGCGGCGACAGTTGCGGCCGCGCCATCATGCTCGGTGCCATCATGGCTGCGCATACTGCACAGCAAAACGGCTTAAATTCAATCCCGTTGGAGTGGGCGGCGAAACTGAGCAATTTATCCAAAGTAGCGGATGTGCTGGTGAAACTGGCTTAGCATTTACCGATACGATGAAATCAGCATCATATCCACAAGGAGGATATGACGGGATCGAGGCTGGATTCGTAACTTGCCGGCAAAGTTGTTTGGGCAAGGTCGGGAGGAGCGAAGCTTGCCATTGCGTTGACCAGAGTTTCGACGTTGCTATGCTGCAGTGTGAGACCATCGGCGGTTTTGAATTGTTCGATGTGATAGGCATTGCCCAGGTACCAATCTTGCACGATCAGTTTGTCGGTGGTGTCGACGATGCTGACTTCGAGATCAGTCACCAACAATAATTGACTTTACTATTGGAACCATTTTATATAAAAACAGAATCTTATCAATCGTAACGATAAGTCATTATATAAAAATTGATACGCAATATTACTAATGAAAGATTCATTGATTCAGCTTTGCAGGACTTTTCATACTTTGCCAAAACAGGCAAATGATAACGAAGATACGTATTTCAGTGAGTGGTTTCCTGCTGCTAAGCGTTTACGCTGGTCGGATCTGATTCAAGAGTACCGCGTGGTTATTTTGTCCGAAGCCGGCTCGGGTAAAACGACCGAAATTCTTAATATTACACACTCGCTCAAAAAAGAAGATAAGCTGGCATTTTTTCTTCGCCTGGAGCATATCCCTACAGATTTTGAAAATGCTTTTGAAGAAGGAACTTACGAAGAATTCAATAAGTGGCTGACATCGAGTGACGAAGGATGGCTTTTTCTGGATTCGGTTGATGAAGCGCGCCTTCGAAATCCCAGTGACTTTGAACACGCAATTCGAAAATTAAGTAGACAAATCAGTGCGGCACAAGACCGGGTGCATATTGTCATTACCGGTCGTACAACCGCATGGCGATCTAAGACAGATTTGGCTTACTGCGAAACTCGGCTTCCTTATGCGAAGCCCGATACATCAATAACAAGAAATATTGAACCTGATGACGATATTGCACCCGATAGCAGTATTCAAACCAAATTAAATTCACGCGAGGAGACATCTTCGATCTTCAAAATCGTCGCACTAGATGATCTCTCACCCGATCAAATCGAGGTTTTTGTAAAAGCACGAGGAATAACAGATAGCAAAGCTTTTCTCGACGCGGTAGAACGTGCAGATGCATGGTCGTTTACAGCGCGTCCTCAGGATTTGGAAGAGTTAATCGAATTCTGGCTTATTCAAGGCCGGATCGGAAGCCGTCTTGAAATCATAAAAAATAGCATTGATCGCAGATTGAGCGAGCGTGACCAAAATCGAGCCGATATTCGCCCGCTTTCGACAGAGCGTACCCGTCAGGGCGCAAGATTACTGGCGGCCGCCGCTACACTGGTGCGTGAATCGACAATCAGAGTTCCCGAGGGTGGTGCTAATTCCAAAGGAATCGATGTTCGGTCTGTGTTACCGGATTGGGATGATAAAGATCTATCGGTACTGCTGTCACGGCCCATATTCGATGAAGCGATTTATGGCACGGTGCGCTTCCATCATCGTTCGGTGCGAGAATATTTAACGGCCGAGTGGTTTACCGAATTATTCAAGCGCGAAACATCGCGACGCAATATCGAAGCGTTATTCTTTCACAATCAGTATGGTTTGGACATTATCGTGCCTACGTTGCGCCCTATCCTGCCTTGGCTGATCCTTTGGGATGACAAGATCAGGAATCGTGTTTGTAAATTAGCGCCGGAAATCCTTTTTGAGGGGGGCGATCCAAGTCAATTACCTTTGGAAGTGCGTCGAAGCGTACTGTACGATGTTTGCAAACAAATGGCTAATAATACTACGGGACGTACCATGCGAGACAAAGCAGCAGTGCAGCGATTTGCAAACCCCGATTTAACCGATGACGTTCTAGTATTGCTCCGGGAATATGCGGATAACGACGATCTGAAGGCATTCTTGCTGCGCATGGCCTGGATCGGACAACTTAAAGGCGCACGAGCAAAAGTCATGGAAGTTGCACTGAATCCTCATGCTGAACATTACACACGTATCGTCGCATTCAGAGCCATCAAGGCCATTGGTTCCAGCGAAGATAGGGAATGCGTATATCAACATTATCTTACTGAAGCACCAAGTCTTAACCACGAGCTCCTTGCTGAGCTTGTTGAAGGAAGAGAACCGACAAAACAGGCATTAGTTTGGCTATTGGCGTGTTTAGAAAAGATTGAACCGGCGGAACATCACATCACGGTTAATTTACGTTACAACTTATCTGCATTCGTTGATATTGCTGACATTGACCTGCTGCCACAGCTTGTTGCTGGTTTCAATAGACTGCTTGATCTTCCGCCAGTAATTGAGCGGCGGTATTGTGAAATATCCGTGTCATTCCAGTGGTTGATTGTCCCGGCTTGCAAAGCTGTTGAGCGACTGATTCTAGCTCGCCATTCCGTATCGCTTGAATCGGATGTGCTGGAAATTTTGTATAAATTTTCTTCTGTGCGTGAGTATGGAATCGACGGCTTGTCCGATGTCAAGGCAGAATTTTCAAAGCTGATTCCTGCATGGAGGGAGTTAAATGGTGCGTTATTCTGGTACGAAGTGCAAAAAACAAGAAATGGCAGGGACAAAAATAATGGAGAACGGTTAACCGAATTTTATCAAGTTTCATTCCATCCGCTTTGGCGATTCGAAGAAAGTGATTTCGAATCCATTTCTGCAGAAATTTCCAGTCGAATTTTTCTGGATGATCGATTGGTTGCATTGTCGTTGGCTTTTCATTTATACAAAAAAGCTAATCGGCCTAGCGGCTGGCGAAGGCAACTGAGAAAACTGGTTGCTGGCAACGAAGAGCTGTCCGAGCGCCTTAATTTGTATTTAAAACCTCCTGCGCAAGATTCAACTTTTCTACGCAAAAAGCAACAAATATCTAAACGGAAAAGACAGCATGAAGCTGATCAAAAACAACAAGAAAATTATCACGCAGATTGGAAGAAATACTTCAGCGAAAATCTTGACGAAGCTTCGACTACACTTTCCAAGACCCCTGGGATTCTCACAGGCCCAATACTCTATCTCTTTAATCAAACTAGGGAAAATAAAAATTTACCGGGTCGCTGGACCGAATATAACTGGCAAGCACTGATACCGCAGTATGGGGAAAAGGTCGCACGATTTTATCGGGACAGCGCTGTTAGTCTTTGGCTGCATCACAAACCAAAATTACGATCCGAAAGTGCGCCATTCAATGAAACACCCTACGCCGTCATTATTGGTCTGGTTGGTCTTGAAATTGAGGCGCATGAAACCAAAGATTGGCCGAAGCATTTGAATTCCGACGAAGTTGAGCGTGCTTGCAGATATGCGACCTTTGAATTGAACGGTTTTCCGGTTTGGTTTCCTCGGCTTTTCGAAACATACCCGCAGCTTATAAGCGATTTTCTCCTACGAGAAATCCGCTATGAATTATCAATAGAAACGCCAGAAACGGAAACGCACTACATCATCAGCGATCTGAGTTGGGCAGGACAGTGGGCTTGGGATCAAATCGCACCGCACTTACATGCATTGCTAAGTAGCATGGAGCCTAAGAATCTGGCTAATCTGGATAAGCTGCTCAAAATCATTCATGGTTCATCGCTGGAAGATAAACTGATTGAAACATTAGCATCCTATAAATGTGGTGTTCTGGAAGAATTGGATCACGTCGCTCGCTGGTTTGCTGTATGGGTAGGAGTTGCACCTGATGCGGCAATTGCTGCGCTAGAAGCCAGAATCGATTCGATAGTGGATTCCGCGCAAAGAACTTTGTTTGCGATGATTTTTATAACCCACCTCATCGGAGACCGCAGTGCTCATAGATCTTCAGCGCGGCAAGCATTCAAAACACCGCAGCATTTGAAGTCACTTTATCTGCTAATGCACAAATATATTCGCCGCAAAGACGACATCGACCGCACCGGGAAAGGCGTTTATTCACCTGGATTGAGGGATGATGCGCAGGATGCGCGCAGCAATCTGTTCAAATTGCTGAATCAGATTCCGGGTAAGGAGTCGTTTTTAGCGCTGATGGATATTGCCGGGAATCATCCGGATGAAGAATCCCGGCAGTGGATCCTGCTTCAGGCAAAAACCAAAGCCGAACAAGACGGCGATTTAGAAACCTGGTTGCCTGAGCAAATAAAAGATTTCAACGATAAACTGGAACGCACACCCAGAAATCATAAGGAATTGCATGAACTTGCTGTTTTGCGGCTCCAGGATCTCAAAGATGACCTTGAACATGGTGATAGCAGTGTCGCCAGCATTTTGAAAACGATTAAACAAGAAACTGAGATACGCAAGTTCATTGGACATTTGTTGCGCGAGAAAGCGCTTGGACGATACTCCATTCCACAGGAGGAGGAATTGGCTGATGCTAAAATGATTGATCTGAGATTCCATGGAATGGGTTTCGACGGTACTGTTCCTGTTGAACTTAAGCTTGCAGATAATTGGACTGGGCCGGATCTATTTGAGCGGCTTGAAAATCAGCTTTGTGGCGATTACTTGCGTGACAATCGATCTAATCGAGGCATATTTATGCTCGTATATCGCGGCGAAACAAAGCATTGGGAAATCCCTGGTAGTGCAAATCGAGTGGATTTCATTGGATTGGTTGAAGCACTTCGGGGTTATTGGCAGCGCATTCCAATGAAATTTCCCAGTATTGAGGACATTACAATTATTGGTATTGATCTAACGAAACGATCAAAAAGATAGAATGTATAAACCGTTTTTTCTCTTTCAGAAATATTGAAGATTCAAGTTTTATCGGAAATGATGGACAATTAAACGATGATTCATGCCAAGGTCACTTGAAATCGGATTATCGAATGACGAGAAATTACCTGAAGGGTGCAATCGGTGATCGTATCAATCTATTGATGGCTGCTTGCGCTTGGAATCTGAAACAATGGCTGCTGGCCATTTTTTTGCTGTTTTTCCGTGCAAGAAATATGCAGACTGCTCCAATTTGCTGATGAAAACTTCAATTCGTGGAAGTTATTTCACATATGCAGCAGAAAAATTTAATTGGCTTCACAAAATGGCAATTACCGACAGGGGTTTTTCAGGGTCGACTAATTACAAATAACGAAAAGCAAGAATCCGGTTTTACTCAGAAACACCGGAAAAATACTTACTGTAGTGAAAATTGAAATTCATCCTCAATCTGTGTCTCGCTAATTTAGCCTGTCCGACAGACTCCTAGATTATTTGCGAATTGGGGAAAAGCATAATATCCTGAATCCAATTGCTCCCGTAGATTGTTTAGTATCAACTGGAACTCTACTCGATAAACGTGAATCGTCGGGATCAAAAAACCAATTACCACCTCGTACAACTCCGCTTCGAGAATTAACATCACTTTCACACTCTTGTGCATTATGATCAAGTAGATCAGACCAGCGCGAACAAGTCCATTCCCTAACATTTCCAGACATATCATACAGCCCAAATTTGTTTGCAGAGAAACTTCCTATCGGAGATGTTTGCTTACCATCCCATTTGCTACCGCAGCCGTCGCAATTGGCGTTATTCACACCTACTTCATTTCCCCAGTGATAGGCCATAATTGATCCTGCACGTGCTGCATATTCCCATTCTGCTTCAGTTGGGAGGCGACATTGATTTTCTGTCTGATGACTTAACCAGTATGCGTACTCGGAGGCTACTTGTCTATTCACATACACGACAGGCATTTTTCCTCGACCAGTTGGAGCCATTGGATACGATATTTCTTCAACACCAGAACTTTTTTGTTTCCAAACAAAATAATCAAACTGCTCATAGGTAATTTCGTATTTTCCAATATAAAAAGATTGCATAATTTGGATGCTTTTTCCCGGTATACCATAGTATTTTTCCGTAATTTCGTTTTGATTTTTTTTAAAAGCTTCATCATGCTCTCCCATGATATAGGTGCCAACTGGAATAGGTTCTTCTGATAATTCAGGTAGGGGCGTATAACCTAAACGGAAACGATATAATGTCAATGCCATTTCAATGGGCAATCCATCCTTTTTTACCCACCATAGCGATTCGGTAAAGCTAGCAATTGAAAGAAAAAAACAAAATGTATTTAAAGAAGTTCGCGCAATGCTCCAACGAATATAGGCTGACTCTATAGGAGTATCGATAGATAGCCCTCGAAAGGAGAATAATTTCGACCAACCTGCGAGTCCAAATAATCGTACTAGTCCTTTTCGCTCACTCCATTTGCGCGCTAGTTGCTTGAGTTCATACTTCAGGGTTCTCTCCAAGAGACGATTTTCTTTTACCCGACAAGCTACCAGATATGCCAAACCATCAACTCCCAATAAATAATTAAAATCAATTCTGGTTTTAATCTGTTCAGCGATTACAATACGTTCACCACTGTGGATAAGCCAGTCTTCAGAATGATCATTTTTAATCCAATCAATAGTTGCATGCTGTACACTACTTAGCATTTTTAGATCAACTTCATAATTGTCGAGCCAAGTTGTTAACGTATCCCATTGTCTCAACAAAGCTTCATGTGCCACTTCAATTATATCTACTTCCTGTGCTTTGCCTTGCAATGCACGGCGATCACGCAGCAATAATCGCGCCTCGACCAATCGCTTAAGTATTGGATGTGTTTCATCTGGCAACTCATCCCAGCACGCGATTCGACGTTTGCGTTCACTAGTGTGCGGATCAACAGTCACAAGCCAGGGTATAAAGGCTCTCTTCAACAATAAATTACGTTTTTCTTCATCAACTGGAATAACGGGTTCTCGTTCAGATTTGGCGAAAGCCGCTTTCACCGCTGCTTTGATAGAACCGCGCACACCGCCCATGTTGTTGTATTCATCCAAACGCAAGTCGCCGTCGGCACCGTAGTCGACAAAGAGCTGCTCCAGCGTAAATGCTAGCAAAGGCAGCGCATCCGCACCCGAAGTATCGTGCAGCAATTGATCGATCAGCGCAGGTTCGATCATCAGCTTGCGCCCGGCCGCCGTGGCGCGCGCTGCCGGATCTTAGATCACAGTTTTGTACTGTTTGGGTGAAATCGGCGGCAAATCGAACAACCTTGGAATGTTGCCTTCAAGACTTGGTTCGGTTTGCAACTGCTCATATGCATCGGAGCGGATGGTTACCACGATCAAGGGGAGTTTTGGTGTCATTGCTGGCGTTTCCTGTCTATCTTCGTTCAGCAACAGGGCGTTGGCCAGCATCGCTAAAAAAGGTTCAGCTTCTTTGCGGCCTTCGGCGCTTGCCAGTTCCTCGGCTTGGTCGATGGCGATCACGACCGTTGGAAGGAACGTTGCGGATTCCTGTTGTAAACCGAAGCCAACAGAAAACCGTGAACTCGCCAATTGTTGCAGTTCGCCGAGCAACTGTTTCAATCCATCCGGCATTTGCAGTGACTCACGGATGCTAGCGCGGGTTTTGGTTACGCCGTGTTCATTAAAAGCGGCTTCAAGACTGGCAATCAAACCGGTATCACCGTTCAATACTGCATGTTCCGGCCGGATCACCGGCAGCGGTAAAAAATGCAAATCGTCGCGTTTCAGCCTGGGCCACAACCCAGCGCGCAAAAACGACGACTTGCCCGATCCCGATGCGCCAAGAATCACCAGCATGCGCTCAACACTGTGTTCCTGCATTGCACGCAAAGCATCCAGCCCGCGCACGATCGCAGTATCACGCCCGAAGAACACGGCAGCATCTGCCGCTTCGAGCGGTTTCATGCCGCGATAAGGAATTCGCTTCGGATCATCAGGCGGCGGCCATGGAAAACTGGCGGGATCCAGCCCGGCGCGCTGCAAGCCGATCTTGAGGCGAACGAGACCTGCTTCGGCAAACGACACGCTGGTTGGCGGCACGATCGGATCATGAGCTACATGATAGTCACGGAGCTGCGCTCCCTGAACCAAATCGCATAACTGCCATTCTGCCGTCATCTCTTTAGGCAATGACTCGAGCGGAGTAGCCTCAACCAGCACACCAAAAATGGCCTTACCAAGCTGCTTCGCTAGCAGAAACTCCGCCAGACACCAGCGCGAATCGCGCCAAGCGGGAGAAATCAAGAAAACCACTGCCTCGCAACGGTGCGCCGCATGCTTCAACGCTTCTTGCCAGCGTTCACCGGGCACAAGCCCGCGTGACGGTTCAACATCGAGGAAGTAATCGTCCCAACCATTTTCTTGCAACCAACGCGCCAGCGCCAATGCCTTTGCATTGTTAACACTTGAGTGACTAAGAAAAATTTTCGACATGATGGTTTTCGAAATTCAGGTACTGAGCTTTTTAAAAACAGGCATTAAGATTACACTTAATCCATTTCCGACTCAAATTAACTGTTTGATTATTAGGCGATCTGGATAAAAAGTAAAGGCATCGAGTATTTGTGTAAAACTGAGCAAGACAAAAGGAGCAGACTCGATCGTTTGAAAAATTCTACGAAAAAATAATAATGCCAAAAATCTTTAATGCCTTCCGTTTCCCTTAATCCTTCAGCCGCTCTAAATTTTTTTCCTCGATTGCAGTCAATACGCGCAAACACGGCAAATAACCGTCGAACACGATGCCATGTACTTCGATGTGTTTTTGTGAGCGCAGCATGCCGGCTAAGTATTGGGTGATTTCCTGCGTGATCAATTGACCGGGAACCAATACCGGGATACCGGGCGGATACGGCGTAATCTGATCGGCGCTGATGCGTCCATTCAAACGCGTATTGATATTATCGTTTTCATCCAGCAGCGGCAGCGTTTCTCCGGCACAATAGAATGCATCTCGCGGCAAATACCGTAATTCGGTAAAACGGGGAATTTCCGCGGTTTGGTAAATTCTTCGCGCCACGCGATTTTCCCTTGCGATACGCATCAAGGCATCGTACAAGCGGGAAACCTTGCTATGCGTAGTTCCAACAGTCAGCAGCAACGTGAGCGTATTGAAAGTGGATTTTTCCACTTGAATATTGAAGCGCTCGAACAATTCCTGAATCAATTCTTCGACCGTGAAACCGCAGCGTGAAATATCCACCGTTACTTTGGTCGGATCGAGCCGGATTCCATCCTGCTTGATTTCATCCGGCAACAATTCTGGTAAATCCAATACCTGAAAAACACCGGTGGAATTGATTTGCGCTCGCAATTCCTTGGTCAGGTCCAATGTGCGCGCTAACAGTTTATATCCCTCCATCACGATTTGCTTACGCGCCACGTCAAGACTGGCGATCATGCTGTATTGCGGGCTGGTGGATGCGTGCATGTTGAAATTCTCACGAAACAAATGCTCGTTGAAATCCGGATCGTTGACATGAATCATGCTCGATTGCGAAAACGCCGACAGTACCTTGTGCGTGCTTTGCGTCGCATAATCAGCCCCCGCCTCTAATGCGGTGGGTCGAAAAGCCGGATGAAAACGAGCAAAACCGTACCACGCCTCATCGATGATCACTTTAATGCCGCGCGCGTGCGCCGCTTCGATAATCGGTGGCAAGTCGTAACACAAGCCGTCGTAAGTGCAATTGGTCAGAATCAGCACTTTGGCATCGCGATGTTGTTCGATGGCACGGAAAATGATCTGCTTGGGCACTGGACCGTAAATATTGAATTTCCTGTTCACCGACGAGTCAAGATAAACCGGATGCGCTCCGGACAGCACCACGCCATGATGCACCGATTTGTGGCAGTTGCGGTCGAGCAACAATTTGTCACCGGGAACCAATAGGGTTTGCAAGATTACTTTGTTGGCGGTTGAGGTGCCGTTGGTGGCAAAAAACGTCTGACGCGCGCCGAATGCCTTGGCCGCGAATTTTTGCGCTTCCATGATCACACCGGTCGGTTCCAGCAACGAATCGAGCATCGGTACTGAAACCGACAAATCGGCACGAAAAATATGCTCGCCGATGAAATCATAAAAATCGCTGACCCAAGGGCTATCGCGTAACGAATCACCGGAAGAATGCCCTGGTGTATGCCAGGCATCCTTGGCCATCAATACATATTTCTTCAATTGATCGTAAAACGGCGTGCGCGCTTTTTCAACCAAATGAGCATTCAGTATGCGATACATACCGCGATAATCGCGCTCCTCNNTGAATATCGCCATCCTGCTCAATCGCCTGCAATGCCTCCTGCGCTGTAGTGACCCCGGAAAACACAATGCCGCAGGGATTCTCCATCGATTTGGCCGCGGCATTCAATCCCTTGATGAATTCTTTCAACACCAAAGGCTCGTCGTTGATCAACAAAATTTTGCTAATGGGTTTTTTCATGTTCGTACTGATAAAGTAACATTCCTATTGTCGATTTAAATGCGTGCGTACTAAACACCAGACTTTTTCATTCCTTATGATCAACATCAAGAAACGACGGTTATCCATAAAACAAAGTTATGCAAAGATGAAAAAGCTACTAGACCGCATATTAACTTGAGTGTTGAGTGCATATTGGAAGATGTTATAATGAACGAATAATTTGGCTATATTTTTAGCGGCAAGTTTTTGCATTAACAGTCAAATTAAATTCACACATTCGCTCACATTGATTAAATTCGATTAATAGCGAATGGAGGCTCAATCCTAAACAAGGAGAACTATATGTCAGTAACAATGCGTCAAATGCTGGAAGCAGGTGTACATTTCGGTCATCAAACTCGCTTCTGGAATCCTAAAATGGCCCCTTATATTTTTGGCCATCGTAACAAAATTCATATCATCAATCTCGAAAAAACCTTGGTGATGTATGAAGAAGCCATGAAACATATCCGTCAATTATCAGCCAATCGCGGCGTTATTCTTTTTGTCGGCACCAAGCGTCAGGCGCGCGATATCGTACGCGAAGAAGCATCGCGTTGCGGATCTCCCTACGTTGATCAGCGTTGGCTTGGTGGCATGTTAACGAATTTCAAAACCATCAAACAATCAATCAAGCGACTGCACGATATGGAAACCATGGTACAAGATGGTACCTTGGATAAAATGATCAAAAAAGAAGCGCTTGATCTTCAGCGGGAATTGGACAAACTCAATAGCAGTTTAGGCGGTATTAAAGATATGAAGGGCTTGCCGGATGCGCTTTTTGTCATTGATGTCGGCTATCAAAAAGGCGCCATCACTGAAGCGCGGAAATTGGGCATCCCGGTTATCGGTGTTGTCGATACCAATCATAATCCGGACGGATTACAGTATATTATTCCTGGAAACGATGATTCAAGTCGCGCAATTCGCCTTTACGCACGTGGCGTAGCCGATGCCATCCTCGAAGGACGGAATCAGTCAATTCAGGAAATTGTCGAAGCAAGTGCTGAAGAAGCCGAAGAATAAAGCATAGGCACAATCGGCCACGCGCAAGACAGGTGTCTGTCTTGATAGCGTTGTGGCTATCGGATTTTTTCATCAATTAATTTTGTATCTGGAGTAATTATGGCGGAAATTACCGCAAGTATGGTCAAAGAGCTGCGCGAAATGACCGGGCTCGGCATGATGGAATGCAAAAAAGCATTGACAGAAACCAATGGCGACATGAAGGCAGCCGAAGATCTGCTCAGGATAAAAAGCGGCGCCAAAGCCAGCAAAGCTGCCGGACGTATAGCTGCTGAGGGGGTTGTCGGTGCTTATGTAGCGGCGGATGGTTCAAGCGGAGCGTTGGTTGAAGTGAACTGCGAAACAGACTTTGTCGCCAAGAACGATGATTTCATCAGTTTTGCTAAAACCCTGGCAGAACTCGCGACCAATAAAAATTTAACCGATGTTTCCGCATTAAGCGATGTGACATTACCCAGCGGCGAAACCGTGGAAGATTCTCGCAAGGCCTTGGTAATGAAATTAGGTGAAAATATCAGTATCCGTCGTTGCGGTCGTCATGCTACAGCGGGTCAATTGGCCTACTATCTGCATGGAACAAAAATCGGCGTCATGGTCGACTATAGTGGCGGAGACGAAACGCTGGGTAAAGATATCGCGATGCATATCGCCGCCAGCAAGCCAATGTGCGTGTCCAAAGAACAAGTATCTGCGGATGTGTTGGAACACGAGCGCCAAATTTTTACCGCACAAGCCGCTGACAGTGGAAAGCCGGCCAATATCATTGAAAAAATGGTCGAGGGCCGTATTACGAAATATTTAGCCGAAATCACTTTGTTGGGGCAACCGTTCGTAAAAGATCCAGAACAGACCGTAGAACAATTGCTTAAGAAGAAATCCGCCAAAGTCAACGGATTTACAATGTTCATTGTCGGCGAAGGTATCGAAAAGAAAACCGAAAATTTTGCCGAGGAAGTCAAAGCGCAAATGGGTCAATCAAAATAAGGCATTCAATTTTTCTGCTAACGATTAATGACTGCAACAGTTTACAAACGTATTCTGATTAAACTGTCAGGAGAAGCTCTGATGGGAGAAGATTCCTATGGTATTAATCGGGAGGTCATGGGAAGAATCGTCGCCGAAATCGAAGAAGTCAGCAATTTAGGTGTCGAAATTGCGATCGTCGTCGGCGGCGGCAATATTTTCCGCGGCATGAAATCGGCCAATGATGGATTGGAACGAGTCAACGCGGATTATATGGGAATGCTCGCGACCGTAATGAATGCGCTGGCATTGCAAGATGCCATGAAATTGGTCGGTTTGGTTCCTCGGATTCAATCCGCGTTACGTATCGAACAAGTGGTTGAGCCCTATATTCGCGCTCGGGCATTGCGATATATGAAAGACGGCAAGGTCGTCATTTTCGCCGCGGGAACCGGAAATCCCTTTTTTACGACTGATACCGCTGCTGCTTTACGTGGCATGGAAATGAACGTCGATATCATGCTTAAAGCGACAAAAGTCGACGGCATTTATACTGAAGACCCTAAAATAAATCCAAGCGCCACGCGTTTTAAAAAATTGACGTTTGATGAAGCCATCAACCGCAATTTGCAAGTCATGGATGCTACAGCGCTGACCCTATGTCGTGATCAAAAATTACCGCTTAATGTATTTAGTATTTTCAAACTGGGCGCACTAAAACGTATAATCACGGGAGAAGATGAAGGAACTTTGGTGACTGTTTGATACGGTAGTGATAATGGCTAACGCCTTATGAAAATCGATGTAAAAGGATAAATATGACGATTGCCGATGTAAAAAAATCCGCTGAGCAAAAAATGCAAAAAAGCCTGGAAGCATTGAAGCTGGATTTAAGCAAAATCAGAAGCGGGCGGGCGCATACCGGGCTGTTGGACCATGTCACAGTCGATTATTACGGTTCACAAACACCGATTAACCAGGTTGCCAACGTTACCCTTATCGATGCTCGCACCATCGGTGTTGTGCCTTGGGAAAAGAAATTGGCCAATGCTATCGAAAAGGCCATTCGCGAATCCGACTTAGGTTTAAATCCGATGCCGGTAGGTGAAACGATACGTGTACCGATGCCACCGTTAACTGAAGAACGCCGTCGCGACCTTCTTAAAGTAGTGAAACATGAAGCAGAAACGGTACGCGTTGCGATGCGGAATGTACGCCGAGACGCTAATGCGCATTTGAAAGAATTACTCAAGTCCAAGGAAGTATCGGAAGATGATGAGCGTCGCGGCCAAGACGATATCCAGAAGCTAACCGATCGCTACATCGCAGAAATCGATAAAGTTTTACAAGTCAAAGAATCCGAATTGATGGCTGTCTGATATGACTCAGGAGTCGAGTTCAATTCAGGCAATACCCAAAACGGAAAATTTTCCCAAGCATATCGCCATCATTATGGATGGAAACGGTCGATGGGCACAAAGCCGTTTCATGCCCAGAATCTCCGGTCACAAGCAAGGTGTTGAAACCGTACGCGGTGTTATTAAGGCCTGCATGGAACGCGGTGTGCCGTATCTTACTTTATTTGCCTTTAGCAGTGAAAACTGGCGGCGCCCGAATGAAGAGATCGATTCGCTGATGCAGCTATTTTTGACCGCTTTGGAGCAAGAAATCACAAAATTGCATGAAAATGGCATTTGTTTTAAGGTTGTAGGGGATTTATCTAAATTTGATTCTAAAATCATAGAATCCATTCAAATCGGTGAGCAACTAACAGCCGAAAATAACCGGCTTACATTCACCGTGGCTGCCAATTACGGTGGACGCTGGGATATTATGCAAGCGGTACGCAAAATGCTGGCGCAATCGAGTGAATTACCGCTCAATATTCAGGAAGAAAGCTTAGCGCAATACTTGGCTTTAAGTTACGCGCCTGAGCCTGACTTATTTATCCGAACCGGGGGCGAATACCGGATCAGCAATTTTCTGCTGTGGCAACTTGCCTATACCGAGCTGTATTTTACCAATACCTTATGGCCGGACTTTGATGAACATGAGCTTGAACTAGCTATTCAATCTTATCAGCAACGCGAACGCCGTTTCGGCCGTACCAGCGAGCAGATACGGATGGCGATCAGCACCGAGGGATAGTGCCTGCTCATGCTCAAAGCACGTGTCATCACAGTAATTGTCGTCTTACCCCTGTTCCTCTCTGCATTATTCTATTTACAGGATGTTTTTTGGGCGATCTTGCTACTCTCGTTGACGATCATCGGATCGCGCGAATGGAGCCGCTTAGCTGGCCTTTCGGTGAGAAACACCATCCTATACATGCTATTGACCACATTTATCGGCGGCGAACTGTTATTTTTGATCAGTGAGTCAGTAAAGGTGAACACCTACTCCACCAATTTGATTTGGTTATACAGCTTATCGGTAGCATTTTGGTTTGTCAGTGCACCGCTTTATCTGAAGCGTTTTTATCAGGTGCAAAATCCTGTTATTTGGATGCTGATCGGTTGGGCGGTGCTGTTACCCACTTGTGTGGCACTATTCCAATTGCGTGCGATTAGTCCGTTCCTGTTGTTGGGTTTCATGGCAACGATATGGATATCCGACACCGCAGCTTATTTTACCGGACGAGCATTCGGCAAAAACAAGCTGGCACCGCAAATCAGTCCGAACAAAACGTGGGAAGGCGTTGCAGGGGCATTGATTGCCGTATCGCTGTATGGGGTGATTTGGGATTTCACGGCCCAACCATCGTTCTTTTCCGCACCACTGATAGTATTGCTGTTGATCATGGCTATTCTCGGTATTATCGGTGATTTATATGAATCGTTGATAAAGCGCCAAGCGGGCGTTAAAGACAGCGGTAATTTATTGCCAGGGCACGGCGGTATTTTGGATCGAATCGATGCATTAACATCATCACTGCCGTTTGCTATGCTCGCCTTACTCGTTTTTTATCAAACCGTACCATGAATACAACACGAAAAGTAACCATACTTGGCTCCACAGGGAGTATCGGCGACAGCACACTAGATGTGATCGCGCGCCATCCCGATCGCTTTGAGGCTTTTGCACTGACAGCCAATAATAATGTAGAAAAGATGCTTGCACAGTGCGTGCGCTTCCAGCCTCGTTTTGCCGTTTTGTTAAATCCTGACAGCGCCGAGCGATTAGCCACTGCAATAAAAGAAAAAGGAATAAAAACAGAAGTCTTATCCGGTATTGAAGCGCTGGAGCGTGTCGCCTCCTTACCGGAAATCGATGCTGTCATGGCTGCCATCGTCGGTGCCGCCGGTATACGACCGACATTCGCTGCCGCTAGAACCGGCAAACTGGTTTTGCTGGCCAATAAAGAAACGCTGGTGATGGCAGGACGCATTTTTATGGACCTAGTCAAGGCAAACAATGCAACGTTGCTGCCGATCGATAGCGAGCATAATGCGATTTATCAGTCATTACCGCAGCAATTTAACGGTAATTTGGTTACTGCCGGGATCAGCCGCATTCTTCTGACTGCATCCGGAGGGCCTTTCCGGAGTGTGCCTATAGAAACATTGCAAGATGTAACACCCGAGCAAGCATGCAAACACCCGAATTGGAGCATGGGACAAAAAATCTCGGTTGATTCAGCGACGATGATGAATAAGGGTTTGGAAGTAATCGAAGCACATTGGCTGTTTAACGCACCTCCCGATAAAATTCAAGTGGTGATTCATCCGCAAAGTGTCATTCATTCAATGGTGGCTTATGTCGACGGCTCGGTGATCGCGCAATTGGGCAATCCGGATATGCGTACACCGATAGCACATGCAATGGGTTTTCCGGAACGAATCGATAGCGGTGTATCGGCTTTGGATATGTTCCAGGTGGGACAACTGAATTTTGAAGCGCCCGATTTCGAGAAGTTTCCCTGTTTGCGGCTAGCTTACCAAGCACTTGCGGCTGGTGGAAATATGCCTGCTGTATTGAATGCCGCTAACGAGGTTGCGGTGGCTTCTTTTCTTGACAGGCGCATGAAATTCACGGCAATTCCCTCCATGATCGCACATGTAATGCAAGCGGTACCGCAACAAGAAATGCTGACATTGGAAGATGTGCTGAAAACGGATACCTTGGCTCGCAACCAGGCGCACGAATGGTTGGCCGCGCAACAGTAGCAAGAATAAGCAAGCGCATTGTATAGCGGGTGCTGTTATTTTTTTATTTTCCTAAATTAATGATAGTATCTTCCATTTACCCGATCCAAGAATAGAGTTTTGTACGATGATGCTTTTACCTGTTGCACGCACTCTGGAATGATATGAGCATCTATAAAAATTCGTATTTTGTTACAATGCTTCGTTGTTCTCAAGAAATATTTCCTTATATATCTAACACATGCTTCGCCGATATTTTTTGCTCCCGTCTCGTCTTATTTAAAAATCCGAATTTTTTAGAGACGCCCAAATGTCAATAACCTACACGATCATTGCTTTTGTCGTCGCTTTAGGCGTACTTATCACTTTTCATGAGTTCGGACATTATCTGGTCGCGCGCTGGAGCGGCGTAAAAGTATTGCGTTTTTGTATCGGTTTCGGTCAACCGATTTTTCGCAAACGCTGGGGAAAAGATAAAACCGAATGGGTTATCGCAGCTATTCCCTTGGGCGGTTATGTCAAAATGCTCGATGAAAACGAAGGCAAGGTTGCACATGAAGACCTTCCGCGCGCATTCAACCGGCAATCAGTCGGGCGGCGTTTTGCCATTGTTGCTGCCGGCCCCATTGCCAATTTTTTGCTGGCTATCGTTTTATATTGGTGGCTGTTCATACTAGGCGTCAGCGGTATGAAACCCATTCTTGGCACTGTAGAACCCGATACGCCGGCTGCACAGGCAAAATTTGAAGCAGGTGAAACTATCATCAGCATAGAAAACGAGCCTGTCGCCAGTTGGCAGGATGCTCGGTGGGCGTTATTGCGTCACGCAATTGCTCGATCGGCTAATGTAAAAATTCAGACAAAAGATCCAAACGGCGCGACTCATTGGCGGCAACTGAATTTAAGTCAAGTCGATCCCAATAGCTTAAATGAAAATTTCCCGAATATAATCGGCTTTACCAGCTACCAACCGCATATCAGGCCCATTTTAGGACAGGTGATAGCGGATAGCGTCGCCGATCGCGCCGGCTTGCTGGTTGGCGACGAGATTATAGCGGTCAACGATAACGAAACGCTATCTTGGATGGATTTTGTGCAACTTGTTCGCACAAGCCCAGGCGTATTGCTGACTTTAGACATTTTGCGCCAAGACCGGCTGATTCAATTGACCTTGATACCGGAATCAACTGTAGAAATCGGCAAACAAATTGGTAAAATTGGTGTTGCGCCTGCCATTCATCAAGCAGAAATTGATGAATTACTCGTCACGGTCAGCTATCCGCCAATGCTCGCTTGGCAAAAAGCCATGGAAAAAACTTGGGAAACGACTGTTCTGACATTGCAAATGCTAGGCAAAATGATTACCGGCGATGTATCCTTGAAAAACGTCAGCGGTCCTATTTCCATTGCCGATCATGCCGGGCAATCCGCGCAGATGGGATTGGTGTCTTATTTGGCTTTTCTGGCTTTGATCAGTGTCAGCATCGGTGTATTGAATTTATTGCCTATTCCCATTCTGGACGGCGGACATTTAATGTTTTATATGATTGAAATCGTCAAGGGAAGCCCGCTATCGGATAGCGCCATTATCGTCGGTCAGAAAATTGGTTTGGTACTGCTGCTGATGTTGATGATGTTTGCCATTTATAACGATATTAGCCGACTTATTGCTAATTAAATAATGAAATTCATCCGGTATTTGATCGCCTTAATCGGTTTTATAGCTGCTTTCCCGGTATGCGCAAGCGAAGCTTTCGTGATTCAAGACATACGCGTGGAAGGTATCCAACGAACCGAGGCAGGTACGGTTTTTAGCTATTTGCCGATCAAAGTCGGTGACGTTCTCACAGAGGAAAAAGCCGCAGAAGCAATCAAGGCGCTTTATGCAACCGGTTTTTTCAAAGACGTCAAATTAAAATCAGAGGCAGGTATTTTAATCGTTGAGATTATCGAACGACCTGCCATTGCACAGATAGTAATCAACGGTGCCAAAGAATTTGAAAAAGACAAACTGCTGGAAGGATTGAAGCAAGCCGGTATTTCGGAATCCCGCATTTTCAGTCGCTCGCTGCTGGAGCGGGCTGAATTGGAGTTAAAGCGTCAATACATCAGCCGCGGCAAATATTCGGTCAAAATTACCACAACAACGACACCGCTGGAGCGGAACCGCGTTGCGATCAATTTCGATATTACCGAAGGCCGCACGGCCCGGATCAAGCGGATCAACTTTGTCGGTAACGAAAAGTTCAGCGATAAAGAATTACGCGGCTTGCTGGTACTGCGAAAACCGGATCTATTAAGCTGGTTCACCAAGAATGATCAATATTCCAAGCAAAAACTTTCCGCCGACTTGGAAACGCTGCGTTCACATTATTTGGATCGCGGCTATTTGGAATTCAACATCGAATCGACACAAGTCTCGATCACGCCGGATTTGCGCGACATTTACATTACCATCAACCTGACCGAAGGTGCGCAATATACCGTTTCCGATGTAAAAGTCGCCGGTGAGTTATTGGTACCCGAAGAAGAAATCCGCAAATTGATTTTGATTAAGCCCGGTGAAGTTTTTGCGCGCCAGAAATTGACTGAATCGATCAAATTAATAACAGATCGATTTGGTGACGACGGCTATGCGTTTGCCAATATCAATGCCAATCCTGAGATAGACCACGAAAAGCGGCAAGCGGGATTTACTTTTTTCATCGATCCGGGTCGTAGGGTTTACGTCAGACGCATCGAAATTTCGGGCAACGATCGCACCAAGGACGAAGTCATTCGGCGTGAATTCCGCCAAATGGAAGGTGCTTGGCATTCTACGGAAAAAATCAATCTGTCCAAGATACGGGTTGATCGTTTAGGCTACTTCAACAGCGTCAATATAGAAACACCGGCGGTGCCGAACAAAACCGATCAAGTCGATATCAAGGTCAAAGTCGAAGAAAGGCCGACAGGCTCGATTATGTTCGGTGCCGGTTACTCGGATCGCCAAGGTATCATATTGAACGGTTCAATTTCACAGAACAACATTTTCGGTACCGGTAACTTTTTTAGCTTGGATGTCAATACCGGTGCGATCAACAAAACCTATTCGGCATCGTTTACCAATCCTTATTTCACCGTGAACGGCATCAGCGTTGGTTTCGATATATACAAGCGCGACTTGGATACACGACCGTTAACCCGATTCGGTGAATTTAAAACAGAAACCATGGGCGCCGGTTTGCGGTTCGGCATTCCCATTGCGGAAAACGACATCATTTCATTAGGTATTGCTGCGGAAAACACCGATATCAGCACATTTGCCAACAGCCCCAAACGCTATGTAGATTTTGTCAGGGATTTTGGGCACGCTACCAACAATTTTCCCATTACGCTCAGTTGGGCGCGCGACCGTCGCGATAGTGCGATTTGGACGACATCCGGAACCACGCATCGATTATTTGGCGAAGTCAGCGCACCTGGCGGGGACTTGAATTATTACAAGGTCAGTTACCACCAAAAATGGTTTTATTCGTTTACCGATTGGATGACTTTAATGATCAATACCGAATTTGGCTATGGAGATGGATACAAAGGTGGTAATTTGCCGTTCTTCAAAAATTTCTTTGCCGGCGGTAATAATTCGGTGCGTGGCTACGATCTGAATTCACTGGGGCCTCGCGATGAAATCATTCCGAATTTAAACGTGACGACGCCTAATGCTTCCCGTTTTTTTGCAGTGGGTGCAAGTAAGCGCGTAGTCGGTAATGCTGAATTGATGTTTCCGCTTCCTTTCATGAAAGAAGATCGATCGCTTCGCTTCAGTGTGTTTGTAGACGGCGGTACCACTTTTAATCGATTTAATGAATTGAGCAATCTTGTGCGTTATTCGACCGGTATCGCACTAACCTGGGTTTCGCCTATGGGGCCGCTGAAAGTCAGTCTTGCGGAACCGCTTAATGACATACCTGCCGATAATTTACAGCGTTTCCAATTCATGTTCGGCCAACAATTCTAAATTTTACTGAGAATATATCGGTGTTATTTTTCAAGTTGAATGATCAACGGCCATGGACATTACTAGCCGTTTTGTTTTTCCTGGCATTAATGATAAAACCGGATGCGGTTAACGCCGGGGAAATTAAAATCGGCGTAGTGAATACCGAAAAAATTCTGCGTGAATCAATGGCAGCCGTCAAAGCGCAAAAGAAAATCGATCAGGAATTTTTACCCCGCGACGAAGATATTAAAAAAATGGCGCTACAAGCCAAGACATTGCAAGATAAACTTGAGAAAAACGGGCAGAATCTAGCGGAAACCGAGCGGCGCAATTTGGAAAGAAATCTAGCCAATCTCAGTCGTGATTATCAGCGCGCGCAGCGGCAAATGCGCGAAGATCTCAACGTGCGTCAGAATGAAGAATACAGCTTTATTTTGGAACGTACCAATAACGCCATTCATAAAATCGCAGAAGCGGAAAATTACGATCTGATCTTGCAATTGCAGGATTCGGTATACCGAAGCCAGCGCATTGATATTACCGATAAGGTGATGAAAATGCTCGATAATGAAAAAGAATAATCAAACTATCACAGCGTTACGAGGAAAAAACAATGCATGTAATGGATATTCACGAAATCTTAAAATACTTACCGCATCGCTACCCGCTGTTGCTGGTTGATAAGGTGATTGCTCTTGAAGAGGGTAAAAACATCGTTGCATTAAAAAATGTGTCGATCAACGAACCGTTCTTCGTCGGACATTTTCCACATTTTCCGGTGATGCCGGGCGTATTGATTGTGGAAGCCTTGGCGCAAGCTGCGGCGCTGTTGACGCTTAAAACACAAAACGCGGTCAATAAAACCGATTCGGTTTATTATTTTGTCGGTATCGACGGTGTGCGATTCAAAAAGCCCGTCATGGCCGGTGATCAATTAATTCTGAAAGTTGCGATAGAACGCGAAATCAAGGGACTGTGGAAATATTCCGCACGCGCCGAAGTTGACGACCAACTGGTCACCGAAGCGCAATTGATGTGTACGGCAAGGCCTGTATAAAGCATCGATACGATCGCAGAGCCGAATAATTGATTTGTTGCGGCATTGACGAAGCAGGTCGAGGACCGCTAGCAGGTCCGGTATATGCCGCATGTGTCGTTCTGAATCCCGAAAATCTCATTGATGGTTTGGCGGATTCCAAACAATTGAGCGAGAAAAAACGCGATGCGCTTGCACTTGCGATCAAGCAGCAAGCCATCGCATGGGCAATTGCATCGGCAACGGTAGATGAAATCGATCGACTCAATATTCTGCAAGCAAGCTTGCTCGCCATGCAACGCGCTGTTGCCCAATTACCGCTGCTGCCGGATTTGGCACTGGTCGACGGCAATCAAAGCCCACGGCTGAAATGTCCCGTGCGGACCATTATCAATGGGGACAATCTGGTTGCCGAAATTTCCGCCGCATCGATTCTGGCCAAAACAGCCCGCGATGCTGAAATGCTGCGATTGCATCAATGCTTTCCGCAATACGGATTCGATCAACATAAAGGCTATCCGACCAAGAAACATCTGATTGCGTTACAAACATTCGGCGCTTGCGAAATACACCGAAAAAGTTTTGCACCGGTCAAGGCGGTAAAATCAAGCTATCAAAACGATTCGGATTGAACTATGCCAATTTTTCTTTCGTCAAACGCAAGAAAAATTTAGCTTTGTGCGTATAATCCCTATTTTTAGCTCATCCAAAGAAGGAAAAACGACATGCGCGTCCAGAAAAATACCGTGGTTTCTCTTACTTACGAATTAACTGATGCGTCGGGAAAATTACTGGAGAAAGCTGATACTCCAATTAGTTATTTACACGGCGGTTACGGCGGAATTTTTCCGCTGGTTGAGGAAGCGTTGCATGAAATGGAAGTGGGTTATTCTTGCTCCGTTTCGATGGAGCCGGAAGATACTTTCGGTGAATACGATGCCGAATTGATTCGTATCGAACCGCGCAGTTCTTTTCCGGACAATGTAGTGATCGGCATGCACTTTGAAGGTGCTGCAGAAGATTCTGACGATTACATCCTCTATAAAGTTACCGATGTTACCGATGACAGTGTGACTGTCGATGGTAATCATCCTTTTGCCGGAATGAAGTTAAATTTTTCCTGTACTGTCACCGAAGTCCGCCCGGCAACACCGGAAGAAATTTCGCACGAACATGTCCATGGCCCTCACGGTCATCACCACTGATAACGGCAGTTACTGAAGGTCGGTCGTCTCAGCCGCCTTTTTTAAACGATATAACTGCTCCAATGCTTGCCGAGGCGTCAATTCATCGGGTGACAAATCTTGCAGCATCGTAACCACCGGAT
The DNA here is from genome assembly GCA_002435335.1 of Nitrosomonas sp. UBA6494. Taxonomy (GTDB): domain Bacteria; phylum Pseudomonadota; class Gammaproteobacteria; order Burkholderiales; family Nitrosomonadaceae; genus Nitrosomonas. The sequence goes on from DJMI01000125.1 coordinate 27,126, forward strand.
GCGTGGGAATGATTATTTCTTCAGGTTCGACAGCAGGTAGAGACGCGAACAAATCCAATTGCGGGGAACGGCTGGCGCGCTCCTGTTCCAGCTTGATCAAGTGCTTTTTAGCCGATTTTATAACCGGATCGGGAACGCCTGCCAATGCCGCGACTTGTAAGCCATAGCTTTGGCTCGCTGGACCATGATTCACTTTATGCATAAATACGATACGATTTTTATGCTCTACCGCGTCCAAATGAACGTTGCGCAATTGTTTGAATTCCTCGGCAAGCAACGTCAATTCGAAATAATGTGTGGCAAACAGAGTAAGACTGCGATTCTTGGTCAATAAATGGCGTGCGATGGCAAACGCCAAAGCCAAACCATCGAAAGTTGATGTACCGCGCCCGACTTCATCCATCAACACCAAGCTGTGAGCGGTTGCGTTATGTAGAATATTGGCAGTTTCCGTCATCTCGACCATAAATGTCGAGCGCCCGCTGGCCAAATCGTCTGAAGCGCCAATCCGGGTAAAAATTCGATCCAATAACCCCAAACGCGCTTTTGCCGCAGGCACATAGCTACCGCAATGCGCCAGTAACGCAATCAGTGCGATTTGACGCATATAGGTCGATTTTCCGCCCATGTTAGGGCCGGTAATCATCAACATTTGCGGTTTCCGCGTCAATTCTCCACCTAATTCCACATCGTTGGCGATAAAATTTTCCACTTGTCTCTCAACCACCGGATGACGGCCGCTATCGATGATCAAGCTATTTTCATCGGTAAATTGCGGCGCCGTGTAACCCAATGCTTGCGCACGCTCAGCCAACGTACACAGTACATCGATTTCAGCAACGGCAACCGCAAGCTGCTGCAAGACAGGAATGAATTTTGACAACGCATCCAGTATTCCTTCGTACAAAAACTTTTCGCGCGCAAGGGCTCGATCCTGAGCCGATAATGCTTTGTCCTCAAAAGTTTTCAATTCCGGTGTGATATAGCGCTCAGCGCTTTTCAGCGTTTGGCGGCGACGGTAATCGGCAGGAATTTTTTCGCTATGCGCATGTGTAACTTCGATGTAAAAACCGTGCACTCGGTTGTATTCCACTTTCAGATTTGGAATTCCAGTACGCTCTTTTTCACGCAGTTCCAATTGCATCAGAAATTCGCCACAATTGTTTTGAATGGCGCGTAATTCGTCCAACTCGGCATCGTAGCCATCCGCAATCACGTTACCTTCGCGCAATACCGCACCGGGTTCCGGCAACAACGATAGACTGAGTAACGTAATCACTGCCTGATCGATCTGCAGCGCTTGAATCAATTGTCCGATGCGCTTGCTGCTACAATCGGCGGTGGCTTGCGTGATTTCAGGCAATAGTTTTAAGCTTTCCCGCAATCCCGATAAATCTCTCGGGCGGGCCGATCTCAGCGCAATGCGCGCCGTGATCCGTTCCACATCGGCCATCTGGCGCAGCAAATGACGTACTGTCGCATGATAATTCTGTTCGGTTTTTCCGATCAAAGCGGCGATGCTATCCAAACGGCCTTGGATGGTTTCACGATTTCGTAACGGATGATGCAGCCAAAAATGCAGCAACCGACTGCCCATATGAGTGGAACAAGTATCCAACAGCGATAATAATGTCGGCTGCATTTCTCCGCGGATGGTTTCGGAAATTTCCAAATTCCGGCGTGTGGCGGCATCCAGTCGCACGTAAATGTTTTCGCGTTCCGCTTGCAGAGCAGCGATATGCAGTATGGCAGCGCCTTGTGTCAGACGCGCATACCCCAGCAAAGCACCGGCAGCGCTCAGCGCGACCGGCAGATCATCGCAACCGAAACCAGATAGATCCTGCGTGCCGAATTGCTGCGACAATTTGTCGACTGCGCTAGCGTAATCAAATTGCCACGACGGCAAGCGCTTTTGCGCCCACGTTTTTCCTTGTAATTCCGATAGCGTCAGCGTATCCGGCAGCAGAATCTCCGAGGGCTGGATACGCTCTAATTCACTGAGTAAATTGTGCGGCGCTGTTTCCAATAAGCGAAATTGGCTTGCCGCCAGATTCAGCCATGCCAATCCCAGCGTCTTTTCGTGTACCCATAACGCCAATAAGATGCAATCTCGCTTGTCTTCAAGCAATGCGGCATCGGTCAGGGTTCCGGGTGTAATGATGCGGGTCACTTCACGCTTTACCGGCCCTTTGCTGGTCGCCGGATCGCCAACTTGTTCGCAAATGACCACCGATTCGCCCGCCTTGACCAGCTTTGCCAGATACTGCTCAGCGGCATGATAAGGCACCCCGGCCATTTTGATCGGCTCACCGGCGGACGCGCCCCGGTGCGTCAGGGTAATACCCAGCAACTTAGCCGCTTTTTCCGCATCGTCATAAAATAATTCGTAAAAATCACCCATGCGATAAAACATCAGCATATCCGGATGCTGCGCCTTGATATGCAGATATTGCTGCATCATTGGAGTATGTGTCGTTTCTTTATTTATCATGATGATTCTGATTAATTTACGAAATTATTCGATGCTTCTGTGTAAAAACCAAGCTAATGGGAAACTCACACAATCCGTTCGAACAGTTGCTTCAAATCGGCATCTCCGACGCAGCCATCAGAGAACTTAACCGTGCCAATGCGTCAGCAACGATACGGCCCTGCGCCTCAATGTTCTCGATGATCTGCTGCGGCGTTCGGGTGTCCACATCCACCACCGCAGTCGGGTTGACGGCTTTCAGGTCAAACACGGCGGCATCTATATCAGCCGCTCGCGTTTCCAGATCCCGCGCTGCTTTTTCTTTTTCCAGAATCTGAGTGGTCAATGCCCGTAGTTCCGCGTCGGCGGCTTTGTCCTTTTTCGAGCGCTTGAGCTGTTCTTTCAAATCCACCACCGTGGCCTTGATTTGTGCCGCTTCATCGAGCAGTGGCTGCATCTCGGCACGCGCTTTGGCACGGCGGGCAGCGAAATCCACTGTCCAGGAATAACGACTTGCGCCATCGAGCTGGCCATGGTGTTGCAACATGCGAGCGTAGCTGGGGAAAGGCTTGCCAGCGTTCGCCTCGTCGCCCTGCCAATCAGTGACGAGAATGGCAGGCAAGGCAGCGTCGGCTAGCACTGAGCCATCCGGTGCAAAGCCGAAGTGCGCCAGCGTAAGAGGCGTTTTCTTGCCGACCTTCACAAACGACAAATCGTAATACCAGATTTTTTCGGTCTTCTTACCTTTGGTGAAAAACAACAAATTAGTCTTCACGCCCGCGCCAGCGGTAGAAAATACCCCGCCCGGCAGGCTGACGATGGCCCAGAGATCACATTCATCGACCAGCTTGCGCTTGGTTTCGACAAAGGCACTTTCGTTGGTACGAAACAGCAGCCCCTCATCCAGCACGATGGCGCAAGTACCCTGGGGTGCCAGTTCACCGAGGATGTCCTGTACAAACAGCACCTGGGTGGCGCTGGTTTCATAGGCAAAGTTCTTCTGTGCGTCCTTGCCTTCCTTACCGCCAAAGGGCGGATTGGTCAGGATCACGTCGAAGGTTTTTGGGGCATTGTCGAACAACGCCGCATAAGTGGCGCGGCGCGTCAGCGAATTGCCGTGCCACAGGTTAGGCTGGTCGATGCCATGTAACACCAGATTGGCCAGTGCAATCGGAAACACCAGGTTCTCTTTTTCCCGACCAAAGAAGGTGTCGTGCTTGAGGGTATCGATATCCGTGCTGGTAGCGCTTTGGCCCAACTGGCGGGCGATGTGCTCGTAGGCGATGGCCAGAAAACCACCGGTACCGCAGCAGGGGTCGTATACGGTTTGGCCCAGCGAAGGATTGACCGTATGCACCATGGCGCGGATAACTTCGCGCGGCGTGAAGAACTGGCCGCCGTCGGAATTTTTCTCACCCATTTTCAGCAATAAATCCTCATACACCTGCGACAGGGTGAAGAAGTGCTGATCGTCCACATGGTCGATGTTGATCTGGTGAACCTTGTCCAGGATGTCGCGCAGATTCGCCTCACTATCGACACGCACCTTTTCCACCGCCGTCATGGTGCGGCCCATGATACGCTGCTTGCGGCTGGCCAACGGGTTAGGCAGGCCGGTACGGGTATCGATGTCCAGGCTGTGCAGATGGGGCAGCAATTCTTTGTTGATGAACTCGAACAGCTTCCCGTCACCCGCCGCAAACAACTCTTGCCGCTTCCAGCCGAAAGGCTTACCCTCAGCCGTTTTCGGGTGCTCCGGTTTGTCGGAATACGGTGCGGCCCAATCCTGCCAACGATAGGGACTGTGCAGCGCAGACGAAAAATCTGCGCCCAATAATTCGGCCTCTTCGCGTGCCTTGGCCTCTTGTGCGTCCAAAATACGCAGAAACAGAATCCAGGTCAGCTCCGGCACATATTGCAAGGCACTGGCACAGTTGGAGCGGCGCATCACATCGCAGATACTTTTGACGAAACTGGAGAGCGATTGCGCGGATGCAATGGATTTCGGTGTCTTTTCAGTCTTTTTCTGGCGCGCCATATCTATTTTTCTTGAAGATTGATTTTGGTACCCGTGATTCAACAAGCTCACCGCAAACGGGCAAGGATTCACCTGGCGTATTGACGCTCCGTTCGCCCTGAGCTTGTCGAAGGGCAGTGTAAGGTGCGGAGGAGCGCGCCAATCGCGAAACCTCCACCCAATCGCCGCGCATCATCGCTTCTTTCTTTTTGCGACTCCAGCCTTTGATTTGCCGTTCGGCGCTCAAAGCTTCCTCTCGAGTAGTGCAAGGCTGAGAAAAAACCAATACAACGGGACGGCGCTTGAATGTGTAGCAACTTGAAACAGCACCCGATTCATGTTCAGACATGCGCCGGTCAAGATCATCGGTGTGCCCGGTGTAATAACTGCCATCCGCACAACAAACGATATAAACCCAAAACGGCTTCATCCTAGACTCCAGTGGTAAATGCATTATCATGATACGAACGCTTCCCCGTTCGTAGTGAATTTTATCATTCCCGATCGGGATGAACTTTATCCCCCCGTCGTGGCGAACTTTATCACTCCTGTCCGTGGTGAGCTTTATCATCCCCGGTTGTGGTGAACCCCTTATCACCCCTGTCTGTGGTGAGTCCCTTATTACTTCTGTCTGTGATGAGTTCCTTATCATCTCCGGTCGAGGTGAGCTTTATCATTTCCATTCTTTGTGAGCATTATTATTTCCGTTCGTGGTGAGCTTGTCGAACCACGAATAGCCAGCCGAACCAAGAGCAGCCCTTCGACAAGCTCAGGGCGAACGGATCGGGGAAGCAACCCAGCGAACATGGCGAAATGGGCTTGACCATTGGCGATGCGCTTATCGATCATGCTCTCTCTATTGGTCGAAAGCTTGCGCGAGCACACGGCTGGGAAGGCGGTTGATGTCTTCCAGCACGGCCTTAGCAGAATTTTCTATGGTATCGATTTCGATCATAGCGGCCTGGATGCGCGTTACGATGTGTTGTTGTTCGGTCTTGCTGGGGACCGGCACTTCTAACACTTTCAGCAATGCACCGCTCAGATTGGCCTGATTACCGCCCCGGTCTGCCGACAAATTGCGCAAATCTTGATATGACGATTTCAACCAGAGACAGAGAAAATCCGGCTCCCAGGTTTCATTGGGCAGGATAGCAAAACAGGCCTGGTTGATGGTGGCGGAAATCTCCAGAATAGCCGACTGCCCGCGTGTTTTACCCTGTCCATACATCGCGATGAGAATGGTTTTGGGTGGCAGCAAGGAAAGCGAACATTCTGCCAGCGCCAGTTTTGAGATGGCTTCTTCGGTGGCGGTGATGGGGGCAAACGCTACTTCGCCGGTCTTAACCCAAGCAATTTCCGCCGGTTGCCAATACTGCTTATTGCCACGTGATGGTGTGGAGCCACTGGTGGTTTCAGCGTAATCCCCGAGTTTCTTTTTCGGTGCCGCATCCAGTTCCGCAAAGAACGCCTTGAGCATACGCGCACGCAGCAAGCGTGTATCGCGCAACTGCACCTGCACCGCCTGCCGGGCGGTTTCCACTTCGGCCAGTTGGGCTTTCAGACGGGTGGCGATTTGGCGTTGTTCGTCAAAGTCGATAAATGGAATCTCTAAATTATAGATCCGGAACGAATT
>DJMI01000109.1 GCA_002435335.1 Nitrosomonas sp. UBA6494
CGTACTTCGATCAACGGATCGACCAGCCCCGTTGGCCGTACCACTTGTTCCACGGTTTGTCCGCTGTGGTTTTTTTCGTAATCCGCCGGTGTCGCTGAGACAAAGACGGTTTGCGGCATCCGTTTTTCGAATTCCTCGAAGCGAAGCGGGCGATTATCCAATGCCGAAGGCAGGCGAAAACCGTAATTTACCAAGTTTTCCTTGCGCGAACGGTCGCCTCGGAACATACCGCCGATTTGCGGGACGGTGACGTGACTCTCGTCGATGATCATCAGTGCGTTGGGCGGCAAGTAATCGAGCAGTGTAGGCGGTGGCTCACCGGGTTTCTTGCCGGATAAATGGCGCGAATAATTTTCAATACCTTTGCAAAAACCCAATTCGTTGAGCATTTCCAGATCGAAACGCGTGCGCTGCTCCAAGCGCTGCGCTTCCACCAGCCGGTTTTCCTGATAAAAATAATCCAACCGCTCGCGCAGTTCGGCTTTGATAGTTTCCATTGCGCGCAGCGTGGTGCTGCGCGGTGTCACATAGTGACTCGACGGATAGACGGTAAAGCGCGACAAATTCTGCAACATGCGGCCGGTCAGAGGATCGAACAGCGAAAGACCATCGACTTCGTCGTCGAACAACGAAACGCGTAGCGCCGCTTCCGAATGTTCCGCCGGAAAGATATCAACCACATCTCCGCGCACGCGGAACACGCCACGCTTGAACTCCAATTCGTTGCGCTCGTATTGCATTTCGGTCAGGCGTTTGATGACGTCGCGCTGACTGATCTTTTCGCCGCGACGCAGATGCAAGATCATGCCGTGGTAATCGACCGGATCGCCGATACCGTAGATGCACGACACGGTAGCGACGATGATGGCATCGTCACGCTCCAGCAAGGACTTGGTTGCCGACAAGCGCATTTGCTCGATATGATCGTTGATGCTGGAATCTTTTTCGATGAACAGATCTCGCGACGGCACGTAAGCTTCGGGCTGGTAATAATCGTAGTAAGAAACGAAATACTCGATCGCGTTTTCAGGAAAGAATTCGCGCATTTCGGCGTACAGCTGCGCCGCCAAAGTTTTGTTGGGCGCCATCACAATCGCCGGACGTCCGAGACGCGCGATCATGTTCGCAATCGTGTACGTTTTTCCTGAACCGGTCACTCCGAGCAGTGTTTGGAATGCCAAACCGTCGTTGATACCTTCGACCAATTGCGCGATGGCTGCTGGTTGATCGCCGGCGGGCGGAAAGGTTTGGTGTAATTTATAAGGACTATTGGGGAAGGTTACGATCACAGGTATAATTCCGCATCAGAATTGTTTCACCACACCATTTTAACATGCCGGTTTACCTATTTTAGTGCGAGGATTTTTGTGGAACTCTCTAACCGCGTTCAAACCATCAAACCATCACCCACGCTTGCCGTAACCGCCCGTGCCGCCAAACTGAAAGCGGAAGGCAAAGATATTATCGGATTGGGCGCCGGAGAACCCGATTTCGATACGCCACAGCATATCAAAGATGCAGCGATTGCTGCGATCAATAAAGGTCAAACCAAATACACGCCGGTCGGTGGAACACCGGGTTTGAAAAACGCGATTGTGGCAAAGTTCAAACGCGAGAACAATTTCGATTTCGAACCCAAGCAGATTCTGGTTTCCTGCGGCGGCAAGCAAAGTTTTTTTAATTTGGTGCTGTCGGTAATCAATCCGGGTGACGAAGTCATCATTCCCGCACCCTATTGGGTTTCTTATCCGGATATCGTACTGATCGCCGAAGGTAAACCTGTTTTCATCAATACCGGCATCGAACAGAATTTCAAAATTTCAGCAAGTCAATTGGAAGCTGCGATCACGCCGAAAACCAAAATGTTCGTCATCAACAGCCCGAGCAATCCGTCGGGTTCCGTGTATACGCTGGACGAGTTGAAAGCATTGGGTGAAGTGCTGCGCAAACATCCCCAGATTTTGATTGCGACCGACGATATGTACGAGCATATTCTACTGTCAGGACAAAGCTTCGTGAACATTGCCAACGCGTGCCCGGATTTGTTACCGCAAACCGTGGTATTGAACGGTGTATCCAAGGCTTATTCGATGACCGGCTGGCGCATCGGTTATTGTGGCGGTCCGGCGCATATCATCACCGCAATGGAAAATATTCAATCGCAAAGCACATCGAATCCCAGCTCGATTTCTCAAGCGGCAGCCGAAGCTGCGCTCAACGGTGACCAAGGTTGCATCAATCCAATGATCGCCGCATTCAAAGAGCGTAACATCTTCGTTACCGAGCAATTGAATCAAATGAATGGCGTGCGCTGCCTACTGTCGGACGGTGCGTTTTACGCATTTGCCGACGTGCGCCAATCGATCGACGAGTTGTTTAAAAAGAATTTGATTGCTGCGCAAGACGATATCGCTTATAGCGAATATCTTTTAGTGAATGCAGGCGTCGCAGTCGTCCCAGGCTCCGCCTTCGGCTGCGATGGTTATATTCGTTTATCGTTCGCAACTTCGATGGAGAACCTGAAACAAGCGTTAAGCCGTATTAATAACGTATTGAAATGATTGGACGAGTATTGTTCTTTCGTTATTCTTAATGCAATCTGGCTGCTTCAGCCGCTTTCTTGGTTTTGCCCGCACGCGAAGGGATATTGCATAAACCGCATACGTGATTGGAATGAATTTCGAGCGAATGTACCACGAAATTGCCATTGCAACTGATACAAGGTTTTACGCATAACACACTGCTTTCAACAAAGCGCACCAAAGTCCAGGCACGTGTCAGACTCAGCACTTTTTCCAACTGATTGACTTGGATGTGTTCCATATATAACCGGTAGCTTTTAATCAGCGCATCGATTCCTTCCAGCCCGGTATTCGTCGTAACAAAGTTATAAATATTGATGAACAACGATGAGTGCATATTCGGTTGCCAGCTCATGAACCAATCTTCCGAATACGGCAGCATGCCTTTCGGTGGTGATACACCGCGGATTTCTTTATACAGTTTGACCAATCTTTCGCGGCTCAGATCGGTGTTCATTTCCAAAACCTGTAATCGCGCACCCAATTGGATCAATTCTGTTGCAAGTTGAATTTGCTTTGCTTCGGTCAAAATGCTGCGATTGCGCATAATGTTCTCCCTTACCCGATTTTCTTTGACTTTTTATGCAATCGCTTCGGCAGGCTTCCCGGCCATCAAGATAGCAGCATGCGATTTGGTGATCGATTGATCTCGATTATCGCTAGACAACATCTCTGCGATTAAACGGTCGTCAAAGCGAAACCGGCACAACAACATGTTGGAAGCGGCCATTTTGATCAGTTGCGATGAACTTAATTTTTCCAGAATCCCGGCAACATCTTCATTAATGCCCAGGCGATACATTGCAGCCACTCTGTCATCGTGCAGCATTTGTTTAGCAAGCAATAAGTAGCTTAAATTGAGGTCCTTGATTTCATCTAAAATTTGATTAATTTCCATTTTATTTTCCCCTTAAGTAAAAAGTTTCAATCAAACATGTTGTTGCATGGATGACATTTTCGATGAAGGAGCTATGGAAGTAAATTCAAGTAGCGCTTAAATGAAACTAAGTGTTCGTCTTATTGCGATGTAG
>DJMI01000050.1 GCA_002435335.1 Nitrosomonas sp. UBA6494
GCTTCGTCGATGATCAGCGTATCGTAGGCTTGCAGCAGTGGATCGGTTTGTGTTTCGGCGAGCAAAATGCCGTCGGTCATCAATTTGATATAGCTATCCGCACTGATTTTATCGGAGAAGCGGACTTTGTAGCCGACGGCTTGGCCGAGCGGACTGTTCAGCTCAGTGGCGATACGAGCAGCCACAGTGCGCGCGGCAATGCGGCGCGGTTGCGTGTGACCGATGAAACCGGTGGTGCCGCGCTTGAGTTCCAGGCAAATTTTCGGAATTTGTGTGGTCTTGCCGGAACCGGTCTCGCCGCTGATGACGACAACCGGGTGCTGTGCGATGGTCGCACGAATTTCCTCACGCCATGCGTGCACCGGTAATTCTTCGCTATACGCCGGTTGCGGTAGACGACTTAACCGGCGGGTGACTGCATCGGGCGTGAGTCTCATTGAGCCGTGTGAATGAACGGGGCGTATCGTATTCGCCGCGGTTAGGCCGGATCTGCCGGGATGCCGAGGGTCGACCACGCTTTATAATTGGACGTGACGGGATAATGCCAGGCGGTACCGAAGTCGCAATGGGTGATGCGAATGCCCGGTGCGGATTGGCGGCGCTTGTATTCGTTCATGTGGATTAAGCGGATGACCTTGGCGACATCTGTGGCGCTATAGTGCATCGCCACGATTTCAGCCGGGGAGCAGTTTTTCTCGACATAGGCTTCGATGATCGCATCCAAAATATCGTACGGCGGCAAGCTGTCCTGATCGGTTTGATTCGGTCTCAATTCAGCGGAAGGCGGACGGTCAATGATGCGTTGTGGAATCACGGAGCTGATTTGATTACGGTATTCGCACAGCCGGTACACCAGTGTTTTGCTGACATCCTTGAGCACCGCGAAACCTCCCGCCATGTCGCCGTACAAGGTGCAGTAACCGACCGCGACTTCGGATTTGTTACCGGTGGTCAGCAGCAACGCACCGGTTTGGTTCGACAGCGCCATCAATAAGGTGCCGCGTATACGTGCTTGCAAATTTTCCGGCATGGTGCCGGGGGAGGCGGGATCGCGAGCGAGTTTAAAATCTTGAATAGCAGTTGCCAAAAATTGTTCGAACAGCGATTCGATGTTCGATTGATAATGCTTGACTCTCAATATCGCGGCCATTTCTTCGGCATCTTCCAAGCTGATGGCAGCGGTATATTGCGTCGGCATCATCACGGTGGTGACTTTATCCGCGCCCAGTGCATCCACGGCGATGGCCAATACCAGCGCGGAATCGACACCGCCGGATAAACCCAGCAACACGCCGGGAAAACCGTTCTTTTGCACGTAATCTTTGACACCCAAACAGAGCGCTCGGTAAATGCTGGCCATCGGGTTCGGCACTGGCGGCAGTTTGCTCGGTAGCGGTTGCCGGTTTTGCAGCTCCACGATTGCGATGTTCTCTGTGAATTCTTCGCACTGATGCGTGAGTTCGCCTTGGCTGTTCATGACAAACGATGCGCCGTCAAAAACCAATTCATCCTGACCGCCGGTCAAATTGGCGTGAATCACCGCAATACCGCATTGCTGAATGAATCGATGGGTGATTTGATAGCGCGAAACCTGTTTGTCGATATGGTAAGCCGATGCGCTCAATACCAGCAAAACGTCGCAGGCAATACTGTCGATCGGTGCATTCGACCAAAAATCGGCGCAGATTTGCAGGCCGAAGCGGATACCTTCGAGCTCGAAGATGCAAGGTTGTATTCCGCTATCGAAATAATAACTTTCGTTAAAAAACGGCGATTTATTGAGAATGCGTTTATGGTAAGTACATTGGATGCTGCCGTTCCGGATCACCGATGCGGCATTGTATAGCTTGTCTTGCCGGAAATCGGGGTGACCGACGATCAGAGTGATGTCACCGACGGATTGGGTAAGTACTGTCAAAGCATTGCTGCAGGATTTGTAGAACGCTTCCCGCAACAGCAAATCGGCGGGCGGGTAACCGCACAAGGCCAGTTCCGGTGTAATGATGAGGCTAGCACCGGCTTGCCGGGCTTGCTCTACGGCAGCGACAATTTTTGCGGTATTGCCGCTGATATCGCCGACGGCAGGATTGAGTTGAGCAATGGCGATGCGCATGCGATGCCGGGGCGATTTTAGCGCGCTAGAAAGGCAGTTTCGCGTCAGGCTTGGCTTGCAGGATATTGCGGCGGAAATCTTCCTGGATGCGTTTTATCGCTGCTTCGTTATCCGCTTCAAAGCGCAGCACGATGACGGGAGTTGTGTTGGAAGCGCGCGCTAATCCGAAACCGTCGCTGTATTCCACGCGCAAGCCATCGGTGGTAATGATTTGCTGTGGGTGATCGAATACCGCTTCTTTTTGCAGTCGTGCGATCAAGGCATGATTCTCGCCTTCGGCAGTGCGAACTTGCAATTCCGGTGTGTTCAAACTGTCGGGCAGACGATTGAGTGCGGCGCTGATGTCGGGTTCACGGCTTAATAACTCCAGCAAACGAGCACCGGCGTATAAACCGTCGTCGAAACCGTACCAGCGCTCCTTGAAGAACAGATGACCGCTCATTTCGCCGGCCAAAAGCGCTTGAGTTTCGATCAGCTTGGATTTGATGAACGAGTGCCCGGTTTTCCACATCACCGGTGTACCGCCGTGTTGCGTAATCCAAGGCGCCAGATTACGCGTGCATTTCACATCGAAAATAATTTTGCCGCCGGGGTTACGCGACAATACGTCGGCTGAAAACAGCATCATTTGCCGATCAGGGTTGATGATATTGCCGTTTTTGGTGACGATGCCAAGCCGATCACCGTCGCCGTCAAATGCCAGGCCAATTTCCGCGTCGCTTGATTGCAGCGCGTTGATGACATCGTGCAGATTTTCCGGGACGGAAGGATCGGGGTGGTGATTTGGGAATGAACCGTCGACATCACAAAACAATTCGACGACTTCGCAACCCAAGCCGCGGTATAGTGCAGGTGCAAACGCACCGGCGACACCGTTGCCGCAATCCAACACAATTTTGATCGGGCGGCTGAGTTTGACATCACCCAGGATGCGTGCGAGATATCGGTCTGCAATGGCTTGTTCGGTATAGCTGCCCATACCATGCGTCAGATCGTTGTTTTCGATGCGTAAACGCAACGCTTGAATCATTTCTGCAGCCAACGTTTGTCCGCCGAGTACGATTTTAAAGCCGTTGTATTCCGGCGGATTATGGCTTCCTGTGACCATAACGCCGGAGTATTGGCATAACTCGTGCGCCGCAAAATATAGCATCGGTGTCGCTACCATACCGACATCGATGACATCGATGCCACTGTTGCGGATGCCGCGTGCCAGGGCTTGCGATAATGCCGGTCCGGACAAGCGTCCGTCGCGACCGATCGCAATGGCGGTCAGATTGCGTGCTTTGGCTTCGGAACCGATCGCATGACCGATTTTTTCAACATTTTCGGGCGTAACGGTTTTGCCGACGATTCCCCGGATGTCATACGCTTTGAAAATTTCGTGAGGAATGGTTGGCATGATAAAAGCTCCCTAAAAAATGAAAGTGATCAGTGATGACCGGTCCTGGCGCCGCCTTTCAAAGTGTAGTGCGTGCCGCAATAAGGGCATAACGCTTCACCGGTCGCTTCGATGGGCAGAAAAACCCGAGGATGCGTATTCCACAGCATCATTGCCGGTGTCGGGCAGTGCAACGGCAAATCGTCGGCAGTGACTTCAATTTCGCGTGATTTGTTTTGAGTGGTTTGATTCATTGATGAGACTCCAGTGTTGCGGTGTTAAACCAAGGTTAGCCAGTCGGCATGATGTTTTGCCCGGCCTTTGACGCAATCGAAAAATAAAGTTTGCAATTGGGCGGTGATCGGTCCGCGCTTGCCTTGCCCGATGATGCGGTTGTCCAGCTCGCGAATCGGTGTGACTTCGGCAGCCGTGCCGGTAAAGAAGGCTTCGTCGGCGCAATAGATTTCATCACGGGTGATGCGTTTTTCAATCACTGGTATGCCCAATTCGCCTGCCAGTTCGAGGATGGATGCACGGGTAATGCCTTCCAGGCACGAGGTTAAGTCCGGTGTGTAAATTCTGCCTTGCTTGACCACGAAAATATTTTCACCCGAGCCTTCGGCAACATAGCCTTCGACATCCAGCAGCAACGCCTCGTCGTAACCGTTTATTGCCACTTCCTGATTGGCCAGAATGGAATTGGCATAGGTGGTAACTGATTTGGCGCGGCACATGTTGATGTTGACATGATGACGGGTAAACGACGAGGTTTTGACGCGAATGCCGTTTTCCAACGCTTCCGGCCCCAAATAAGTGCCCCAAGACCAAGCGGCGATTGCAACATGCACCGACAATGTTCTGGCAGAAAGCCCCATCGCTTCGGCACCGTAAAATGCAATCGGACGGATATACGCCGACGATAAATTGTTTTGCTTTACTACATCTCGCTGCGCTTGCATGATTGTTGCCTTGTCGTATGGTATTTTCATCATGAAGATGTGCGCTGAATTGAACAAGCGATCGGTATGTTCCTGTAAACGAAAAATCGCTGCGCCTTGCGCCGTCTCATACGCTCGCAATCCCTCGAAAACACCCAAGCCGTAATGCAGCGTGTGCGTTAAAACATGCGTGTTGGCATCCCGCCAGGGAACCATTTTCCCGTCATACCAGATTACACCGTCACGGTCAGCCATTGACATTCAGGAACTCCCGATAAAAATCTAAAAGAGCATATTCTAACCGGTTTTAGGGGGACGTTGAAGCACGGTGGTATTGATAGAAAAACAGATCGCCGCAAAACGTTTGTGGAAACTCCCGCTTTTGGCTTTTTTCACTGAATAATTCAGTCTCTTGCCTCCCTCCCGACGATTGTTATTTTTTTGAAGCCAATCAAATTCGACGATACTAGGAGTCTGTCGGACTTAAGGCTAATCTACTGCGCCAATGGGATAACGGTTCATATTTCCTCAATTTTTCGTTGCATAGATTAACTATGCGCCTCAAAATCAAGAAAATCTGCACTCGTTCTCCCACTTGGCTCGCTACGATTGCTTAAGTCCGACAGACTCCTAGATAGGGCAAGGTACGGTTTGATACAGAGAATTACAATTCATTGTTTCTCTGCTTAAAAATGACATTGTGTATTAGAAATCAATAGAGTCACCCATTAGCCTGCTTCTGTCAATCGGGTAAATAATATCCCGCTGCTTAACAACATAATTGAAATTTGGTATTCAAGCGATTAGAACGTTTAGAATTCACGTACATTTTTCACCATTTCCGAATAATTCGTCAGCTTCGTGTCCGCGGTGATAAAACGAGCTGGCATGGCCAGTGCTTGCGCAATTAGCAAGCGATCGAACGGATCATGGTGAATCATCGGCAAATGCGCAACACCTGCTGCATGCTCGGATAAAATGGGAATCTCGACAAAGCCTGTTATCTTCGCGCCATCGGCAATTTGTTGTGCGGAATAATGAAACTTCACTTTTCCCAGTGCTGATTTAATGGCGATTTCCCAAATACTGGCGGCGCTGAAATAAACTTCAATCGATGGTGACTCCAGTTGCGCTATCAGTGATTGCGGTAACTGTTCAGGTGTGTTGAGTGCCCATAGTAGGATATGGGTATCGAGAAGCAACCGCATCGTCAGTAATTATCTGATGTAGGCCCGATTTCGCTAGCAGCGAACAGTTTTAAATCATCTTCCGATAATGCATCGTCGAAATTATCCGGTACATTTAACTGGCCCTTAAACATGCCAAGCACTCTTGAACAAGCTGTGCTTTGTAGCGGCACTAGCTTTGCAAGAGGTTTGCCCGCTTTCGCAATGATGATTTCCTCACCGGCTGCAGCTTGTTCAACGAATCGGGATAGATGCGTTTTGGCTTGATGAATATTGACTGTCAACATGGTTTTATTGCGTTTAAAATTAGCTAAGCTTAGTCCAGTCTGATTGGTAAATCAAGTAAACCAGAAATCNNGCTTGTAGTAATTCGAAAGCGCTTTCCCGGTCGATGGCCTGTTCGTACACTCCCGCGACGAGAGAGTGTTGCATCAGTTGGAGACGTTGCTCCGGTGTAATCGGACCGATCTGACTGACCGGCGGGATAATGAACGCACGTTCGGTGATACCCGGCGATCCGTCGGCATTGAGAAAAGAAATCAGCGCCTCGCCGACAGCAAGTTGCATAATGGCTTGTTTTAAATC
>DJMI01000078.1 GCA_002435335.1 Nitrosomonas sp. UBA6494
TTATTTAAAGTTCTAAGGTTGCAACATTTCTTGATCCATCAAGATTAATATTTACATAGTTTTGTCGATATTTTGGGTATATTGACTTGTTGTTTATGTGATTTAAGCACTAATCATTTCTATGAAACAGCTAAGAGATTCTAATCCTACTATTGTCGCGCGTGAGACACTGAAACAATTGGCGCTTCTGAAAATTCCGCCGACGCCTGACAACTATCATAAGTTATATATCCAAATTGCCGGTACTGCAACGGCTAATATGAATGCTCCTGCCGTAACCGATGTAACTCCTGAATCATCGACTGGAAAGCAAACTGCAGAAGATACGGTTATTTGGGGAGAAATTATTGGAACATTGTTAAGGCAATTGGAAAGCAAGCAAGGTACTTTGACGATAGCAAAAAAACGAGAGGGGGTGTATCGCGTTCTTGCAAAGTTTTCAAAAAATTCCCTACAGTTGCACGAGAAGCTTAAAGCATTGATCGATTCATGGGGGGATCAAGTTGTAAAACCGCAAGATTCTTCAAATGATGAATCGATTGAAAATACTTCTTCTCGAAATACTGAAAATGCAATCTCACTCACATCGATAGCTGGTCAAGATATGGTGGCGAGCGCATTGACTGATCAATTGCTAGAATTACTTGCCCATCTACTTGAGAATTTTGTTGCAAACCAACTTAATAGTGTGGCTTTTGTAGAGGAGAGCAGAGCGTTGGCGTTGCGTGTTCGGGAAACCAAAAGCAAGCAAGAGATGGAGCAACTTGCAAATGATTTTATGCAGTTGTGCAAAAAAATTGAGGCGCATAAGGAAGGTGATTCGCGGTTGCAGCAGGGCTTACTCAAATTGTTGAATATGCTGATGGATAGTACGGGAGAGTTATTGGCTGAGGATCAATGGATTGGTATTCAAATCAATAAATTGCGTGAAACAATTTCAAGGCCACTGGATATTCAGGTAATCGAACAAGCAGAACGCTATATAGAAGAGATTACACTAAGACAGGAAGTCGTAAAACGTAGTATAAATGAGGCAAAATTAACGCTAAAACAGATGGTTGCTACGCTAATTACGAATATTGAAGAATTGAGTGATACGACCGGGGAATATCAAGAAAAACTGGAACAGTATTCAGATAAGATTAGCAAAACTGAGGATATCGATGAGTTGAATCGCATGCTTGGCTTGATTATGGAAGAAACTAAGCAAATGCAAAAGAATGCACTAAATTACCGAAATGATTTTTTAGCTGCGCAAGCGGAAGTGAGTCTGGCACAAAATAAAATTAATCAACTTGAAACTGAGTTGCACCAAATGGGTGAGAAAGTGCATGAAGATCATTTGACCGGCGTTTTGAATCGGCGTGGTCTTGATAGTGCCTTCGATCGAGAAGCGGCAAGGTCGATACGGCATCAATCTTCACTGTGCTTTGCATTATTGGATATTGATAACTTTAAGAAATTGAACGATACCCATGGTCATAAAGTGGGTGACGATGCATTGGTTTATTTAGTGGAATCAGTAAAGGATACGACTCGTCCGGAAGATATTGTATCGCGCTACGGTGGTGAAGAATTTGTAATTTTATTGCCAAATACGAGCATTGAAGAAGCGGTTCAGGTTTTGTCGCGAATACGGCGAAATCTGACTAAGAAATTCTTTCTCAATGAGAATAAGCGAATATTAATAACTTTTAGCGCAGGCGTTGCTCAACTCCAGCCTGGCGAATCGCAAGAAAATATTTTTAAACGTGCTGATGAAGCTTTGTATCGTGCAAAGAAGGATGGAAAGAATCAAATTATTATGGCGGAGTGATTGATTTAATCATCAATTCATAAATAGCACCAATTTACCTTTTTTTTCATGCGATTCATTTTCGCTTGTTTTGCTAATCTAGCTGGCATGGCAGTCTATACCGGAGTGGGTTCTCCTTCGCAATCCAACGAATTTTCTCCCGAACTGGCGTAGCCTGACTTTTAAGATGTCAATTAAGGAGAATAGCAATGCAAGAAGCTATTAAACAAAAAAGAACACTGAGGCTGATCAAAACGACAAGTGCTAGTAAAAGCGAGCTGAAGCCAATGGTTAATTCCGATGATTATTATAAGCATGTGCAGCGCTATGCAGAGCAAATCCGCAAAACAACCGATGCAGATGAAATTATACGCATCCTTGATATTGTGTTATCGGAAACAAGAGGATTGAGATTTAATGAAGATGTTTCTACCGCACACGAGCAAGTAAAGCACGCAGAAGAAAAAATAGAATCATTAAAGAGCGAATTGGAACAGTTGCGTGGATTGGTGCAAACCGATCAAATGACAGGCGCCTTCAATCGCCGTGGATTGGAAGATATTTTTAAACGCGAAGCAGCGCGAGCCGATCGTAATGCACAATCATTGGGTGTTGTGCTTGTCGATATCGATAACTTTAAGCAAATTAACGATAATTTTGGACACCAATATGGTGACTCGGTATTAATCAACTTCGTGGCAGTGGCAAAAGAGACATTACGCCCTACCGATATAGTAGCGCGTTTTGGAGGAGAGGAATTCGTAATTTTGCTTCCTGATGTTGAAATGGAAAATGCACTGACAATTATTCAGCGGGTACAAAACAACTTAACTAGAAGTTATTCAGCCTACATGAATGAAAATCAAGTAATACCAGTTACATTTAGTGCAGGCGTTGCAATTCGTTCCTTCGGGGAACATCAGAATTCTGTAATAAATCGTGCAGACAAGGCACTGTATCAGGCAAAACGAACTGGGAAGAATCGCACCATTCCTGCTTTAACGGATCATTGAGCAATATTTCAATGATGTGTGTAATGTCGATAGAATTTTGATCTGTTGATTATTTAACTCACTGTTTTTTTATGTACTGTTTAAACTAATAATTATGTAGGGAATGCTCTGAATTAATTGCGCAGTGAAAGCAGCTTAAGAAAAAAGTTTTATGGCCGATGAGTTAAGGT
>DJMI01000144.1 GCA_002435335.1 Nitrosomonas sp. UBA6494
ACCACTTCGTCATGAGAAAACGGCAGTATAAAATTTTCGCTATACGCATAAAGTTGACTGAAAGTGAGTTGATCGTGATGATAGCGCCGATGGACCGGATCTTGTCGCATATAGGACAGCGTATCGTGCATCCATCCCATATTCCATTTCATCGAAAACCCCAATCCACCGGTATAGGTCGGGCGCGATACGCCCGGCCAAGCGGTAGATTCTTCAGCCAGCGTTAAAGCTCCGGGAAATTGACCGTGCACCATCACATTCAGATCACGCAGNNGGGTCTTCGTGTTCATATAAGGCAGTGCCGTCGAAACGCGCCAAAGCAAAATTATCTTGCGGAAAATGTGCCGGCACCCAATCCAGAATCACACCGATTCCGGCCTGATGGCAGGCATCCACAAAATAGCGAAAATCATCGGGCGTCCCGTAGCGACTGGTGACGGCAAAGTAACCGGTCGCTTGATAGCCCCACGATTCATCCAAGGGATGTTCCGAGATCGGCATCAATTCAATGTGGGTATAACCCATTTCCTGCACATACGGTAATAGATCGCGGACCAATTCGCGGTATGTATAAAAACGTCCATCCGGATGCCGTTTCCAGGAGCCCGCATGAATTTCCAAAATATTCAGTGGCGCATGAAGCCAATCCCAATGAGCACGATTGGTCATCCACAACTCATCTTGCCAGTGATAGCCACTAATATCGGATGATAGCGCTGCGGTTTTGGGGCGCAATTCGTAGCGTTGCGCATAAGGATCGGTTTTTATCTGAATCTCGCCGCTTTCACGATTGCGGATTTCAAATTTGTACAAAGAATCCGGAGGCAATTCCGGAATGAACAATTCCCATACGCCGCTGGCGGAATGCACTTTCATCGGATGCACTCTACCATCCCAACGATTGAAATCCCCGATGACACTGACCCGTTCCGCGTTAGGCGCCCAAACAGCAAAACGCACCCCCTCCACTCCGGCATTGTTACAGCTCTGTGCGCCTAGCATGCGATAGCTTTGCCACAATTTACCTTCGTTGAACAAATATAAATCATGCGTTGAAATTTGCGGCGCAAAAGCATAAGGATCGTATGCCTCATAAACCGCATTTTCCTTCGTTTCGATACGCAAGCGATACGGCATTGCCGGCGCCGATTCTCCCCGCCACTCAAAAATTCCGGCAGGATGAATGCACCGCATCGGTTCAAAAGCAGTTGCTGTTTTGATCCAAACCTGATGATCATAAGGACGAAATACCCTTATCAAAACTTGATTACGCTCTCTATGCAATCCCAAATAAGAATAAGGATCATGAAGTCGCGCACTGAGTAAGGCATTTTGCAAATGGAGGGAAATCTTAATTCCTCGGAGTAAATTAATAACACGCTTGATTATAGCGCTTGCCACTTTGCAAAAGGCAATTGAATGTGTAAAAGAAGCCATAATGCGCTAACATACACACAAAATCGATTTGACATTACATGCTAAATAAACTGCTTCGAATGATAAAGAGAAAAACCTAACCATAAATCCAGACCGGATACGAAATGAGCGCTCACAATCACATTCCCCACAATACGCTCGCACTTATANNGGGGTTCGTCGTATCGGCGTAGTTACGCAATATAAAGCACAAAGCTTGATTCGTCATATCCAGCATGGTTGGAGTTTTCTCGATGGACGATTCAAGGAATTCGTCGAATTGCTACCCGCCCAACAGCGGACCGTGGAGGAAACTTGGTATCAGGGTACTGCCGACGCGGTATTTCAAAACATCGACATCATGCAACGTCATAATGCCGATTATGTGCTGATTTTGGGCGGCGACCACATCTACAAGATGGATTACGGCAAAATACTTGCCGAGCATGTCGAAAAAGGCGCAGACATGACGATCGCCTGTTTGGAAGTGCCGCTACAAGAGGCCAGTGCGTTTGGTGTCATGGGCGTCGATGAAGCGTGGCGCATCATCAGCTTTGCCGAAAAACCCACGCATCCCACGCCAATACCGGGTCAACCGGAAAGTGCACTGGTGAGTATGGGCATTTATGTCTTTAATTCAAAATTCCTTTATCAGCAATTGATACGCGATCATCAAACCAACGACTCATCGCACGATTTCGGCAAAGACATCATTCCGTACTTGGTGCCTCGTTGCCATGTATATGCACACCGTTTCCAACATAGTTGCGTGAATATGGCTTCCGGCATTCCCTACTGGCGCGATGTAGGAACGATTGATGCCTATTGGGAAGCCAATATCGATTTAGTTTCCGTCATGCCGCAGCTCAATTTGTACGATGTCGATTGGCCGATCTGGACGCACCAGGAACAATTGCCGCCGGCAAAATTCGTCTTCGACGATGAAGATCGCCGCGGCCAGGCTTTGGATTCATCGGTATCGGGCGGTTGTATCATCAGCGGCGCCACGGTTCGCCGCTCTTTGCTCTTTTCCAATGTCAAAGTTAATAGTTATAGCACGGTGGAAGATTCAGTCATACTTCCTGATGCGATCATAGGCAGGCATTCGCGCCTACGGCGTGTGGTGATCGAAAAAAAATGCTGGATTCCAGAGGGATTGATCGTCGGTTATAACCCGGAAGACGATCGCAAGCGTTTTTACGTAACGGAAAAAGGTATCACCTTGATTACGCCGGAAATGTTGGGACAAGAAATTCATAGCCCATAGACTTTTAACAATCTGTCGCTCCCGCTGGTTAACGATTTATTTCTCCTGCATAAAAAACATCCCGCAACTTGATGAAACAACTGAACTTGGCATTACTGTGGCATATGCATCAACCGGATTACAGAGATTATGTAACCGGCGAATCCACATTGCCGTGGGTATATCTGCATGCCATAAAAGACTATACCGATATGGCTTATCACTTGGAGGCGCACCCAAAAATCCGGGCAATCATCAATTTTGTTCCGGTATTGCTGGATCAGTTGGAAGATTTCATCGAACAATTCGCCAGCGGGAAAATTCATTGCCCCTTATTGCGCCTGTTGGCAACTCCCGAGCTTGAGCGGATTACGATGCAGGAGCGACTGTATATATTCGACAGTTGCTTTCTCAGCAATCACGAAACGATGCTAAAACCCTACCCGGCGTACAAGCGTTTGCACGAGCTGTACCATATGTTCCGACAGCACAGGGAAAGCGAGTTGATCTATTTTTCCGGTCAGTACTTTAGCGATTTGTTGGTGTGGTATCACTTGGCATGGATCGGGGAAAGCGTACGCCGCAATAACGAATTTGTTATGAATCTAATGGCTAAAAGCGAAGGCTTTACCCACACGGATCGGTTGCAATTATTCAATTTGATCGGTGAATTAATCCGGCAAATAATCCCACGTTACCGCAAATTGTCCGATTCGGGGCAAATCGAGTTATCCACTACACCGCATTACCATCCGCTTTCACCGTTATTGATCGACTTTTCCTGCGCCCGTGACAGTCAGCCCGATGTGGCACTACCAAGTCATCCATGTTATCCGGGTGGACGTGGCCGCGTGGCATATCATTTATCCTCTGCAATAGCCAGCCATGAACAACGCTTCCAACAAAAGCCCTCAGGAATTTGGCCGGCTGAGGGCGGTGTATCGGCAGCATTGCTAAAAAGCATGGCCGAGCAAAACAACCGTTGGACAGCAAGTGGCGAAGCTGTCCTGGTTAATAGTTTGCGCGCTTCTCAGCCCGATACGCCTTTGCCGGATCGAAATCATTATTTATACCGCCCGTACCGTTTCGCTGGGGAAGCAGAGGAAATCGTTTGTTTTTTCCGCGATGATCATTTGTCCGATTTAATCGGCTTTGAATATGCAAAATGGTTTGGGCGCGACGCGGCGGAAAATTTTATCCAAGCACTGGAACACATCTACCGTGACACACCGGCCACGGAAAATCCGATCGTCAGCGTTATCCTGGATGGAGAAAATGCCTGGGAAACCTATCCATACAATGGATTTTATTTCCTGAACGATCTCTATCATCTGATCGAAAACCATTCCTTTATTCGCACCACCACTTACCGCAATTACATTACCGACACCGGCACTGCGGATACGATCAAAACATTGACGACCCTAACCGCCGGGAGCTGGGTTTACGGCACATTCTCAACCTGGATCGGCGATGCAGAAAAAAACCGCGCCTGGGATATGCTCTGTGCAGCCAAACACAGCTTCGATCTGGTCATGCAAAGCGACCGATTGAGCGCTACTGAAAAAGAGCAAGCAAGCAAACAACTCGCGTCTTGCGAAAGCTCCGACTGGTTCTGGTGGTTCGGCGATTACAATTCCGCGCACTCAGTGGCCAGCTTCGATCAATTGTTCCGAAAAAACCTGATGAATCTTTATCATCTACTCAAACTACCGGTACCCTCTACAATTTTTGAAACGATCAGTAAAGGCAACGATCAAGCTCAAACCAGCGGCACGATGCAGAGATCGTTATGATGCTGCTTTAACAAGCCTGATTGATTAATATTTAAAATCGGGTTTATATTATCCCTATTCGTAACGATCATAGGAGTCGCCGAATGTCGCAACGTGTTTCACTACTGATGGGCGTTCACGCCCATCAACCGGTCGGCAATTTTCCGCATGTATTGGAAGATGCGCATCTCCGTTGTTATCGCCCTTTCCTACAAGTTTTGTATCGCTATCCGGATTTTCGTTTTTCCGTTCATTTTTCCGGTTGGCTGCTGGATTATTTGCTGCAGCATTTTCCCGATGACATGGCGTTATTGCACGAAATGGTGATGCGGCAGCAAGTCGAATTGTTCGGTGCGGGTGATACCGAACCAGTGCTGGCGGTGATCCCCAATCGCGATCGGATCGGTCAGATTAATACATTTTCCAACAAGCTGGCAGCTAAATTCGGTCAACGTCCGCAAGGCGCCTGGCTGACCGAGCGCGTTTGGGAATCGACGGTGATTCCGGCACTGGTGGATTGCGGTATTCGTTATGTGACCGTTGATGATTACCATTTTCTGTGTACCGGCAAAACAACAGCGGAGCTGAGTGGTTATTTCACCACCGAAGAAGAATCGCATAAACTCGATTTATTTCCGATTTCTGAAGCATTACGCTATAAAATCCCTTTCGCTCCGGTTGGAGAAACCGTCGCTTATCTGGAATCGCTGGGAGACCAGGAGATCTCCGGTGCACAACCTGCTGCGATTTATTTTGACGACATCGAGAAGTTCGGCATTTGGCCGGAAACTTACCATTGGGTATACGAACAAGGCTGGTTAGAGCAATTTATTCAGCACGTATTGGCCTCGCCGAAAATTTGCACGCAACACTATAGCGAATACCACGCCGGTGAAAAAACGCGCGGCATCGTTTACCTGCCAACCGTGTCTTATATTGAAATGAACGAATGGACGTTGCCCGCCCAATCCGCCAATGCCTATGCAGAAATGGTGCAACAGGCCAAAGCGAATGGATGGTACGAGTGCAACAAAGCCCACTTGCGCGGCGGCATCTGGAAAAACTTTCTGTCGCGCTATNNATCCGATCTGATGCAACAAAAACTCTATGAAGCACAGGCTAACGATGCCTATTGGCATGGGCTATTCGGCGGACTCTACCTGCCTCATCTACGTCGTGCAATCTATAACGCCATCGTGGAATTGGAAGCCCTGTTGGACGCCCAAACACCCCGCCCCGGCTATTTTACCGAAGATACCGATCTGGACGGCATCGATGAAGCTTACTTGCACAACGATATTTTGCAGGCAGTGCTGAAGTTGGATCGCTTTGCCGGTATTTGCGAATTGGATGCGTATCAATTGAAACATAATTTCGGCGATACCTTGCGTTGTCAGACTGAGCACTATTACCATAAAATCCAAGCGGAAAAACAATCTACACCAAACACCGTCACCGGCATCGCATCTGCGCATGATCGGATCAGCTATAAGCATGAAATCACTGCGGATGACATTATCCCCGACGATCACCCCCGCAGCCTGTTCATCGATCGCTTGGACGATATGTTCATCACATATCGCTCGATTGCTGCGGTGCTTGAAAACATGCGTTTCCAGTCCGACAACACCGAATATCCGATTCATAAGCAAATTTTACTCGATCACAACCGGTTACAAGTCGCTTACCATTTCGCAGCCAAATCAGCACAGACATTCAGCACCGAAATCAATCTCGCTATGCCGAGTTGCGACGGCATGGGTGGACGTTATCGCCATCTCGGAAAAATTTGCGGCGGTTTCGGTCAATCGATCGAATTGACCGGCATGAACGAAATCACCTTAGAAGACGATACATTAGGCGGATACATCGTACTCACAACCTCTCATCCGGTCATATTGCATGCACGACCGCATTTTTCCGTTTCACAATCGGAAAGCGGGTTTGAAAAAATCATGCAGGCAACGACTTTGTCGCTGCAATGGCCCGTTACGGCT
The DNA here is from genome assembly GCA_002435335.1 of Nitrosomonas sp. UBA6494. Classification (GTDB taxonomy): domain Bacteria; phylum Pseudomonadota; class Gammaproteobacteria; order Burkholderiales; family Nitrosomonadaceae; genus Nitrosomonas. The sequence continues at coordinate 6,435 of DJMI01000144.1, forward strand.
GCTGAACTCACAGTTGCTTTGACAGTTTACCCCCGATAATTCCACGCCATGCCAACACAGATCCGTGTTCTGTTCATAACGCCGGAAGTATATCCCTTGTGCAAAACCGGCGGATTGGGCGACGTCAGTGCCGCGCTGCCGGCCGCGCTGCGAGATATGCAAATCGACGTGCGCTTGCTGCTGCCGGGCTATCCGCAAATTATGGCCGGGGTAAAAAACAAATCCAAGCTGGCGGATTTCAGCTACTTGGCACATTTTCCACCCAGCACTTTGCTGTCGGTGCAACTGTCGCTGGAAAGAAACGAAAACATTCCCGCTTTTGTCATCGATTGCCCCGGTTTATATGAGCGCGACGGCGGCCCCTACAGCGATGAATTCGGTCGCGACTGGCCGGATAATGCGCTGCGTTTCGGCCTGTTGTCAAAAATCGGTGCCATCCTGGCCAGCGACGCCAGTCCGATTGCCTGGCAGCCGCATATTGCGCATTGTAATGATTGGCAAAGCGGATTAACCCCGGCATACCTGCATTTTTACGCTGGGCAAAAAGCGGCAACCGTAATGACGATTCATAATCTCGCATTTCAGGGCGTATTTCCTCCCGGTAGCATTGCACAACTCGGGTTGCCGGCGAGCAGCTTCACTATCGACGGTGTCGAATATTACGGCAACATGTCGTTTCTCAAAGCAGGGCTTTATTATGCCGACCATATCACTACTGTCAGCGCGAATTATGCCAAGGAGATACAAACCGAGCCGCTAGGATTCGGTTTACAAGGCTTATTGGCCGCTCGACACGACCGCCTTACCGGCATTGTCAACGGCATCGACACCGACATATGGAATCCTGCAACCGATCCTTATCTGGTAAAAAATTACAGCAATAGAAAACTGAGCAATAAAGCGGCGAACAAAACCGCATTGCAGCAACACATGGGATTAACCGTTGACGCCGAAATTCCGTTATTCGGCGCAATCAACCGGCTAAGTCACCAAAAGGGAACAGATTTGTTGATTCAATTGGCACCGCAACTGATCAAAATTCCCGCGCAATTGGCTGTAATCGGTAGCGGAGATGCTGTGTTGGAGCATCAGCTTACTGCGTTAGCCAACAGTCACCCCGGCGCAATCGCTGTGCACATCGGCTTTAGTGAAGCATTGTCGCATTTGACCGAAGCAGGCGCCGATTGCTTTTTGATGCCATCGCGCTTTGAACCTTGCGGTTTAAACCAAATGTATAGCCAGCGCTACGGTACACCGCCGATCGTGCACGCCACCGGCGGCTTGAAGGATACCGTAACCGACTGCACCCCGGAATCCATCGCTGACGAAAGCGCTAGCGGTTTCTTATTCACACCGATGACCGCCGATGATTTGCTGAGCACGATAAAGCGCGCGGTGCGGATCTATCACGACAAAAAGAACTGGCAGCGCCTGCAAAAAAACGCCATGGCGAAAGACTTCAGTTGGCTTATCAGCGCACAAGCTTACCGGCATATTTATCGCTCGCTGATATAAGCAGCTATTACGAAGCTGGCAAGCAATCGTATGCTTCCATAGCGATTCCGCCGTATCCTCACACAAAATTCAGAATAATCCCACAAAATATTTTTTATCTCCCTCCGTAAACAAGCTACTCAAGCAAGCACTCCGTTTCCGTTGCTAATGTATTTTTCGGTAATGACAGCGATAAGAAACTACAGTGCGTTAATTAACGATTTACGCAGCTACTTAGGGAGAAAGCAATACATGTTTAACAATATGACGATTAAATCAAGATTAATATTTATCATTGGATTTTTGTCGGCACTGCTGGTTGCGATCGGTAGCTTAGGCATCTATGGGTGGAACAAAACCAACGATTCTTTTAAAGGCGTCTATGAAGATCGCACCATTCCGATTGGCGATCTAGGTTTTGTCACGGATCGCATGCAGCGTATCCGGCTTAACGCAACTATGTCCGCTTTTGCCAGGAACCCGGATATCGTGAAAGAACGCAAAGCGCTGAGCGACACGCGCGATGCCGAAATCGCCACTACTTGGCAGAAATACATGCAAACCACGCTGACTGCAGAAGAAGCCGCTTTGGCTGAAACTTACAATCAGCAATGGAAAGCCTATATCGAATCACGCGATCGAACGATGAACCATGCATTCGCCGGTGATTTCGATGCTGCCATTCAAAACGCGACAATCGATGCCGGAAAAAAATTCGATGAGGCGCACGCCACTATGACGAAATTACTGGAATTGCAGCGCAATGTTGCCGCCAGTGAATATGCCGGCGCACAAAGCATGTTCGAAAACTTTCTCATGATTACTATAGCAGCGATCGCATTGGGCGTTTTACTGGCCACCGTGATCGGTTTTCTGTTGATTCGCGCAATAGTGAACCCGCTGAATGAAGCGATCGCTGTTGCCAATGCAGTGGCATCAGGTGACTTAACCAGCCGCATTGATGCAAATTCGAATAATGAAACCGGTCGTTTGCTGCAAGCATTAAAGGCAATGAACGAAAATTTAGTCGATTTAGTCGGAAAAGTACGCATGAGTACTGAGCAAATTACTACCGCTTCCAGCGAAATCGCATCCGGTAATCTGGATTTAAGCCAACGCACCGAAGAACAAGCTTCCAGCCTGGAAGAAACCGCATCATCCATGGAAGAATTGACTTCCACAGTAAAGCAAAACTCGGATAACGCACGCCAAGCCAATCAACTGGCGGCAGGCGCTTCCGAAATTGCGGTAAAAGGTGGCGAAGTGGTCGGCCAAGTGGTGCAAACCATGAGCGCAATCAACGACAGTTCGAAGAAAATCGTCGATATCATCAGTGTCATCGACGGCATTGCATTTCAAACCAACATTCTGGCATTGAACGCGGCAGTTGAAGCGGCGCGTGCCGGTGAACAAGGACGCGGTTTCGCCGTGGTTGCAACCGAAGTGCGCACCTTGGCACAGCGTTCCGCTGCAGCGGCAAAAGAGATCAAGGAATTGATCAGCGATTCGGTCTCAAAAGTCGAAGACGGCACACGTTTGGTCGACGAAGCCGGTGCGACCATGGATGAAATTGTCAATGCAGTCAAGCGCGTCACCGACATCATGAGCGAGATTTCTGCCGCATCTCACGAACAAAGTTCGGGTATCGAGCAAGTCAATCAAGCGGTCACGCAAATGGACGAAGTGACACAGCAAAACGCAGCATTGGTCGAACAAGCAGCAGCAGCGGCGGAATCGATGAACGATCAAGCACAAGCATTGACGCAAGCAATCAGCGTGTTCAAATTGTCCGGTAGCGGTTATGCAAGCACTGCACCGGTGAAACGCAGCAACCGCCCCGCCAAAGTAACCAATTTACCTAATCGNNTGTGAGTACGGTTTATGTTAGTTTTACTCTCACTGCAGTAAGACCGGCACCACATCAAAGTGCCCATTCACATAAGGAGTATCGACAATGGATATTACCGCTATTCTGGGTGACGAAAGCGAATCACTGTTGAATCACACTTGCAGCACGATCCCCAAGCATCACTTACAGTTACCGGGTGGCGATTTTGTCGATCGTGTCGTCGCCTTGAGCAATAGAAAACCCGGGGTATTGCGCAATCTTCAAGCGCTATACAACCACGGCAGATTAAGCGGAACCGGTTATTTGTCTTTATTGCCGGTCGATCAAGGTGTTGAACATTCTGCCGGTGCATCGTTCGCACCGAATCCGATGTTTTTCGATCCCCGTCATATCGTTGAACTTGCCATCGAAGGCGGTTGCAACGGCGTGGCTTCAACACTGGGGGTACTGTCGATGGTATCGCGACGGTACGCGCATAAGATTCCGATGATACTCAAAATCAATCACAATGAACTATTGACTTATCCGAACAAATACGACCAAACGTTGTTTGCAAGTGTCGATCAAGCATTTGATATGGGTGCCTGCGCCGTCGGCGCGACGGTGTTTTTCGGATCGGAAGAATCACGACGGCAAATTCAAGAGGTGTCCGAAGCATTCGAGCATGCGCACGAATTGGGGATGGTGACCATATTGTGGGCATACACACGCAACGCTGCATTTAAAACCGCCGACAAGGATTACCACGTCAGCGCCGATCTGACGGGGCAAGCTAATCATTTGGCGGTTACCATCGGCGCCGATATCGTCAAACAAAAAATGGCGACCAATAACGGTGGTTATACCGCTCTAAAGTTCGGCAAAACGCATGCCAAAGTCTATAGCGAACTGACCACCGAACATCCGATCGATTTGGTGCGCTATCAAGTGGCTAATTGCTATATGGGGAGAGTCGGCATGATCAATTCGGGCGGAGAATCCGGCAGTGACGATTTGCACCAAGCAGTACGAACCGCGGTAATCAACAAGCGTGCAGGCGGTATGGGTTTGATCTCAGGACGAAAAGCGTTTCAGAAACCTGTTGCTGAAGGTATCAAATTGCTCAATGCGATTCAGGATGTTTATCTGAACAATGCCGTCACAGTCGCATGATCGGCTATAGCCATACCAGCAAGCCCATCTCCAGCGGGTGCGTTAGCGATGGATGATATGGATAAATACGAATGAAATATTCCTGCTTACCGCACAACTCCGGAATAAGTCGCAATTCGAACCAATGCTCACCAGCCTCTTGAACACCGGTGAATTCGAACTTGAAATGTTTGAAATTGCATAGCCGAGTGGTTTTATACTGGCGACAGATCAGCAATTCGACCACAACATCCTCCGGTGTCAAATGATTCAGTTTGACTGCCACCTTAAAATTCAATGCCTCATTAAAACAAATACGATCGCGCGGCGCGTCCAGCCTACGTAATGAAACCCCAGGCCATGCATGTCGGATTCTGGTTTTCCACGCAGCCACATTTCTTGATTCGGCAAAATCGTTGGCCGAAAAAAGCGTGCCTTTGTCACTGGCCGGACGATAAAATTTAGTGACATATTCATCGACCATACGCGTCGCGTTATAACCGGGCAGCAACGACATCATCGAGTACTTGGACATCTTTACCCATTTGGGCGAATAACCAAGTTTGCCGTAATCGTAATAAAGCGGAACCACTTGATCTTGCAAAATTTCATACAACGCCCGGCTTTCCTCTTGATCACGCACAAAACCTTCCAAATCCTCCGGCCCCGGCTTGATCGCCCAGCCATTCTTTCCATCGTAACCTTCCCCCCACCAGCCATCCAGCACGCTCAAATTGATCGCGCCGTTGATGCCCGCTTTCATACCCGATGTACCGCTAGCTTCCAGCGGATAAATAGGATTGTTGAGCCACACGTCAACACCGGCAACCAGACGACGCGCCAACCGCAAATCGTAACCTTCGATCAGCAGCAACCTGCCCTCAAATTCTGGAAAACTGGCGATATGACTGATGCGCCGGATCAAATCCTGCCCAGGCACATCCGCGGGGTGCGCTTTACCGGAAAAAATAAACAGCACCGGACGATTTTGATCGAGGATGATTTTTCGCAACCAATCGAGATTTTCAAACAGCAGCGCGGCGCGCTTATAGGTCGCAAAACGGCGCGCAAAACCCAGCGTCAGAATATTCGGATTGATCGGATCGATGAACCTCAGCAATCGATCCAGATGCGCTTCGGAGCCTCGATTACGGGAATTTTGTTCAGTAATGCGCGACCGAATGCCGTAAAACAATTGCGATTTTAACGACTGGCGTACACTCCAGAACAAATGATCCGGTATCGCATCGATACGCGACCAATACGCATGGTCGCACATTTTATTGCGCCATTCGTGCCCCAAGTAGCGGTCAAATAAGTCAGCCCATTCTTGCGCCAGAAAAGTGGGAACATGAACCCCATTGGTGATATAGGTCAATGGATTTTCTTCCGGCTCGATCTGCGGCCACAAATCACGGCAAATTTTAGCGGACACGCCACCGTGTATTCTACTGACGCCATTGTGCGTGCGTGAACCGCGTATGGCCAACGCAGTCATATTGAAATCCGGGCTCCCGGGGATATGGCCAAGCGCCATGAACTCCTCGCGCGAGATTCGCAGGCTGTGATAAAAACTACCAAAATAGGTTTGCATCACTTCCTGATTGAAATGATCATGACCGGCGGGCACTGCGGTATGCGTGGTAAAAACCGTATTCACCGCAACGCTTTCCAATGCTGCGGCAAAATCCAATCCCTGTCGAACCAAATCGTGAATGCGCTCCAAAATCATAAAAGCAGCGTGCCCTTCATTGATATGCCAAACCGTCGGTTTGATACCGAGCGCATGCAACGCGCGAACACCCCCCATACCCAACAAAATTTCTTGTTCGATGCGCATGGTTTTGTCGCCGCCGTAAAGATTATGCGTAATGTAACGATCCTGCGCGGAATTTTCCGCTATTTCGGTATCCAGCAAATAAAGTACGACATGACCGATTCTCGCCTGCCATATTTTTGCGGTAACAGTCCGATGCGGCAATGGAACTTCGATTTGCAAACTGGAACCGTCCTGATTCAATACCGGTGTGACGGGAAGATCGTCAAAATCAGAGATGGTATAGGTGGCTTGCTGATTCCCTTGGCTGTCGATGGTTTGAGAAAAGTATCCCTGACGATACAGCAAGCCGATAGCGACAAAGGGCAAATGCAGATCGCTCGCCGCCTTGCAATGATCTCCGGCCAGAATGCCGAGGCCGCCGGAATAAATCGGCAAACTTTCGTGAAATCCGAATTCGAAACAAAAATAAGCAACCTGATCCTGCTCACGTAACCCGCCATTGTCATTCGGCAACCAGGATTTTTCGTGATACGAATCGTAAGTCGATAGGATGCTGTTGTAATTGGCGAGGAATATCCGATCTTCCGTGGCTTTCCATAACACCGACTCATCCACACGCTTGAGAAATGCCTTGGGATTATGCCCCACGGCTTCCCACAAATGCGGATCAAGCCTGGAAAACAGCGTGCGTGTGGCGCGATCCCAGCTATACCACAGGTTATTGGCCAACTCCTCCAATCGCTTGAGGCGTGCCGGGATTTTAGGATTGACTGTAATGGTGTACGACGTTCGTGAAGACATAGTTATTCCTCTTGCTGAGAACGCAGTTTGCAGCAAATATGCAAACGCAGCGCAATCAATAAATCATTTGGATAAAGCGAGCTGCTGCGCTTTCTGTTTTGCGCCCAGCAAACCGATTTCCGGATTGGTAACGACATGCACCGGAATTTCATACATCAACGACTCAAATCGCCCTTTGTCTCGGAAGGCACGAATAAAACCGCCCGTTTTCAAGTAATCGATGATTTTCGGCGCGATGCCGCCAGCAACATACACCCCACCGCGACATAACCCCGCCAATGCCAGATTACCCGCATAAGCACCGTAAATTTCGGCAAACATATTGAGCGACGCAATCGCCACCGGATGCCGGTGCACCAATGCAAGCGCGGTTATCGTAGCACCGCTGTCGTCTTCCAGATTGATCGGCGACAAATTGGACGAAACCGGTGCCGTTGCCAGCAGAAATTTAAAAATATTGGTAAGTCCGGCGCCGGATAATAAGCGCTCAGTCGACACATGACCCAGTTTGCGGTGCAGCGACTCGAACAGCTTCACCTGCAGCGGATCAACTGGCGCGAAATCCATATGCCCGGCTTCACTGGGAATGGCGAAATAGCCGTCACCCGACCAACTCAACCAAGCCACGCCCATGCCCGTACCCGCACCCAATACCACGCGAGTTGCTTGTTGTTGCGGATTGCCCGACTGCAAAGTAACCAAATCGCCTGTCATTAAACTGTCGATACCCAACGCAGCCGCTTCAAAATCATTGACAAGCTGCACCACCGGAATCGCAAAATCACGGGAAATTTCGCTGCTGCTGATTTGCCAAGGCAAATTGGTCAATTTTGCTTGTTGCGCCACAACCGGCCCAGCAACGGCGAAACAGGTTGCCAGCGGATGATGATTTGTATTCACTTCTTTCGTGAGAAAATCGCACAAAATTTGCGAGAAAGCGGCAAACCGGTGGCTTTCGTAATGGCGGCTGCATAACACTTGTACCGATCCGTTAACCATTTCAGCAAGTTGCAGCAGAGTCTTGGTACCTCCTAAATCACCATACAAAAATAGCCGGTTCAATTGATCGTTCATGTCTTAATATAGGAATCGTTCCAGATAGTATACATTGATCAACCTGGTTTATTGTTTTTCCCGTCGTTTGACTTACAATTGATTCTTACAAGCATTCTCCAAGCTCTTGACCTATGCACGCCCCATTACTCATCGCAAAAAACAATCACGCGTCATTGTCGCTGCTGCCCGCAATGGCAACGCGGCACGGCTGCATTACCGGCGCCACCGGTAGCGGCAAGACGGTGACTTTGCAAAAGCTAGCGGAAAGTTTTTCGCGCATTGGTGTGCCGGTTTTCATGGCAGACATCAAAGGCGATTTGACAGGCATATGCCAACCGGGATCTGCATCCGACAAGATAACAGCGCGATTGGATGCGCTGCAACTGGATGTACCGCAATGGCAAGGATTTCCCGTGACATTATGGGATGTACTGCAAAAAAACGGCCATCCGATCCGTGCTACGATTTCCGATATGGGACCGCTGCTGCTCGCACGATTATTGAATCTCAATGACACTCAGGAAGGCGTATTGAATCTTGTCTTCAAAGTAGCCGACGATCATGGCTTATTGCTACTCGATTTGAAAGACTTACGCGCTTTACTGCAATTTGTCGCTGATAATGCCGAATCATTCAGAACGCAATACGGCAGTGTATCATCCGCGTCCATCGGCGCCATTCAACGCGGCTTGCTGCAAATTGAAAGTCAAGGCGGCGAAATGTTTTTCGGCGAACCGATGCTAAATATCGACGATTTAATGCAGACCGTCGACGGCAAAGGCGTGATCAACATACTTGCAGCCGATCAACTACTCAACTCACCCCGCCTGTACAGCACGTTCCTATTATGGATGCTGTCTGAATTATACGAAAATCTACCAGAAACCGGAGATCTCGATAAACCCAAGCTGATCTTCTTTTTCGATGAAGCGCATTTATTGTTCAACATGGCTTCGCCTGCGCTGCTGGACAAGATCGAGCTAGTAGTGCGCTTGATCCGTTCCAAAGGCGTCGGTGTCTATTTTGTCACCCAAAGCCCGTTCGATATTCCGAACAAAATACTCGCACAATTGGGAAATCGGATTCAACACACGCTACGAGCATTCACCCCGCAAGAGCAAAAAGCGGTCAATGCAATCGCAGCAACCATGCGCCCCAATCCCGCATTAGATTTAAAACAAGCCATTATGCAA
>DJMI01000165.1 GCA_002435335.1 Nitrosomonas sp. UBA6494
CAAAAGTTCTTACACTCTCCCATACAGCGCGATCTGGACACGTTGGCTGAAGTATTTAATCCGTTTCTTCTAAATGAGATGCGTGATAAGGCGCACCACTGGTTTACGGATGCCAGGAAGGTGCTAGAAATTCCGGTGATGGAATCCGCTACGGCGTTGGCATTCTGTCTGGCAAGGCAGCAATTGCAAAAGCAGATGCCACCAAATGCATTGGCACATCTGGAGGCGTATTTCAATACAGCCGAGAATCTATTAGATAAATACGACACTACCGATGCCCAATGGCGAAATAAAATCCGGGTAATACCGCAAACGCAACCAATGATTGCACCGGAAATTGACATAGAGGTTTCCAATAAAATTTATACCGCGCTACTGAAGAATCGCAGGATTAAAGCCCAGTACATCAAGCGCGGCGATGATAAACCGACTGACTACACGCTGAGTCCTTTGGGATTGGTCTTTCGTGGCACGGTTACTTATCTGGTTTCTTCCATGGGTGATAATCGTGAACCAATTTACCTACCCTTACATCGATTTGTAGACGCCGAAATGACCGTGCAAGAGCGTTCGGTACCATCCGGCTTCGACCTGGACACCTATATTAGAAAGGGTAAGCTTGACTACTTGCTTGGTGATGATGATCTCGAACTTGAGTTATTGTTAGACAAAGAAGTCGTTAATCATTTGCGTGAAGCAAACCTGTCAGAAGACCAGGAATTAACAACTGTTGGCAATAACCGAAGTCATTTGAAGGCAACCGTTAAAGATACCGGACAGTTACGCTGGTGGTTACTGGGATTTGCAGAGCACGTAGAAATCCTGAAACCGGAATCGCTGCGCCAGGAATTCAAGGCAAAAACAGCAGCAATGAAGGCACGGTACGACGATGAATAGCATTTTGTGGCAGATTGGGGCAGCAGTGGCGGCAAGGGGCGCTAATTCAGAAATTGCCGCCCCATCTCAGGAGTGCGGTATTCTGCTGATTTTTATGGGATTTCCAGACGCACTCCACCACAGGGGGCGGCAGGGGCAGCAAATTTTTATATTTTTATTTAGAAAAAAAAGAATCTGCAAAAAATGTAGTTGTGGAAAAAAAAGTAGGGCAAAAATGTCGCCTCTGCCGCCTCCGCGCCCCCGGCTCGCACGCTATCTATTTAACCCCATGAAAACTATACACTTCATCTGGGACGGCATGAAAAATCCGGGGGGCAGCAATTAGGGCGGCAGATGTAGCTGCAGGGGCGGCAAATCCGCCAGATCGACTGGCAACACTCTACAGCCCAAACTGCCTGTTAAAATAATGAACCATACAAAAAAGCACCAAGCTATGCTGGGAACAGTATATTGATATTAGACTTCAATCGATAGTACACAGTATGGCTTTGGCTGTTGATCAAGGCTTTCATTGAAAACTGGCAACTGACTGTTCTGTTGAAAAGACCGGAATTAACCAAGCCGAGAAATCAAATTCGTTATCCTGCGCTGTGATCGCTGATTCTTGACCGCCATAGCCAGCGCTTTGGATTGCGCGATAACCACAACCAATTGTTTTCCACGCGTAACGCCGGTATAGAGCAAGTTCCGTTCTAACAGCATATAGTGTTGCATCGCTAAAGGAATAACGACTGCCGGGTACTCTGATCCCTGCGCTTTGTGAATGCTGATGGCGTAGGCCAACGAGATTTCGTCCAGCTCGTTAAACTCATAGTCCACGATACGATCATCAAATTGAATCTGTAGCTGGCTTTCTTCAACATCGATGGATGACACAATACCGATATCGCCGTTAAACACTTCCTTTTCATAATTATTGACCTGCTGGATTACCTTGTCGCCGGGTGCATAAGTCGAGCCGTAGCGAACAACTTTGGGTTCACTACTGCCATTCAATCGTTCTTGCAGTTCGATATTCAACGAGCGCGCACCCAGGCCGCTACGGTTCATCGGTGTCAGTACCTGTATATCGTTTACCGGATGTAGATTAAACCGTTGCGGTATTCGTTCCAGCACAACCTGCATGAGCTTGGTAAAAATTTCTTCAGGCGATTCCGCGTGTATACAATAGAAGTCACTTAGCGTTTGCGGGTTGTCTTCTTTAGGAAGCTGACCGTGATTGATGCGATGCGCGTTGGTGATGATTTTAGAAGTGCTGGCTTGCCTAAATATCTCGGCTAAGCGAACGGTTGCGATTTTTCCGGAGTCGATTATATCCGCCAGCACAGCGCCGGGGCCGACAGACGGTAGTTGATCAACATCCCCGACGATTAGTAACGCAGCATCCAATGGAATAGCTTTTAGCAATTGATTCATCAATCCCACGTCCATCATCGATGATTCGTCAATGACAAGGCAATCTAGTTCCAACGGGAATTCATCGTTATGTTTGAATGCGAAGACCGATGGATCGAATTCCAGCAACCGATGAACCGTTTTCGCTTCCAGGCCGGTTGATTCGGAAAGCCGTTTCGCTGCACGGCCTGTCGGTGCGCATAATGCGATGTTGATCTGTTTGGCCCGAAGGATTTTGAGGATGCTGTTGACCAGTGTTGTCTTACCTACGCCAGGGCCGCCTGTGATGACCGTCACTTTATGCTGTAGTGCCAGTTCAATGGCTGAACGCTGCGATGCCGATAAAGTCAGTCCGGTTTTCTCTTCAACCCACGGTATCGCTTTTTGCGCATCGATCTCGCCCCAGGGCGGTGCTCCTTCATTTAACCGCAGCAAATGATTGGCGCAACCCACTTCGGCACGATAAAGCGGTGCCAAAAATATCGCTTCCTGCTGATCGATCATTTCAGCAATCAGGTTGCCTTCGTCAAGCTCGGCAGTGACGGCTTCTCCAATAATAGGCTCGGGTATTTCCAATAGCTTGACCGCCATGTCACACAACGTATCGCGCATAGCCGCACAGTGGCCATCGTTAGACCATTCCTGCAACACATGACGCACACCGGCTTGTGCACGAATCAGTGAATCCGGTGCAATGCCGAGTTTCTGCGCCAAGGTATCTGCTGTTTTGAAACCAATGCCGTGAATATCCAAAGCTAGCCGGTAAGGATTCTCTCTCACCTTGTCGATAGCCTGTTCGCCATAGGTTTTGAAGATACGCACTGAGCGTGACGTGCCGATGCCGTGCGATTGCAGGAACACCATGATTTCACGAATCACCTTTTGTTCAGCCCATGCACTGGTGACCTTTTCCTGGCGTTTTTTGCCGATACCGGGCAATTCCAGTAATCTTTCCGGCGTTTGCTCGATGACATCAAACACCGCTTCGCCAAACGCTTTTACCAGCTTCTTGGCAAAATGCGGACCGATTCCCTTGACCATGCCGGAACCTAGATATTTCTCGATACCCTCAAGAGTAGTTGGCGGAACGATTTTTAACGAGATTGCCTTGAATTGTTGACCATGCTGACGATCATTGACCCACACGCCCATACATTCGATAAACTCTCCTGCCGTAACAGATGCTGCAGAACCGATAACGGTTACCAGTTCCCGATGTGCTTTCACCTTGACGCGCAAGACGCAAAAGCCGGACGATTCACTATGAAAGGTGACGCGTTCTATCGATCCCTGTAACTTTTCCAGGGGATTGTCGGCTGAATGCTGCGGCGTGGACTGCACGTTCATTAAACCAATATCATAGTCCGCAAACTTGGATGGTTATATGCGGATAATTTACCGACCACAACATTTTTTGAATTTCTTTCCACTGCCGCAAGGACATGGATCGTTGCGGCCAGTCTTTTGAGGTATTTTCAATGAAGATGGATGCAATGCAGGCAAGTCTTCTCTTCCGAGGCTTCTGCGTAATTGATTGTAAAATTGTGCGAAGTCTTGTCCGAAGTTTGGTTGCGGCATAAGAAATTGCCAATCGGCCACATGATCGAGTGCATCAGACAATAGCCTGAATGCTTCTTCATTGGTATCATCGAGTACATATGCATTAGCCAGCGCCAGTTTGATATCTATAGCATTAGGCATCAATTGCACTGCTTTCAACAAAGCCTGTACTGCGGCCTTCGGTCTATTGATATAGGCAAGAATCTTTCCCAGTTGCAACCACGCCCGAACATCATCGGGTATCTTGGCGATTTGTTCTCTGAGCTGCTCTAGCGCTGTGGCGACGGGTAATGTTTGGCCATCAACCTTGCAGGTCATCGTTATGATACGTGAATTCGGTTGCTCCCCGTTCTCATGCGTCACTTTCATCATTAGCATTTCAGTGGTAAGCGCCATTAGGGCTGACGATGTCAATTCAAATTCAACGTATTGCCCACAGGATGCGCAAGGAAATTCATCATTGATCAGATACGGAATTTTCTCAGCATGATCTTTTGGCACAATAACGCCATTGACAGCATATTGGTTAATGTCATTGCATGATGGACAACGTAATTCCAGACTGAGCGAATCATTCGAGAAATCGCCTGACTCGAAGGATTTTCTACGTTTCTCTTTTCTTGTCAGGTCTGCTAATGCGCGACTCTTGGCTTGCTGAATCTCATCATCCTCTTGATCCAGCAGGCGGGCAAGAATATAGCAGGCCCGGTCGATAAGCGGTTGCTGACGGCGGAGCTCCGGTTTTAGCCGATCCAGCAGGCGCTGATCTGGCGCTGTTAACGCTAATTCACAGCATGACTCCATATCACTTTGCATTAAAGCATCGAACTGTTCGCATGCAAAATCTGCCGCTGCCTGACCGCCGGTATCGGAAATTACAGCAAGCCCATAGATACGTTGCGATGAATCCAGATCATTCCAGCGTTCAATCAAGGCAGCTTGGGCGGGTTTGCCGATTTTTTGTAATACTGTTTGCGCGGCCTCACACAAATAATCGCCTTGGTCTTCGGAGATCGAGTCAATCAGACACGGCACAAATTCAGGCCACGCCAAATCGCCCATGATTTCGGCCAACTGCACGCCACCGTAAGTATGGCTGACCGATGGCAGGCGTGTAATCATTGCAGTGGCAACATCATTACGATCAAAGGATCGCAGATGTGTCAGTAAAGCAGGATACCAGTACGCTTTAAAGAAATCAGCTGACAGCAACGCTACTGTTTCATTAAGATCAAGTGCCAAGTTATCTAATGTTTCCCGGGCATGGCTTTGAATACAGGCGGCCACAGTTAATTGAGACCGGATATCATCCAACAATAATTGATTAACCTGAGTCGAGTCTCTCAACAGCTTCAAAAGGGTTTTACAGCTATCAAATTGAATGGAGCGCTCTTCCAACATTGGAATAACCGATGCGAAAGCTGGCGGCGTATCCAGCCACTGGTCAAGTTGATCGATGGGTGCTCCATCATGGAATATATGCATCAACGGTTCAAGGCGTTGTTCCGATTCATGCTTGCTACGATCTAAAACCAGTTCAAGATATTCCTTCTTGCCGAACAAACCTTGAAACAAGTTTTTTAGCATATTTATTCTACGATTGCCTTCACTGCTGCTGCGAAGTGCAGCAACAATTATGGATTCGAGGGTATCGAAAGATAAACCGTTACTCAAACGCAAAAGCGTTGGTAGAAAAAATACTCTGCTAAAACTTTCTTCCGGTAAAGCCAGAACTTTCTGGCTCAGTCGATTCAAAATCGGTTGCCAGGAAGCATCGATTCCAATTTCAGCTAGTACATAGATATTCAATATCCGTTCGAAATCGAAACGCGAACTCTGCTTAATATAATCATCTAGTAAATTTAAAAGTGCTTGAGGTGCGTTGACAGCAAGGATATGAATTGCAGCATTTGCTAAAGGAGCGGGCCATTCGAACCAGCGTTTGATGATCAGATTTGTAAACGATAAAAAATGCTCTGCGGGTAACGTGTTAAACAGTCGGGACAACGTTTCGGTTTCATCTTGATCGATCAATTGGGCAATGAAAAGATCATGAAACCATGTGGATGCTATCCGTGCCTTTTCTTCAAGATTGTTTTCTGGCAGATCGTTATAGTAACGTAATGCCCATTCCAGCATGAGCGGATCATCCAGTTTTTCTTTTGCGCTGATAATGGGATCGAGCATGGTTAAGGATTCATATAATAAGATTGTCGATCTTCATTTTACTTGATCATTTGATTCGTTGCTTTAACTGGAATGCTTATGGAAATAACGTTTCAATCAAAACTAACCAACTTGGCTTCATCAACACCATTTCGATCGAAAAAATCTCGGTCTTATTCTCATCAATAGTCTTTGATCGGTTTTCTCCACATAGGTTTGATAAGAGTTCAACTAGCTCATGCAGATCGATTNNTCAGAAATTGCCGCCCCATCTCAGGGGTGCCGTATTCTGCTGATTCTTATTAAGTTTCCCAAAACTCTTCCCTTCGGAGGCGGCAGTGGCAGCAAATTTATATATTTTTATTTAGAAAAAAAAGAATATAAAAGCAAAAAAGTCTAATTTGGGAGGACGAAAAAAATAAAAGGTAGCACAAAATGCCGCCCCTGCCGCCCACGCGCCCCCACTCACAAACCGGCACTGTAACTCCCAGAAACCTATGAAGTTACCCAGATTCTGTAAAAAAATCCGAGGGCGACAACCGGGGCGGCGACTGCAATTGAGGGGGGCGGCAAAAACCGCTGTTAAAATTACTGAGAATCAACCAAGAATTTTTAAGAGAAGCCAATCATTGAGACACACTACCTTCATATTGAATCCACATCAAATTGCTAATTCACATACATCACTTTATCTTCTGTGACTTATCATGCTTCACTGTACCGATTGAATCCGTTTCATAAATTCTATCCCCGATAATTTTATATTGCTCCTTATTGCCGGAATCCCGTGTCCCAATGCTATCTGTGGGCAGGACTCGCCCGTCTTCTTGAATGACATAGGAAGGTTTGCTGGTATTAACCGTACCGATTGAATCGGTTTGGTAGATACGGGTTTCATTATCACCCGGATCAGCAACACCCAATGGGATAAAGCTAACCATCATTACGATTACTGTTATGGTTTTAAACATTCCGAATTCCCCTTATGGCTTGTGATTTATGGTAACCAGAATTTTACCAATCACATTGTTATATGACGCCTGCATATGACTGCTAAGCAATAGTGTAGAAACTAAGAAGGCCAAGGTGAACAATACAATCAGCAAAGTATTCTCAAGAGATTTAATATTTACTTTTTTGTATTGAGAGCGATTATTTTTTTCCAAGTTTTCTTTCATATCTTGTAGAGAACAAATAAACTGTCCGTGTTTGTAGCACAAGATCTGTCCGGATTATCTTAGCCCAAGGAGGGCAAGAGATGAAACGGACAGAATGGCTACAGGAGACACGGAAGATGAGATTTGAAGAAGCGTACGAGAAATGCA
>DJMI01000036.1 GCA_002435335.1 Nitrosomonas sp. UBA6494
GTGGATTCCGCCCGGTTTTGCGCACGGTTTCGTGGTGCTGTCTGATACCGCCGAATTTTTATATAGCGTCACCGACTATTGGGCGCCGGAGCACGAGCGCTGCATCATCTGGAACGATCCAGCGCTCAATATCGATTGGCCGATCGCCGAGGCACCAATTCTCTCCGACAAAGATGCGCGCGGTTTGAGGCTCAACGAAGCGGAAGTTTATGGTTAGCAATCTTTGATGGCTAAACAGAAATCCATTTATTCCTGCACTGAATGTGGCGGGCAAACGCTGAAATGGCAAGGTCAATGTCCGCATTGCCAGGCTTGGAATACACTGGTGGAAACCATCGCGGAAAAAAATGTTTCGCGCTTCAGCCCGGTTTCGGAAACCGGCCAAGTGCAAAACTTAAGTACCATCGAAGCGAGTGAAGAACCGCGTTATCCTACCGGCATCGAAGAACTGGATCGTGTGCTCGGCGGCGGTATGGTGAGAGGCGGCGTGGTGCTGCTCGGCGGCGATCCTGGTATCGGCAAATCTACTTTATTGCTGCAAGCATTGTCGCTGATGTCGGCACAGCATCCGGTACTGTATGTCAGCGGTGAGGAATCTGCACAGCAAGTGGCATTGCGTGCCAAGCGTTTGGCACTCGACGTGCGTTCGGTCGATTTATACGCGGAAATTCAGCTTGAAAAAATCCAAGCGGTGCTTAGCGAGCGTAAACCGTCGGTAGCGGTGATCGATTCGATCCAAACCGTTTATTCAGAAGCGCTACAGTCCGCGCCGGGATCGGTAGCGCAAGTACGCGAATGCGCGGCGCAATTGACGCGACTGGCCAAATCGAGCGGCACCTGCATCATTCTGGTCGGCCATGTCACCAAAGAAGGCGCTCTCGCCGGGCCACGCGTGCTCGAACATATGGTCGATACGGTATTGTATTTCGAAGGCGACATGCACTCCAGTTTCCGCATGGTACGCGCGTTCAAGAATCGTTTCGGAGCGGTTAACGAGCTCGGTGTGTTTTCAATGGGTGAGAAGGGCTTGCGCGAAGTCAAAAATCCGTCCGCGTTATTCCTATCGCATCACGACACGCAAGTGCCGGGGTCATGCATTATGGTTACGCAAGAAGGCACACGCCCACTGCTGGTGGAAATCCAAGCCCTGGTCGATGAAGCGCGTTCACCCAATCCACGTCGCCTATGCGTCGGATTGGAGCAAAACCGTCTGGCAATGCTGCTCGCGGTATTACACCGCCATGCTGGTATTCCTTGCTTTGATCAAGATGTTTTCGTCAACGCCGTCGGTGGCGTCAAAATCACCGAACCGGGCGCGGATTTGGCGGTTCTGCTCGCCGTGGTGTCGTCGCTGAAAAACAAACCGCTACGGGAAAAAACCATCGTCGTCGGCGAAGTGGGCCTGGCGGGTGAAATCCGCCCGGTGCAACGCGGTCAGGAACGACTAAAAGAAGCAGCGAAACTCGGTTTCAATCAAGCGATCATCCCGTTGGCGAACAAACCTAAGCAACCGATACCGGGTATCAACATCATTCCTGTCGGGCGAATCCGGGACGCAGTCGCGCAAATGTTTTAGCAACTTCAATACCAATATGGGCGTCTCTAAAAATTCAGATTTACAAACAAGACGAGGCGAGAATAAAANNCAGCATATAATTGATATGTAAGGAGATATTTTTTGTGAGTAACGAAGTATTGTAATAAAATATAAATTTCTAGAGATACCCATATGAAAATGCACAACCAGCTTCGCTTGCTTGCGGGAATTACGGCGCTGGTCGTTGCAGTTGCAATGTTCCTCCCACCGATGCCGCAATCCGCCGAATACCATCATTTCGCCGATCAGCGCATTTTTTTCGGTATCCCCAACTTCAACGACGTTGTTTCTAATCTGGCGTTCTTGTTAAGCGGCGGAATCGGTCTACTGTTTTTGTGGCGCCTCCGGCAAATCCCCAAACAAACCACTTTTGTTGATCGCCGAGAAAGTTTGCCCTACTGGGTAATGTTTCTGAGTATAAGCGCCGTCGCACTCGGCTCGATGGCCTATCACTGGTCACCGAGCATCGAATATTTAGTATGGGATCGCCTGCCTATCGGCATCACCCTCGCTGCATTACTGTCCGCAACATTGATCGAGCGGATAAGTCTGATCGCGGGCTTGTGGGCGCTGCCAATACTGATTTTCTTGGCGGTAATGAGCGTACTGTACTGGTACTGGACCGAACAGCATGGCGCCGGTAATTTGAATTTTTATATCGTGATGCAGTTTTATTCCATCTTACTGATTGTTTGGATCAGCCTGCGTTTTCCATCACGCTACACGCATGGTGGTGAAATTCATCAAGTCGTCGCGCTGTATGCTGTGGCAAAGGTGTTTGAAATGTTGGATACACAAATTTTTGCTTGGACAAATAACTGGATTAGCGGTCATACGTTCAAGCACCTGATTGCAGCGTATGCGGCATACCGGATCGTGCTGATACTTCGCGCCCGTTCAGCGGCAGGGTGTCATTGAACGGGGGTATTCAACCGACTAAATGTTCAGCGTTTCCTTTGTCCGCTCAAACTTTGCATGCTTCCTGCCGTATATTCATTCAACTAAAAACAAGGAGTATTTCATGGATGTATCAGGAATAGCCAACTTGGCAACAGCACTGTCCAATGCACGTACGGAACAAGCAATCGGTATTGCAGTGTTTAAAAAAGCAATTGATTTGAATGCAGCGGGTGCACTTGCCTTGGTCGAAGCTTTGCCGGAAGTACCGCAACAACTGCCCGCTCATCTTGGGCAGCATATCAATACCACCGCATGATTTCGCAACAATTCATCCGAATACAGCAATGCGATTCTAAATGAGCATACAGGATCGAGATTATTATCGTGAAAAGCCGCAGCACGGCGAATCTTCGCTCTCTCAATCAGAACCAGCAGCGCGACCTCTGTGGCTGTTGATGCTTAAACATTTGTTTGCCTGGATTTTGATCGCGATTTTGTTTGGCGTGCTATTCATTCATTGGATGCCGTTCAATCAAAGTTCGCTACAGCCAGCCAATAGCAATTTTTCTCCGTTACGTATACTGCAAAATTGCGAATCCCCACCGTCACATGGTGCGGTGCATCTATACCAACCGGCGACCATGCGCCGTACCGATGTACTTTATTCCGGTTTGGAAATACGCAACAACTACGATTATCCTATGGTGATATTGCTGACCGAAGCTGCCAATGACCGTCGTTTATTGGCGGCATCGCTTGTTTCTGACAATCTGCTGCAACTTAGCATCCCGGTCGGACAATACGGAATGCAAATCCTGGTGGGTACGGAATGGTGTAACCTGGAAAAGGGATTCTCCGACGGCATCACGGTCTCCGTGGCGGGCGGCATTGCAGTGAAATCCGGTACAACAACGTTCATGCGATTTGATGGCGAAAGCTTGCATCCGACCCGGCTTGCGCTTGGTTACACGGTTGCTATGCCCGACCATCTGCAACCTCAAGAACAGTTATTTGAAATCATCGATTCCGACAAACTGGAATTGCGGCAAGTGCAAAACGGGCATTATTTCAGTTCCGGCAGTATCAACGGCGCTGCGGTTACTTTCATGATCGACACCGGCGCTACATTAGTATCGATTTCGTCCGCAACTGCCGCTCGCGCCAACATACAAAAATGCATTTCGCGCATAGTCTCCACCGCCAACGGTACTGTTAATGCTTGTTTGGCGACGGCAGAGGAATTGACATTCGGATCATTCCGCTTCACCGGTATCGATTTGCTGGTCATGCCCGACATGCCCGCTGATGCGTTGCTGGGTATGAACGTGCTGCGTAATTTTCGTATTGAACAAGTCGACAAAGTGATGCGAATAACTGCGCAATAAAGCAATTTATTTAAAAGCAGCCATTCTCAATTTGATCAAACCGATACTTCTTTCTGAAAGATATTTACAGGTGCTCCATGACAATCAAACAAATTGATCGATTAACCTTTGCACAAGGAGGGCTTTGTTTTTTCTGCAAGCAATCGCTATCGAAAGATGAAGCCAGTATTGAACATTTGGTTCCGAGCGCCAAAGGTGGCAATAGTAACGATGAAAATTGCGTAATTTGCTGTAAAGCAGTCAATGCCTTATTCGGGTGTATGTCGCTAAAGGAAAAGATTCAGGTCATAATGAACCAGAAAGGAAGTTTCCAATGCCCAAGTACTGCCGGTTCTCAAAAGAACAAACTAAACCCGAAAAACAAACTGGCGCAGCAATCAACGCCAGTTGCCAGCAATGACAAGTTCAACCAAGTGGTCGCTAATCTGAAACAACGCGGACATTCGCGACCAAGAAAACTTAAAACCCTTACAAGTACAATAAGCTCGCTTTTCCCTAAAAATTTACCCGAAGCCGAGCTTAATGCACTGATTCAGCAGCTGCAATCAACCGGAAAAATCACCATCACCGACAATCATGTTACGTACGTAATTTAAAATTAAATCCGCGTTGAAATTTAATAAAAAGATCCTGTAACTACCTATTTAGTTCGCGCGAACTGAAAGCCTGTTTTATTGCCGCCATTGCTTCTGAAAGAATTGCTACGGTTACCGCTTCGCTCGAGCGCAGCTCGCCCGCGCGTACCGTTGCGATTTCTTCCGGATTCATTGGCCGCTCCAAAGCTGGTACGATCGGTATGCTCTAGGAATGGAGAACGCTTGCGTTTCTGTGTCACATTTGGCGTACTTCTTGGATTGTTATTATGAGTTCGCGGTTTGACGCGAGGCTCCAATCCGGGTATGACATGCGATGCGATGCGATGACCGGTGTAGCGTTCGATTCTGGATAGGTGCAAACTGTCCTTGACCGAGGCAAATGACACTGCGACACCGGCAGCGCCCGCCCTTCCGGTACGACCAATACGGTGCACGTAGTCTTCGGCGAACTTGGGCAAATCGAAATTGATTACGTGGGTAATATCAGCCACGTCGATGCCGCGAGCGGCAACGTCGGTGGCCACCAGTACGCGCAACCCGCCTTTGCGCAAACGCGTTAACGTGCGATTGCGTTCGCGTTGATTCATATCACCGTGCAAAGCGGCAGCGGCAAAACCTTGTGCAAATAAATTATCCGCCAACGTATCGGCATCGCGCTTGGTGGCAGTAAACACGATAGCTTGTTTCATTTTGTCGTCGCGCAATACATGATCCAGTAAGCGATTCTTATGCGATAAGTCGTCGGCAAAATGCAAACGCTGCTCGATATTGTCCAGCTTGGTTTTGGCCGACGCTACTTGAATCCGCTTCGGTGTTTTNNTCCAGCACCATCATCTGCAGTCGCTTGAAATCGATGCGCCCGCGCTGGATATGATCGATCAACCGGCCTGGCGTCGCCACCAAAATATCGACCGGCTGCGACAGCAATTTATTTTGCAGCGGATAAGGCATGCCGCCCAGAATACTGACTACATTGATGCGTTTTAAGTATTTTCCGTATTTTTTCGCCGCTTCGGACACTTGCAATGCCAGTTCGCGCGTCGGCGTCAGCACCNNAGCACCAGCACACGCGGTCCACGGCTGTTAATAGGCGATGGCGATGCCAGCATATGTAGTGCTGGCAACATGAAAGCAGCGGTTTTGCCGGTACCGGTTTGTGCGCTGGCCATGATGTCATGGCCACCAATCAATTCGGGAATGGCTTGTTGTTGAATCGGCGTCGGTGTCACATATCCGGCGTCGGTTAGTGCTTTCAGAATTGATGGATGTAACTTCAGATCTTCAAATGACATGTATATTTCCCAAAAAAGCAACAATAGACACCAACGTCGGTTTTGATGAAAAGACGACGGATGACCTTGTTAGCGTATGAATAAAGCATCGCCGCTAACCAGGGTTGTAACCAATTTTCGGAAAAAAAGAAAAATTGAGGAGAGGTCAGGAACGATGAAAACAATCGAAGTTGACAAGCTTTATTTCAAGCGATTGCCAACTTCAACCGCGTAGTATACTGGATTTTAAATTATCTAGCAACGATTTGTCGTTCAGCAACATCGGCTGACCTTGCCACCGTAACGTGCCTCCTGGCGTTCACGGAAAAATTCTTCGTGACTCATCACCGCGCGATCAGGGTGTGCGGTTTTCATGTGCTCGACATAAGCACCGTAATCCGGTACGCCCACCATCAAGCGCAAACTCTGGGTAATTTGATTAAACGTGGTCGCCATTTTGTAAAACATGATTATTCTCCGGTTATTATTTTTGATTGGTGACATAAACGGGCAGCAATTCAAACGGCGCTTCTTGCACAGTCGGGTGTTGCACCAGGCGCGCTTGCAACACGGTGCGGATACCGAACAACAGCATGCTGATCAGCACCGTCATAAATAATCCCGCCAGGGTGGTATTGACGTAGTCGTTGAATATCACTTGCTGCATTTGCTCGAGCGATTTCGCCGGTGCCAGCACAATGCCTTGCGCTACCGAGTCTTGGTATTTTTCCGCATGCGCGAGAAAACCGATACGCGGGTTATCGTGGAAAATCTTCTGCCAGGCGGCGGTTAGCGTGCAAGTGCACACCCATACCAGAGGGATCGTCGTAATCCACGCAAAGCGATCGAGCTTCATCTTGAACAGCACGCAGGTGCACAGAACCAACGCAATTCCGGCGAGCATCTGATTGGCGATGCCGAACAACGGCCACAGCGTATTGATGCCGCCCAGCGGGTCGATCACACCTTGATACAGAAAATATCCCCAGCCCGATACGCAAATGCCGGTGGCGATCAAGCTGGCAACCAACGAATCGGTACGTTTCATCGCTGGAACAAACGAACCGAGTAGATCTTGCAGCATGAAGCGTCCGGCGCGAGTACCGGCGTCGACTGCGGTCAGAATGAACAATGCTTCGAACAGAATCGCGAAGTGATACCAGAATGCCATCATTGCGGTGCCACCGACCACTTCAGAGAGGATTTGCGCCATGCCGACTGCCAGTGTCGGCGCGCCGCCGGTGCGCGAGATGATGCTATGCTCGCCGACGTTGCGCGCCGTTTCCGCGATCATTTCCGGCGTGATATAGAAACCCCATTGCGAGATGGTTTGTGCTGCCGATTCCGCCGTGGCGCCGATGATCGCCGCCGGGCTGTTCATGGTGAAATAAATGCCCGGTTCCAGCGCCGCCGCTGCAACCAATGCCATGATCGCGACAAACGATTCCATCAGCATCGCACCGTAACCGATGAAGCGTGCATCAGTTTCGTTCTGAATCATTTTCGGCGTGGTGCCGGATGCGATCAGCGAATGAAAACCGGAAATCGCGCCGCACGCCACGGTAACGAACAAGAACGGGAATAAATCACCCGACCACACTGGGCCGCTGCCGTCGATGAATTGCGTCAATGCGGGCATTTTTAATTCCGGCGAAATGATGATTACGCCGATAGCCAGCCCGACGATGGTGCCGATTTTGAGGAAAGTCGATAAATAATCGCGTGGCGCGAGCAACAACCACACCGGCAACACCGAAGCGATGAAACCGTAACCGATCAACGCCCAGGTCAATTGCTCGCCGGTCAGGGTAAACATCGCCCCCCATACCGGATCTTCCTGCACGTATTGACCGACAACAATCGATAGCATCAGCAGCGCAAACCCGATCAGCGATACTTCGGCAATCGCGCACGGACGGAAATAACGCGAATAAACACCCATGAACATCGCAATCGGAATCGTCGCCGCGACGGTGAACGAACCCCAAGGCGACTCGGCCAATGCTTTAACCACAATCAGCGACAACACCGCCAGCAGAATCAGCATGATGAAGAATGCCCCGAACAGCGCGATCATACCGGGGATATGTCCCAACTCCGATTTGATCAGATCGCCGAGCGAACGCGCGTTGCGCCGCGTCGATACGAACAACACGATAAAGTCCTGCACCGCTCCGGCAAACACCACGCCGGCGAGCAACCACAACATTCCCGGCAAATAACCCATCTGCGCCGCCAGAATCGGCCCAACCAACGGCCCGGCTCCAGCAATCGCCGCAAAATGATGCCCAAACAACACATACTTGTTGGTCGGTACATGATCCAGCCCATCGTTGTGCTTGTGCGCCGGTGTCATGCGCCTTTCGTCGAGTTTCAACACTCGGCTGGCGATGAACAGACTGTAAAACCGGTACGCGATCAAATACACGCACACCGCCGCGATGACGATCCAGATCGCACCGATCGACTCGCCGCGATTGAGTGCGATGACGGCGAAGGCGGTGGCGCCGAGCAGGGAAAACAATGGCCAGGCAAGTTTATTAAGCAAATTATTCATTTGTATGTATTCAGAAATAAAATCAGGGAATTAACGGCGTCTCTAAAAATTCATTTTTTTAAACAAGACGAGGCAGGAACAAAAAATATTGATGCAGCATATGATTGATATGTAAGGAGATATTTTTTGTGAATAACGAAGTATTGTAACGAAATATGAATCTTTAGAGATGCCCTTAAGCGATCAAAAAGTAACAAACCATGGTAATCACCACTACCCCGATAAAATTCAACGCTAACCCTTCCCGCACCATATCGGTAATCGTGACTTGACCGCTGCCAAAGACGATGGCGTTCGGCGCGGTGGCGACGGGGAGCATGAAGGCGCAGCTTGCGCTCATAGCAGCAGGTACCATTAATAGGCTGGGATCGAGACCGGCGCCGAGTGCGGCGGAGGCGAGGATCGGCATCAGCAGGATCGTGGTGGCGGTGTTGCTGGTGGCCTCCGTTAGAAATGTAACCATTAAAGCAATGGTGGCGATCATCAACAGCGGATGCAGATTGGCTAGCGTCGTTAAATGATCACTGATGGCGTGCGACAAGCCGGATTCGATAAATGCTTGGGCGATAGCGATGCCGGCTGCGAACAGAATCAGAATGCCCCATGGCACGCGCTCGGCAGTTTGCCAATCGATCAGTTTGCCACCGCGTCCGTTTGGCACCAAGAACAGAATCACTACGGCAACTAGCGCGACAATGGCATCGTTAGCACCTTTCAGATCGAACCAAGTACTCCAGCCGCCGAAAGGTTCCAGGCGGGTGATCCACGCCAACGCGGTCAGACCGAACACGATCAACACACGGCGTTCTTCGGGACGCCAATCGCCAACGGATGGAATCGTCAATACGCCGCAGTAATCGAGCTTGCGGGTGAGCCATAATCCGGCCAGCGGCAGGAAAATCAACACCACCGGCAGTGCCCAGCTCATCCACTGCGAGAAACTTACTGCGCTGCCGGTAAAACTTTCGTATTGCTGCATGAATACCAGGTTCGGCGGCGTGCCGATCGGCGTACCCAGCCCGCCGATGCTACTGCTATAAGCAATCGCCAACAGTAGCGGTACCGCCAGTTTTTTATCCGGGCTTTGTCCAATGACAGCCAATGCAATCGGCAGCATCATCAATACCGTCGCAGTATTCGAAATCCACATGCTCAATGCCGCAGTCGCTACCATAAACCCAAGCACGATGCGACGGCTGCTATGCCCGCCGATNNGCCGACAAAATGAAACCGCCGAGCATGAGCAGAATCAATTCATTGCCGAACGAAGCGGAAATTTTATCTTGCGGCAAAACACCAACCAACGGAAACAACGCTAATGGAACGATGGAAGTTGCCGGAATCGGAATCGGCTCGAAAATCCACCACACCACACATAAAATCGCGATTGCCCCAGTCCAGCAAGCAGGCGATTCCCAGCCGGATTGGTTCATACCGAAATACAACGCAATTGCCAGCAGTGGGCCGGCAATCAAAGCCCATTCGCGATTGGAGGTCATGGTCATCAGTTTTGTGTGGAAAGAGAATAAAAAGCAGTGTTAGATTTCAAATCGTTACGTGCTTGTTAGTTTTTTTTTAAAAACTTGTGTTGTCGGAATTTCTGTCAAACAATATTGCTACTGCGTATTAAATGGTTATTTTAAGCTACTGTTGACATAACACAATTAACTTTATCAGAGCAGGAACATCGCCCTTCCTTAATGACGGCTCAAAGCGTGATCGTTAGCAATTCCGAGATAACTGTAAATGAGTCGATTGCGTGTTGCTAATTTTAGTGTACGTAAAGTATCAATACCATTGAAGAGATATATGTTTCGGCACTATTAAAGTGCAGCAATAAACCCTGTCGCACAGGTCAAAGTCTGACTTCAGCCGTTTTCTTGCTGATTCAGGAATCGCTGCGCTTTGTCTCGATGGACGGAATTGCAGTGATAAAACGATGACTGAGGTCATCGGTTCTGACTTCACAATAATTGTGCCGGCCAAACCAGTGATAGCGATTGCGGCCGATGCGGGTATAGACGAAATCGCGTAGCGGGCGCGGAATCACAGCCGCCAGAGCGCATAATGGCCAAGGCTGGGGTAATTTCTGACTGATACGCATAAAAGCCGTGCTTTTGGTAACGGCTTGTCCTTCATCGATCAGCACGAAACTCTCACGGTAATCTTCAGGAAATCCAAATTGGACTAACAGCGCGACACCCAGCGGTGATTGCAACGGCACAAAACGGAATATTTCAGCACGATCCCGCTTGATAATAAAGTTGACCGTGTGATCGCATAAGTTGCACATTCCGTCAAACAAAACCAGTGGATGTCGAAATAGAGGTGAATGATCGGGTATCAATGTGTTCATCGAGTTGTGAAGCGGCTCTATTTATAATTCCGGTAAGACCATCCGCCACGGTAGTTGATAAATAATGAGCAGTAAAATACAAGCAAGATACCAACGTCCATAGCTTGCCCAATAAGTCTGACTGACCGCGTAACCCAGTACGCTGAGCGTCCAACCGAATCCATAAACCGGTGCGGGTATGTAAGTAGTGGCGATAAAAAGCAACAGCGCCCAATGCCCGTATTTATCCATCAAAGCCGTACGGAACATGAAAAGAACTGCGATGGCAACTTCGATAATCACTACCCACCAACCGGTTAGCCAGGCCATTATTTTCAGTAGCGGCGGGGAGTAAACTTGTGTCGATATAACATCCTGATTTAGATAAGCTTGTTGCAAATTAAAAAGGGCCTGCTGATTTTTACCCAGTAGTTGCATATCGACGCCGAAGCTGGCGAGAAAAGCAACAAAGCGCTGATCGGACAAATAGATGTATTCAAAAAATGTACCGTCAAGATAAGGATCGCTGGAATAGAGTTTCCAGAATACCGACATGCCCATCAGCACAATGATAAACAAGCGTGCGTTCCCGGAAATGATTTTAAGTTGCCAACCACTGCTGGCCGAGTATGCGCAAAATAATGTGATAGTGACATACAGCAATAGAAATTTATGATTATCTATTGGATGCCAGTGAGAAAAGATCGAAAATCCAATAATAAAGGAAAAAACAAACCAATAGATCGGGCTTCTGAGCAATTCGCGGTAGAGTAAGGCAGCAATAGCCAGTACCATGGTAAAAAATTTAACGTACCAAATGCTATAGCCATGAAATAGCAATATAAAGAGCGTCAATATGGGAATAATGTCCAGCGGATGAGCTGTGGTCAGGCGATGGATAAAAGCTTTTAAACTAACGGGATTATTATTAGTGAGCGGTATAGACATATTCAGCGTGTTTGTAGGTTGTTACTATATTTCTTTCACTGTCAAATTGCGTTTTCCAAATCTCGAGTTGCACGCCATCCGCCTTGACGCGTTGCTCGGGAAGTAAATCCATCGATTCGTAGCGACGAATCTCCAACACCGGACGATAATTACCTTCCACCGAAGTATCAAATTTAAAATTACCGGATTGCACCCAATTTGCTTCATAGATGTACATCGCCAACTGCTGCAAATTCTCCTGAGTAGGCTCAGCGCGTGTCACGGTGACCAGTTCGTCAAAGTTGTCTTCAACTTTGACGGGTACCATAACACCGTCTATCTGCAGGTAAATTTTGAAAAAACGCGTATTGATCGAATCGACCGAAGAAAACATGCCGAAACCACCGCCTTGCCAAGTGGACAGACCATGAGTCTCCACGCGGTAAAACTGATTGACGAGTACGAGTAATACAATTAATGGCGTAAACCAAAGCAACGCCTTGTCCAGCTTTGTCATAACAAAGAAAATGAATTTGTAAGAATTGGCCCGTTAAATTAAGGGCATATGGATAATCGATAGGTCCTTAGAATGCGTGCAATCATCATCGCATGATGACCGGCAATGGACCGGATACAGGGTGATACGCTTGACTGTTTGATTGTACTGTTTAGNNTCTCACTATCCTAAAATATCCCTTTTCGATACAGCGCACATAAATCCATAGTCAATGCGACACTGCAGTGAATCATAACGCCGAGCCAGATACTTTTGCTTTTTAAGCTTAAATATCCCAACACCACACCAGCAATAATTGCCGCGATGGTTTCCGGCATCGGTTTACCGAAATGAATCATACAATACGGGATCACCATGACAAAAATGGCATAAAACCCGAAACGATGTTTGGTGCCGTGCAGAATAAAACCGCGGAAGAAAAATTCCAATGCGAGAAATTGCAGAAAATATACGGTTTCCCATATAAAGAAATTGGGAAACAGGCTTTCATTCCTGGTCACTTCGTAAAACGGGTAACGGTCGAGAAAGCTCTCGCTTCCGGAAAAATAAAATACCAGCGGCACCATGACTGCCAGCATGCCGAGATACAGCGGATAATCTTTACCGGCATGCTTCAGTCGCAATCCGTACTCGGTAAGACTTTCCTTGAACACAAATAAAATGATACTCGCCGGTAAAACGAAGTAAAAGAAAATGATCACCGATGCCCAGTAAATCAACTGATGCAATTGCGCATTGGTATGCTGGTGCAGGATATGGCTCATGGCCTGCGCCAAGCCGGTCAACTGTACATCGTACAGAATAGAAATGAGGAATTGAGCATTGCCCAGATAACGCGTGCAAGTAAGGGAAAAAGGGACAATCAGGCACACCAGCAACACTTTCACATCGAGCTTACTGACGTTTTCCTGCAAAGACCGTAACGAACTGGCTTCTGACTTCAGAAATACAAAAGAAAAAAGTTTTTTATTGATCATCTTTGTTGATACCGGCTTAAAACTGACCCTCCATTACGGTTGAAATTCGACCAGAAAGAAACAGAGCGCAGGATACGCCGCATCAGGGGATAAGTCGACCAGACTGAGTTGATATTTTGCCTGCTGTTGATGTTTTCGTTTCAATCGTGATTCGCCACGAATTGACTAGAATTTCTTCCGATGTACAAGCACAAAAGGGGCAAGATAATTGACGCGAGAAAAAGTAGTACCATATTTATCTTTGTAATTTACAATTCTCTTGAATGAATGAATGAATGAATGAATGAATGAAAGAAAGTGCTATAGCTCAAATTACGATACCAATCGAGTCTGACCCTATTGTACCCTTAAATCCTACACTTAAATCGCGATCACTTATTGTGAGTCTAAAACCAAATTAAATAAACTAAAATCAACGCATTATCCTAATGGAAGCCATTAGGAATTGAAGGCTAATGGAAAATCTCGGATCAAACGATCGACATTGGCCGATGCCAACGAAGTGCGTGATTGGCGCATTTGGAAAGACTTGGCGACACTGTTGATTCGGCGTGCACGCAAACTGTATTGCAACGACAGCTTCGGTGTCGATCTGACCAATACGATCTATGCACTGGATGCGACGACCATAGACTTGTGCCTGTCGCTATTTCCATGGGCGCCGTTTCGCACCAGCAAGGCAGCGGTCAAATTGCATACCTTGCTGGATTTGCGCGGCAACATCCCTGCTTTCATTCACATCACGGATGGCAAAACCCATGAAGTCAATGTGCTGGATTTATTGTCTGGCGGATTCAACATTGAAGTGCA
>DJMI01000007.1 GCA_002435335.1 Nitrosomonas sp. UBA6494
CCCGGATGCGGCGCACGGCACCAATCCAGCAACCGCGGTCATGTGCGGTTTCAAAGTGGTCGAAATCGCCACCGATAAAGACGGCAATGTCGATCTGGATGCACTTAAAGCCGCCGTCGGTCCGCAAACTGCCGGGTTGATGCTGACTAATCCTTCCACGCTGGGCGTGTTTGAAAAGAACGTCGCCGAAATGAGTCGCGTGGTACATGCCGCCGGTGGTCTTTTGTATTACGACGGTGCCAATCTGAACGCGGTGCTGGGTAAAGTAAAACCGGGCGATATGGGTTTCGACGTGATTCACATCAATCTGCATAAAACCTTTTCCACCCCGCACGGCGGCGGTGGTCCTGGCTCCGCCCCGGTTGGCGTGGCCGAGCGTTTGCTTCCGTTCATGCCGATTCCATTCGTAGCGAAGAAAGGCGACACTTACCGTTGGGTTACCGAAAAAGACAAACCGCAAAGCATCGGACGTCTGTCGGCACACATGGGTAATGCCGGCGTACTGCTGCGTGCTTATATTTATGTACGTTTGCTGGGCGTAAGTGGTATGCATCGCATCTCCCAGTTTGCGACTTTAAATGCGAACTATCTGATGGCGGAATTGCGCAAAGCCGGATTCGAGATTGCCTACCCGAATCGCCGCGCCAGTCACGAATTCATCGTCACGATGAAAGACATCAAGGACAAAACCGGCGTGACGGCGATGAATTTGGCCAAACGCTTGTTGGATAAAGGTTATCACGCACCGACTACGTATTTCCCGTTGCTGGTGCCCGAATGCTTATTGATCGAGCCGGCGGAAACCGAATCCAAAGAAACCCTTGATGCCTTTATCGCTTCGATGAAAGAAATCCTGCAGGAAATCGAACAGCAGCCCGATATGGTCATAGCCGCACCACACACCATGCCGGTACGCAAATTGGATGACGTAAAAGCCGCACGCGAATTGGATTTGGCCTGGAAACCTGCTTAATCCATTCACTCTTCGGAAAAAACAGGAATCGGTACTCATGCGCACGCTGATTTGCGGCTCGATCGCTTACGACAATATCATGGTCTTTCAAGACCATTTTAAAAATCATATATTGCCGGAAAAGATTCATGTGCTAAACGTCGCATTCCTGGTACCGGAAATGCGCCGGGAATTCGGCGGGTGCGCGAGCAATATCGCTTACAATCTGAAAATGCTTGGCGGCGATCCGGTGATGATGGCAACAGTCGGCGACGATTACGCACCCTATGCTGCGCGCTTCGATCAATTAAGTCTGACACAGCAGCATGTACTGCAAGTACCAGAAACATTTACTGCGCAGGCCTTCATCACCACTGATCTGGATGACAATCAGATCACAGCGTTTCATCCTGGTGCAATGAATTTTTCTCACTTAAATTCGGTGAAAGAAACGCAAGGCATTCGTTTAGGCATAATCGCACCCGATGGCCGCGACGGCATGATGCAACATGCGCGTGAATTCCACGCAGCCGGTATTCCATTTATTTTCGATCCCGGCCAAGGGTTACCGATGTACAACGGCGAAGAATTGCTGAGCTTCGTCGACCAAGCCGACTATATTGCCGTCAACGATTACGAAGGTGAGTTGCTACAAGAACGCACCGGCCTTAGTCTGGAATCGTTGGCTAAAAAAGCCAAAGCGCTGATCGTCACGCTGGGCGCGCAAGGTTCCGTCATTTATGCCGGGGGCAAACAATACCAAATTCCGTGCGTCAAACCTAAAGAAATCATCGACCCCACCGGTTGCGGCGATGCCTATCGTGCTGGTTTGCTGTACGGCATTGCACATGGATTCGATTGGCAAACCACTGGGCAATTGGGTTCGCTGCTGGGTTCATTAAAAATCACCTGCCGTGGCGCACAAAATCACCGCTTTACCCGCGATGAAATCGATCAGCTTTATTTGGAAAATTTTGGCACGCGCGTCTTTTGAAATCGAAGTTGTAATCACTGCAAAAATTTGCATCGATTGCAGGCAATAATTTCCACCGAACAAACCGCCCTACTTAATTTGAAATTGTTCCCAAAGTAGCACGTTTGACGCTTCTCCGGCTTTTTAGTACAGTCACCATTTCAAGAAACCAACTTGGTTTTTCTTGTCCCTCAATGACTTAATTTCTATACAGGAATCAACGATGCCGGTTACCAAATCTTATTTATTGTTGCTCAGCATCATTTTGCTGTGTACCGGATTCAATGCAGCAGCGCAAAACACAACCATTCCAACGCCGACTCGTACCACACTGGCGGAAATGCTGGCGAAAATTCCTGGACCGAATGGGGAGCGTTATGCGGAGGGCATGGAGCGTGGTTCATTGCGCCTGCTGGTTTATGCACCCAGAGGCAACGACCCACAAACACCGCATCAACAGGATGAAGTCTATATTGTGGTAAAAGGAACAGGCACCTTCTTCGATGGAACACAACGTGTATCTTTCGAGCCGAACGACGTACTTTTCGTGCCCGCCGGCGCCGAACACCGCTTTGAAAATTTCAGCGACGACTTCGTCGCATGGGTGGTTTTCTACGGACCGAAGGGTGGGGAAAAAGATTGAAACAATTTAAAATCGAAAATGCTTCTTATGTGATCGGTTAAATGATGTTTGATGCTGTATACACATAAAGCACGCCCCTGATTTTCCGTAAAGCGCTTGAATTGGAGCCTTCGTTTGAAGTATGGCTAAAAAAAGTGACGCGCTATTCCAAACCGCCATTAGGCGCTTCACTTCAAAAATGAAATCGTGTTTCATCATTGCTTACAGAAACTTCCTTCAACTTGGCTCGGTTTCTTTAACTTCATAAATTTCCAACCACTCGGCAGTTTCTTTAATCGTATTAGTGGCGATCTGATTAAGAATACAGGTCATCGGCACGGAAGAAAGCGGTGACTTCATATGCACTAACTTGTCATATTTTGATTGGAGAAAATTTCCCATCGTTAAAGAACGCTGCGCGGAAATATCGAATTCCGCGTGATTCCTGATAGCAAACGCTGTGGTCGCGCAGATTGGCAGGATAGCGGCGCCGAGTGCTAGCACGTAGGAAAGTGCTTGCGGCGCTATGCTAAAACCAACCAAAAATTCCAGACAAATCGTCAGCAATTTCAAACCGACGATGATCGCAGTACCGATAAAAAAACAGTAACTCCACTGACTGAGTTCATGTCCCAATACTCGCATTGCAGCCGCATTATGCCGGTGATAATCGATTTGTCCCTCAAGCCAAGTACAAATGATAAAGCGACGTACATTTTCTTTGTATTCCGAATCCATTCTACAGGCATTAAAACCGACCCAGCGAATAACCGTTTCCGAATAAAGATACAGCCAACTGCGTCCGCCATTGCTATGACCGATAATCTCGCGGTTGCGGTACTCATCGCGACCGCGAAAACTTGAAATAGAATACGAACTGCCCAATAAAGCCAAATAACGCATAGGCCGCAGGAATTCAGCTAGGCATCGATACTCAAGCCAGCGATCATGATAGGCATACTTATGATCCTGCCTGTAAAGCCAATAAATCCCAGCGAGAAGAACACATTCAAGCAACACAAAGAACATCACCAGTTGCGTGTCCGTCTTAAACGCCAATGCGCAAGCGGCTGTTATCAGCGCTGCCGCACCCAGCAAATAAATCCATAAAAAAGTGCTGCGATGACTGTGCGAATAATAACTGGCCAGTCGATCAGCCCGTAAATAAGCAGCGAAATAACGATTCAGGCTGGGAGCGGCCAATTTCTCATTGCGCATTTCACGCTCGCCAGCATTTGCATCTGCGTGTTTGAGCTCAGTCGTTTTGCTCAATTCGTTTTGCATTTTCTGCGGTGTCGCAATGCACACTTTAAAACAATCGAATGCTTTCGCCGCTATGCTTTTATATTTTTTCTTTAATAGAATCGGCCCTTCGGCTGCAAAATCACTGCGATTGGATGCGTCGTAACACAAATTGCCTTCGTCACGGTAACGCTTTAAACGATTCAATATTTCATCCTTCCGATGTGCTTGCTCTGTTTTATTTTCTGCCGATTTCGGCAAAGTCAGGATATCGGTAAACAGTACAACGCGACGTAATTCTTGCAGCAAAGCTTCGAACGAAAATTCTATCGGATAAGTAGCACAATCTGGATGACTAGCAGAAAACACTGTATGCGCAGCATCCAACGTTGAAATATGGACGACTGGGATGCCGTTACGTAGGGGAGAGTGTAAGAACTTTTGTGT
>DJMI01000101.1 GCA_002435335.1 Nitrosomonas sp. UBA6494
TCTTAGCAGATGGTCTTGACGCAATCCTATTGAAACTTGATGATGAAGATTTAGTGGTAAATCTGTGGCAGCCATGGTGCCCTTGAAAAAGTCTCGATAATATTTAATTGTTTACTCTTATTATTTATATACTTAGTAAGTTTATGGGCAACATTGATATCCACAAATAAGTCACCGCATCAATCGACAATCAAACACCGATAATACCGCCCTCGCCGTCCAAATCGATACGATGCGCGGCTGGGTCATGCGGCAATCCAGGCATCGTAACGATGTCGCCGGTCATTACCAGCAAATAACCCGCACCGGCAGCGATGCGCACCGATTCAACCGGCAGCGGAAACGCTTCAGGGTGTCCGACTTTGGCAGGATCGCTGCTGAGCGATAAATGAGTTTTTGCGATACAAACCGGGAGTCGATCGTATCCCAGTGCGCGAATTCGTTCGAGATCCTTTTTAGCCACCCTGCTGAATTCGACTTCACTTGCGCCGTAGATGGTTCGAGCAACGGCTGCAACCTTGTCTTCGGGTGAATCGTCCAAGTCGTACAAATAGCGCGCGATGGGTTGAGACTCGGAGGTTGCGGTAGTCACTGCATACGCTAACGCTTCGGCTCCTGCACCGCCATCGATAAAACCAGTGAATAACGCGGTTTTCAGTCCAAGTTCGGCACAGTATTTTTCGATGGCGCTCAGTTCGTCCTGGGTATCGCCTACAAACTGATTGATGGCGATGATCGGTTCAAAACCGAAAGCACGTACGCTATGCACGTGATGTTGCAAGTGCGCCAGGCCGCGCTCGATTTCTTCGATACAGCCGGGACAGGAAGGATCGCCACCTCCATGCACTCGCAGCGCTCGCACCGTAACCACCAGCACCACCGCGCTCGGCCAGAGCCCGGAACTGCGGCATTTCAAATCGAAGAATTTCTCTGCGCCCAGATCAAAACCGAAACCCGCTTCTGTCACTACCCAATCGGCACCAGCAGCGGCAGCCTTGGTGGCAATAACACTATTGCAGCCATGCGCGATGTTGCCGAATGGACCACCATGAACAAAAGCAGGCACGCCTTCGGTGGTTTGCACCAGATTCGGCAGTATCGCATCGTGCAGTAATGCCGCCATCGCACCTGTTGCTTGAAGACTTTGTGCTGTTACAGGACTACCTGATCGATCAAAGCCGACCAAGATACGCCCCAAACGCGCCTTGAGATCGATCAGATCTTCGGCTAAACAAAGAATAGCCATTACCTCGGAAGCTGCCGTGATGTCAAAACCGGTTTCGCGCGGCACGCCGTTGAGTCGCCCCCCCAATCCAATCACCGCTTGCCGCAGTGAACGATCATTCATATCCAGAACACGACGCCAAAACACTTGACGATGCTCCAAATCCAACTCGCTGCGAAAATGAATGGCATTGTCGAGTAAAGCGGCAAGCAAATTATGCGCTACACCAACGGCATGTAAATCACCGGTGAAATGCATATTGATGCGCGTCGACGGCTCAAGCTGGCAACGACCTCCACCGGTACCGCCGCCTTTAATGCCGAAAATAGGCCCCAAAGACGGCTCACGCAACGCCAATGCAACACGCTCTCCGATACGCGCCAAACCTTGCGCCAATCCGATTGAAACCGTGGTTTTTCCTTCGCCGGAGCGTGTCGGATTAATCGCCGAAACCAATACGATTTTACCTTTTGGTCGTACATTTTTTGGTGGCAAAGCGCTCAAGTTCAGTTTTGCCATGTGCTCACCGAAAAACATGAGCTTATCCGGTTGCAGACCAAGCTTTGCAGCAATATTAACGATGGGTTGCATGTCAGCAATACGGGATTAAAAAATCGATAAAATCAGCCTCTACCTTCACCATGTTACTAAACCTCATTATCGATACCTTGCAAATTTTAGTTAGAAAAAGCGATGTCAACAGCAAAAACGAGACACAAGCAAGGCAGATTTGTCTCGATAGTTTTTCAACGCCCTGTTAACCGAGAGCTTGTAATTGTTTTAAGTTGCCGATGATATCCGAGGAATTACGCGCCGGATTGACCGACAAATGTACCTGTGCAATCTTTCCTTCCGGGTCGATAAGAAAGGTATTGCGTTGCGCAAATTTAACCGGACCTAGACGAATCAGGGATTGATAGCACGCAGCGGTTTCTGCAGTAGTATCTGCCAGCAACGAAAATTCGAGTTGATATTTTCGAGCGAAATCGGCGTGGCTACCGGTATTGTCAACGCTGATGCCGATGACTGTTGCATTCATGTCGATTATTTTTTGTAAATCATCACGAAAACTGCAAGCTTGCTTAGTGCAACCGGGCGTATCGTCTTTTGGATAAAAATACAAAATCAACCATTTCCCGCGAAAATCGCTTAAGCTGTGCATTTTGCCGTGTTGATCGGGCAGATTGAAATCGGGTGCGGCTTGCCCCGGTTGGAGAGTGCTTCTGTTTCGGGAGAAATACCCATACAATAATCCGAGCGCAATGATGAATAAGATAGGGATGAACCATTCCATGATATCTGTTTTCCTTATGAATGAATTATCGATTGTACTGGATAAATTTTTTCAAAACCGAGGAGGCAAAATGAAAATAATGCAGGTAGTGTTGGTTACATTATCCCTTTGTTTGGCGTATAGCGTCAGTTGGGGAACCAGTATTGTATATGATGGACTCCAGTGTCAGAGTACATTCGATCCGGATGATCCAACACCGTTAGGTACTTCGGTGCAAAGCCGGTTTGAAGTCATCGAAGAAGCCGGAGGCGGTTTGTATCGATTGCGCTTAACCGGGGGAATTCCGCGCGTAGCCGACGGTAATAACTCGGTATGCATCGATAGTGCTACCGCGCTTGGTTATTTCGGCATTGGAGAGGTGGATGTTTTGCCTAATCCTTTAGATTCGGCGGATGCGACGGCGTATTTTAACGGACAAGATTTGATCATTACCATTAACGCGATGGTCAGCGACTTGACTCAGCGCCGATTACCGCTATCGATATTTTATACCAGCCGGATTTTTGCTTATTCGTACACGCTATTTCTGGAGTTTAATCCACAATTATCACAGTTTGCGTTGAAAAAAATTATCCGTAATCGAGGCTATACGCAGACCAACGGTTCGACCAATTCAATAACGCCTTTTTTTGAAACAGTGTTGCCTTCATTTAATAGCGAGTTGCCTGACCGGCCCAAAATACTAACACCCATACCCAACATTGAATATCGCTTGGAATGAAGCCTTTGAAATATCACTATCCTGCGGCTTTCTTGGTTGTTTTAGTTTTGGGTTTTGTTTCCGTTGCCTTCGATTTACGAGGTTCGAACTCAAAACCGATTTTACCGTCGGCATTTCTCACCAAATAGGCTGAAAAAGGCCTGCCTTTTTTGGAAATAAATTTTGTCAGCAAATCGGTTTTGCCGGTTTCCAACAATTTGGTGATCTGTTCGCGCTCAATCGGACGATTCAAAATGATTTTTCCGGTCTTAAAATCGCAGCTTCGCGTTGCACCGACCGATTTTTCGCATGTGTAATGTAATCCGTACTCATAAACCGCATGACCGCATTTCGGACATTTCCCCAACGGGGTTTGATCGCTGAAATCGACTTCTTCGTGTTGCTCCTCGGTATTGCCAAAGTCGAACTTCATTTCGAACGTATCGGTCAATCGGATAATCGCATTGAACGCATGTCCCATTTTGCTGCGAAAACCTTGTAATGGTCCGACTTCGTGCTGCGTAATCAGCGTTTCCATTTCGTCGACTTCAAATTGGCGCCCGGCCAGTATTTTCCATAACGCAAAATCGCATTGCTGGCATTGAAACTTCTTGTAGGTTTCATGCACCACGCCACCGCATTTAGGACACGGAGATTTTAGTACCGAAAAATCACCGCCGATNNCTCCGGTGAAATCAATTCAGGAATTTTCAGTCCGCGTAACAATGTGATCAGTGAAAATGCCTTTGCGGTCGGCTGCAGTTCGCGGCCAATTCGCTGAATATAATTTTCCAGCACCAATCCTTCGATGATTGCAGCACGTGTTGCCGGAGTACCTAACCCTTTTGCACTCATGGCAGCACGCAATTCTTCATCTTCAATCAGCTTGCCGGCACTCTCCATCGCAGACAGCAACGTTGCTTCGTTAAATCTTGCCGGTGCCCGGGTTTGATTCGCAATCACGTCGACAGCATCCGTAGTGACGGGTTTGCCGGGTACGATAGCAACCAGCGTGGCATCGTCTTCCTGATCATCCAGTTTGATCGATTGACCGTAAACGATGCGCCAACCGGGATTGGTCATGACTTTACCTTCGGTTTTGAACGGCTCGTTTTCGACCCGCGTAATCCGGGTGGTCAGCAGAAACTCGGCTGCCGGATAAAAAATAGCCAGAAAGCGCTTCATCACCAAATCATAAAGCTTTGTTTCCGCTTCATTAAGTTTGCCCGGAATGATTGCGGTCGGAATAATGGCAAAGTGATCGGATATTTTAGCGTTGTTGAATATACGCTTATTCGGAATCACCCAGCTCGATCTCAGAATTTGCTGCGCAAATTGCCCATATCCGGTATTTTGCTGGCTTTGCAGGGTATCTTTGACGGTCGCGATATAATCTTCGGGCAGTGCGCGCGAATCGGTTCTCGGGTACGTCAATACCTTATGTTTCTCATACAGCGCTTGCGCCAACCCCAATGTTGTTTTAGCGGAAAAACCGAAACGGCTGTTAGCGTCTCGCTGCAAACTGGTCAAATCGTAGAGTAAAGGGCAAATTTCTTTGCTTGGTTTACTCTCTTCGTTGACGATACCGGGTTTTCCTTGACATTTGTCTCGAATAGTGTCGGCTTTCTTCAGCTCCCAAAGCCGTTCCGGTTTGGCTTCCGGATTGGTTTTGTCCTTACTGAATTTCTCATCGAACCACTTACCGCGATAGTCGCCCTGACCGGTACCGAATGTGGCGTGAATTTCCCAATAATCTTGCGGGCGAAATTTTTTTATTTTTTCTTCACGCTCGACCAAAATTGCCAGAGTCGGAGTTTGTACACGACCCACGGTTGTTTTATGGAAACCACCTTCTTGTGAATTGAATGCGGTCATCGCTCGCGTACCGTTGATGCCGACCAGCCAATCCGATTCCGAGCGGCTTACCGCAGCCTCCGCCAGCGATTTAACCTCCGAATTATCGAGCAATTTGGTAAAACCTTCGCGTATCGCATCCGGTGTCATCGATTGTAACCAAAGTCGTTTGACAGGTTTTTTGGAACCGGCATGACGCAAAATGTAATAAAAAATCAATTCACCTTCACGCCCCGCGTCACAGGCATTGATCAACGTATCGATATCCTTGCGTTTGATCAGCTTGTTTAAAAGGTTTAAACGGGCGGATGTTTTTTCGATCGGATTGAGATCGAAATGCGGCGGAATGACAGGAAGATTGGCGAAGCTCCATTTACCCCGTTTGACTTCATATTCCTGCGGAATGGTAAGTTCCAGTAAATGCCCAATAGCCGAAGATATGACGTATTGGTCGTTTTCAAAATAATCGGTATGTTTGACAAAATTTCCCAGAGCGCGCGCAATGTCGGCCGCCACTGACGGTTTTTCTGCAATGATCAAAGATTTAGTCATGAAACTTGCGCACTCGATCTTCAACGTTCGGTGATCGCGTTAAGATTGGAGAAAGCCGCACGGTTAATACTGATAAAGTGCGAGTTGCGAGAAAACACATTCGATTGGATTGCTCGTAAATGAAATTAATGACGGTAATAGGAATCACTGACAATCAAGAGTTTTTCCAAAGTGGCGTCGTCCATCAATTGATTCTGAATCCACAATTCTGTTAAGACGATGAGTTTTATTTTCTCGATACTGGGTGAATTTTCATTCATGGTCAAAACGCGATCAATAAGTAATTCTCGCTGCATCGGGTTAATGATGCCGGTTTGTTGCAAAAACATAATAAACCCACGTCCTTCGGTATCAATTCTTTCCATTTCATGCGTTGAATAGCAGCGGAAAGAATCGCTTTCGATCAATTCTGCGCTATAGCTACCGGTATCGTGACGCGCAAGTTCTGAAAGCCAGTTTAAAGTTTTGTTGATATCCTCATCAGCAAAACCGGCCATGGCGAGTTTGCGTGTCAACGTGGCTGAATCAGGATAACTTCCTGAATCAAAATAATTTTCAAATAAAAAAACAAGTATATCGAACATAATGATTGTCAAAGGTTGCTACGCGTATACGGCCTAAAAACTTCCATCTTGATTACGATCGCATCGCAATTATTGTATCCGCTGATACCACCCTCCCGGTAAACTGCTAACCTGGCCATCGAGTTCAAGAGTCAATAGCATGGCTGATACAACCTCAGCCGTCAAGCCGCTACGTGCGCATAATGTGTCGACGTCCACGGCATCATAACCAAGGTGATTGAGTAATGCAGCATTTTCACCTAATCCGGACCTGTCGTTTATTGTATTCTGGGTCTGCTTGCAAGGCGCTAATGGTAAATAATTGAGTTCATCCAATATATCTTGAACATTCTCCACCAATTTGGCGCCTTGCTTGATCAAAGTGTGGCAGCCCTTCGCCAGTGGCGAGTGAATCGATCCGGGAATTGCCATGACTTCGCGGCCTTGTTCCAAAGCTTGTCGGGCTGTAATCAGCGATCCGCTATGCAGTGCTGCTTCAATAACTAGGCAAGCTCGGCTCATGCCGCTGATGATACGATTACGTCGCGGAAAGTTCCTGCCGATTGCGGGAGTTCCCAAGGGAAACTCAGAGATCAAAGCACCTTGTTTTGCCAATTGATGCGCCAGTGTGTGGTTCTTCGCCGGATAAACGATATCCAAACCGGTACCCACGATAGCGATACTGGCAGCGCGACCGCGAAGTCCGCCTTGATGTGCGGCAGTATCAATGCCAAGTGCCATACCGCTTATGATGCATAGACCGGCATTACTCGCCGATTCGGAAAATTCCTCGGCATTCGATAATCCTTGCGGTGTGGCATTTCGACTGCCAACGACGGCCAATGCAGGAAATTGCAACAGTTCGCGCCGCCCTTTGAAATAGAGCAAAGGCGGTGGATCAGGGATGTTGAGTAATTGCGCCGGATAATCGGCATCGGCCAAAGTAATGACGGCATTAGCCGGATCTTCCAACCATTTAAACACATTGGCGATTTTTTCCCGATTTGCACCCTGTTTAATTCGCTTGATGACAGGTTCTTTGACAATGCGCTGCAGCGAAGCATCAGGAGCGGAGAGAACAGCCTGAGGATGGCCGAAAGCAACCAGTAATCTACGTATGGATTCATTGCCAAGACCCTCGATAAGGTGCAGATTTAACCAGGATTCAAGATCCGGTGCGTGTTTCATAACCAAGCAAAAGTCGTTTCAGGGAGTTTTGACCGCATCCAGAACTTTGATCGGGCTGGTGCTTTGTACTACCAGCGCATATGCAACGTGGTCGAATACACGAAACACAAATACCAGACCGGTTCTTTCATCCGGTAGTTGTACCGTTTTTCCATCGAGTAATTTGGCCTGGCTTCTTCGGTAAATCGCAAGCACGTGCCCCATTTCCAAGCCGTCTTGCTTTCCTTTATTCAAGGTGACGATATTACCATGCCCGACCTCCGTTATACCGCCGTATACCGAGATGATACGTCCGTTAATCGAAAAATCCGGGGCGTGCGGGGCGTAGTTATTAAAAACGTTATCGGGTGCCGGCTTAAGACGATCGCCTTTCAGCATTTCTTCGGATGCACGAGAGATTGTCAAAGTGCTGATTTTGGCAAATGCATCGACTTTGGCATTTCCCAGATAGACGGCTTCATAGCCGATAATGCGATCCTTGTCGTCCGGATCCTTTAACGCTTTTCCGGGGCGAAAAACTTGCCAAGTCATTCCTTGATCTTCGGGCAATCCGCTGACATAAGCTTTATTGCCGGTACTCAAGACATAACGACCTTCACTGGAACTGACAATGTAAGGTGCGGTATCCAATTCATTTTTTTCGATGACGAGCGGTTGACTTAAGAATGGCTCGATCGCAGCGGCAGGGATACTGGGTATCGCTCCCAGGCTGGATTGTTCGCTGCGAATGCGCGGCGATAATTTAACCGTTTTCGTTGCACCGTTATCGTCAGCAAGGCGCAGTCGACTGCCGTATGCTGTTCTTTCCAAAATAATGATGTCGCCCGGATAAATTTTATGCGGATTTTTGATTTGCTCTCGGTTAAATCCCCAGATTTCAGGCCAGCGCCACGGATCTTTCAAAAAGCGCGATGCAATTCCCCATAGTGTGTCACCCGGTACCACGACATGCCGATCCGGTGTATCGTCACGCAGCAATGAATTGTCTGCCTTGACGCAAGTAACAGAAAGCAGGCTCAGAAATAGAATCAACGCTATGATAAACTTTTGCATGAATAGCCCCAAGGACAAGTAATATAAGATGAGAATGATTATTCAATCATACGGTCTAAACGCAAGTTTGAGTTAACTAAACTACACAATTTTTCATGGCTATTTTAAAAATACTACAATACCCGGATGAAAGATTACATACTGTAGCGACTCCCGTAGCGGAAGTCACTGATAAAATACGTTCCTTGATCAAAGATATGGCAGAAACCATGTATGACGCTCCGGGAATCGGACTGGCCGCGACACAAGTCGATGTCCATCAGCGCATTATTGTGATCGATACTTCGGAAACGCGCGATCAATTGCTGGTATTGATTAATCCGGAAATCATTGCCAGTAGCGGCATATCCGATTATGAAGAAGGTTGTTTGTCGGTACCGGGTATCTACGGAAAAGTGCAACGCGCAGAATCTGTCACTGTGAAAGCTTTGAATGTGCAAGGTGAGACCTTTGTTTTGGAAGCCGGTGAATTATTGGCAGTGTGCATTCAACACGAAATGGATCATTTGGCAGGAAAAGTATTCGTGGAATACTGGTCACGCCTGAAGCAAGCACGCGCTTTGGCAAAGTTGAAGAAAAAACAACGCAACCTATGATCCATCGTTTATCGAATGCAATATTAAAATTTCCACACTACTACCCTATTGATTCCTACTACCGTTCAGCATGAAAGTCATTTTTGCCGGAACCCCCCTCTTTGCAGCTGATGCATTAGGTGCATTAATTAAAGCGAATCACCAAATTGTAGCGGTACTGACTCAGCCGGATCGCCCTGCCGGAAGAGGAATGAAATCCATTGCAAGCCCGGTTAAATTACTTGCACAACAGCATCATTTGATTGTGATGCAGCCGCAGACGCTGAAAAACTCGGAGATTCAAATGCAATTGCGTCAATTAAACGCCGACGTCATGGTGGTGGCTGCATACGGATTGATTT
The DNA here is from genome assembly GCA_002435335.1 of Nitrosomonas sp. UBA6494. Classification (GTDB taxonomy): domain Bacteria; phylum Pseudomonadota; class Gammaproteobacteria; order Burkholderiales; family Nitrosomonadaceae; genus Nitrosomonas. The sequence goes on from DJMI01000101.1 coordinate 9,367, forward strand.
TGCCAAAAGCGGTACTCGATATTCCCCGTTTTGGTTGTCTGAATATCCATGCATCGTTATTGCCACGATGGCGAGGTGCAGCTCCGATTCAGCGAGCCCTCCTGGCCGGCGATAAAGAAACCGGAATTACCATTATGCAAATGGACGCTGGATTGGATACCGGAGATATGTTGCTGAAGGAAAGTTTGCTGATTAATACTGATGAAACGGCAGCTTCTTTACACGACAAGCTAAGTGCATTGGGTGCGCGCAGTATAGCTAAAGTATTGGAACTACTCCCACATGGCCAGTTGATGGCCGTCAAACAAAATGACAACGAAGCGTGCTATGCCGCCAAAATCAACAAAAGTGAAGCTGCGATCGACTGGCATCGACCAGCCGTGCAAATCGACCGCATGATACGTGCATTTAATCCGTCACCAGGTGCATTTACGCAACATCAGGATTGGTTACTTAAGATTTGGCATGCCAAGGTTGTCGCTGATAAAAACGTAAGAACAGCAAAAATCGGAGAAATCGTATCAGTGGATCGCAGCAGTATTACCGTTGCTTGCGGTGAAGGGGCATTACAGATTACCGTGGTGCAAAAACCTGGCGGCAAAAAACTAAATGTGGCCGATTTTTTAACTGGAAATCCGCTACGACCCGGGGAAGTGTTTGATACTGTTGCTGCCTCCGTGAACGCGCATGATTAAAATACAACTTGCTGCAGTGTCCGTAATTGCCCGGGTGTTGGCCGGAAGCAATTTGACGGAAGTTTTGCAAACGCTGTGGCGTTCCGATCTCACACTATCGAAGCAGCAAAAAGGCGCAATTCAGGATTTGAGCTACGGCGTGCTGCGTTTTTATATGCAATTGGAATCCATTCTCGCCTTATTGTTAAAAAAAACACTGCGTGACGATCAATTACGATATTTGTTATTGGTTGGCTTGTATCAATTGCAATATAGTAAAGCGCAACCTCATACCGTCGTCAACCAAGCGGTAATGGCTGTGCAGTCGCTAAAACGAAGCAAAGCGATGCAAGGTTTGGTCAATGGGGTATTGCGCAATTTTATGCGGCAACGTGATGATTTATTGCAACAGGCGACCGAAAAGGAAACCGGTTTTTTTTCGCATCCGCAATGGTGGATCGATAAATTGCGCCGGCAATATCCACAAAAGTTTCATCAAATTCTCTCGATGAGTAATAAACGCCCGCCAATGACATTGCGGATCAATCAACGCAAGACTGACGTTCAAACCTACCGCGATACTTTAACGGAGTACGGGATAGAATCGGAATGGTTGTGGGGAAATGCGCTTTTGCTCAAACAACCGCTGTCGGTTGAAAATCTGCCCGGTTTTGCGCAAGGCTGGGTAACTGTGCAAGATTCGGGAGCACAACTTGCCGCTACCTTATTGCAATTGCAAGATGGTATGCGAGTTTTGGACGCTTGTGCGGCTCCCGGCGGTAAGAGTACGCATATCCTGGAGTTGGCGGATGTGTCTTTGACCGTCTTGGATCATGATGCTGCAAGACTGGTTTATGTTCGAGAAAATCTCGATCGGTTGCAATTACAGGTTGAGCATATGATTTGCGGGAGTGCAGGAAATCCCGATCAATGGTGGGATGGTCAGCATTATGATCGGATTCTAGCTGATGTACCTTGTTCCGCTTCAGGTGTGGTATGTCGCCACCCCGATATCAAGTGGTTACGCCGAGAGAATGATTTATCGAAATTCGCCGCCGGTCAGCGCTCCATTTTGGATGCATTATGGAAAATCTTAAAAAAAGGCGGTAAGTTGTTGTATGTTACTTGCTCGATCTTTGCTGAAGAAAATACAATGCTTATAGATAACTTTCTGGCACACCATTCTGACGCATGTAGCCTGCCGCTTGCTTCGGATGTTCTGATCGAAGGTCAAATGCTACCTGATATTCAACATGATGGTTTTTTCTATGCCTTACTTCAGAAAAACTGACGCACACCATATCTGGCGGACGAGATTGCATGTTTTTGCAATTTTACTGTTAGTGTTTCTTTGCGGTATCGAAGCGTACGCACAAGGCATCCAAGTAAACTCAGTAAGCGTGGCGGCAAAGGATACAGAATTAGTGCTCAGCCTGGATGCTGATGTGACGCTGAATCCTACTTTGGAACAAGCGTTGGACAAAGGAATTGTGCTCTATTTTGCAGTCAAATTTAGTTTGGTTGATGCGCGCTGGTATTGGAAAGACGACGAAGTGGTGCGTGGCAAATACCGGGTTGGTTTGCGCTATTATGCGTTGACGCGCCAATATCATTTAAGCTATCCATCGTATTCTCAGAGTTTCAATACGCTCGACGAAGCGTTGCACGCACTGGGACAGCTCAACGATTATTCGCTCACAGTCAAATCCGGTATACGACAAGATTCCGACTATATTGCTTCGCTGCGTATTTGGCTGGATCTGACTCGTATGCCTAAACCATTTCAGGTGGAAGCATTAGGTTCCAATCAATGGAACTTGGATTCCAAGAAACTCGAATGGCGCATGCGTCTGCCGCCGCCGGGACAACCGTTCCATTATAAGGATCAATAGTGAAATATGTATTGATCGTCGCTACCGGATTGGGAGCGGTATTGCTTTTCCTGCTTGCGACGGCAGGGGCCAATACTGAGTTTTTTGAACGCAAATACCAGTTATTGCTAGTTATCAATATTGCTTTTGTGTTGTTCCTGATGGTCATCGTGGGTGTAATGTTGTGGCGATTCAGGCGCAGACTCAATTCCGGGGTATTCGGTTCTAGGCTGGCCTTGCGCTTGATGCTGGTTTTTTCATTAATGGCGATATTACCGGGCGCATTGGTGTATACCGTATCGGTGCAGTTTCTCGAAAAAAGTATTGAATCATGGTTTGATGTCAAAGTTGATCGTGCTTTGGAAGGCGGCTTGAGTCTGGGGCAGACCATGTTAGAAAATTTGCTGGAAGAATTGCAAAAAAAAGCGCAAGCTACCGCGCTGGTTTTATCCGAACCATCCAACCCGCCACTGTTGATCCTCAACGAATTGTTGCTGCAGTCGCAAGTGGAAGAAGCGACTTTGTTTAATCAGGAAGGCAAAGTCATTGCATTTTCCAGTCAAAGCGAAGTAGCTGCATTTCCAGGAATACCAAATGCGGCGGTGATGCGGCATATTCGCATACAGAAATCTTACGGTGCTATTGAACCCACTGCCGATAGAGGGCTTTATTTGCGCGTTATCGTGCCTGTCAATGTGTTGAGCTTGAAAGAAGATATTCGGATGCTGCAATTGCTGCAACCGGTTCCTGTACAACTTGCCAAAGATGCAGAGCGTGTACAAGCCGGTTTTCAGGATTATCAGGAGTTGATTCTCTCACGCCAGGGACTGACACGCCTGTATAGCGTCACATTGACGCTGGCACTGTTACTCTCGTTGTTTTCCGCTTTGGCGACAGCTTCGCTGTTGAGCGAGAATTTGAGCGCGCCGCTTGGGATGTTGGCGGAAAGTACGCGCGCTATCGCCCAAGGAGATTATAGTCGACGTCACTTGGTACACAGTCGTGATGAGCTGGGAGTGCTGACGGAATCTTTTAATTTGATGACGCAACAGCTGGAGGAATCGCGTGCTGCAGAACAACATACCCAACATGAGGTTGAAAGTGCGCGCGCACACCTGGAGAGCATTTTAGCTAATTTGTCGTCCGGCGTTTTGGTGTTCGACGATCAACAGGCGCTATCCAAAGCGAATCGCAGTGCTGAGCGGATTTTACAAGCGCCGCTGATCAGTCTTGACGGTTCGATTATCGATGGTTGCGTGGACAGCGAGCCGCGTGTTGCCGAGTTGATCAATGAAATCCGAACTGGATTTAATTCCGACGAAACCGGTGTATGGCAGCGCCAAATAACTCGCTCGGAAGACGGCAATAATCAGGTTTTGCTGTTGCGGGGAACACGGCTGCCCAAAATCTCCGGTGGCGGTGGAGTGGTTATTTTTGATGATATTACCAATCTGGTGCAAGTACAGCGGGCATTAGCATGGGGTGAGGTAGCTCGGCGTCTGGCGCACGAAATTAAAAACCCACTGACGCCGATTCAATTGTCGGCTGAACGAGTGCAACATAAACTTATAAACAAGCTTAACGAGGATGACGCCAAAATATTGCGGCGTTCGACAGAAACCATTGTGAATCAAGTGGAAGCACTAAAACGAATGGTTAACGAGTTTAATCAGTATGCCCGTGTACCCGAATTGGTATTACAGCCACTCGATTTCAACAGATTGGTGAAGGAAGTGTTGTTATTGTACGAGACGGCCAACATGGTAACAGATAACAACAAGCAAATTAGAATCAATCAGATACTCTCAGACAATCTCCCGACTATTCGAGGTGACTCAACACAATTGCGACAAGTATTGCATAATTTATTGCAAAATGCGCAAGATGCCTTGATTGACTCGTCTGAGCCGCTGATTGAAATCAAAACAGAGAAAGTGCGCGATGGAATACAATTATCCATACGAGATAACGGTTGCGGTTTTTCTGACGAAATCAGAGCCCGGGTTTTTGAACCATATGTCACTACCAAAAAGAAAGGCACCGGTTTGGGGTTACCAATCGTAAAAAAAATTATTGAAGAACACGAGGGAGTGATTCACATTGAAAACATCAAACCGCACGGTGCGCAAATTTCAATTATGCTGCCCACAATCGAGAAAAAATCGATTGAACATGTGGCATAACAATCAGGTGGTTATACGGTGTATTGCCCATACAATAGCGCTCTCAGCAATGACGGTGATATTTGACAGTTTTGTCGAAGCTGATTAGATTTCGTATGTGGAGATATTTTTAAATGCTAACGAACAATACAATACTTATTGTTGATGATGAAATCGGTATCCGTGAATTGCTATCCGAGATTTTGCGGGATGAGGGTTACCGTGTTGCGCTGGCGGAAAATGCCGAACAAGCGAGGCTATGGCGCAATCAATCGCGACCTGATCTGGTCCTGTTAGATATTTGGATGCCTGACACCGATGGCATTACCTTGCTGAAAGAGTGGGCAAGCAATGGAATGTTGACGATGCCGGTGATCATGATGTCCGGTCACGGTACGATCGACACCGCGGTAGAGGCAACCCGTATCGGTGCATTCGGATATCTGGAAAAACCCATTCCGCTACAAAAACTGCTAGGTACCGTCAGTAAAGCACTGCGTGGCGGACAGAGTAAACAACAATCAACGCTTTCGTTAGCGAATCTAGGCAAAGGAACTTTAATCACCGATCTTCGCAAGAGATTGGAGCAAGTTGTAAATTTGAAAACGCCGTTGTTATTGATGGGTGAACCCGGTTCCGGCATAGAAATTTGCGCACGCTTTATGCAACGTCCCAACACACCGTGGGTGGAACCCGAGACTTTGACGTCATTGGCTGAATCTCCTTTGGATTTGCTTGAGTTGGCGCGAGATGGCGTCCTCTTTCTCAAGGATATCGGTGAATTGAGTAAGCTAGGACAAAAAGGATTGTTGTTAATGTTGAGCAAGCTCGATAAATATAATGTGCGTTTGGTATGTGCGACTTCACAGCCTCTGGCTGAATTAACGGCACAAGGCGCATATCATTCGAAGCTATACGAAATATTAAGTAGTTTGAGCATCGGAGTTCCTGCACTACGTGCTCACCGCGAAGATATTCCCGATTTGGCAAATCAGATTTTGCTGCGTTTTGTCGAATCCGGCGAAGCACGTCCCACGCTGCAGTTCAGCACCGCAGCACTGAATAGTTTGCGTAATTACGATTGGCCAGGCAATTTGACGCAATTGACCGGTGTCGTGCATTCGTTGGTATTGACTACTTCGGGTGATGAAATATCCGCTGAAGCAGTGCAGCAGGCGATGGTTTTCCCGGAATCAGCTTCTGTTTCAGTTACACCGGAAATTCCACTGGATTTGTCTTTGCGTGAAGCACGCGATCTGTTTGAAAAAACTTATTTTGAGCGATTAATCGATCAGGAAAACGGAAATATGACCCGTGTCGCCGAGCGAGCCGGATTGGAGCGCACGCATTTGTATAGAAAAATAAAGCTACTCGGAATTAAGTTACGAGGCAATTGATTTAATCAGGAAATCCCTGTTGTTACTTCAATTTTTGGCTGTAAATTGAAGACTTCCAGTTGTTCTCGAAAGGAGTTTAAGAGATAATAGCTGATTTTCTTTGTTTTGGAAATCACCATAAGGGGTGATTTTTTTCTTAATTATTATGGAGTTAGTTTAGATGGGGACATTCAAGGATTTTGACGCGCCGGTATTCAAGGATTTGACCAGTGCAATTCGCGCATTGGCGATGGACGCCGTGCAAAAAGCCAATTCCGGTCACCCCGGGATGCCGATGGGTATGGCTGAAATTGCTGAAGTGTTGTGGATACATCACTTGCGTCATAATCCTGGCAATCCGCAATGGGCTGATCGCGATCGTTTCATTCTTTCCAACGGGCATGGATCGATGTTGATTTATGCCTTACTCCATTTGACAGGCTACGACCTGCCGATGGAAGAAATCAAGAAATTCAGACAATTTCATTCCAAAACGCCAGGGCATCCAGAATATGGATATACCCCAGGTGTAGAGACAACGACCGGGCCACTGGGTCAAGGTATCACTAATGCAGTCGGCATGGCACTGGCGGAAAAAGTACTGGCGGCTGAGTTCAATCGCCCCGGTTACAATATCGTCGATCACTATACTTACGTTTTCTTGGGCGACGGTTGCATGATGGAAGGCGTATCTCACGAAGCATGCTCATTGGCGGGAACGCTAGGTCTAGGCAAGTTGATCTGTTTTTACGACGATAACGGCATTTCCATTGATGGCCATGTCGAAGGTTGGTTTACAGATGACACACCGAAGCGCTTTGAATCCTACGGTTGGCATGTTGTTCCTAACGTCAATGGACATGATCCGGTTGCCATTCAAGCTGCAATCGAAGCTGCCAAGAAGGTTAACGACAAACCAACCATGATTTGCTGCAAGACAGTGATCGGCTTGGGTTCTCCAAACATGGCGAACACCCATTCAGTGCATGGCGCGGCGTTAGGTGATGCCGAAATCGCTGCTGCAAGGCCGCATATCGGCTGGCATCATCCGCCGTTTGAAATTCCTCAAGAAGTTTACAAGGCTTGGGATGCGAAAGAGAAAGGACAAAAACTCGAAGCGGAGTGGAATCAGAAATTTGCGGAATATGCTGAAAGATATCCTACCGAAGCCGCCGAATTCAAGCGCCGCATGGCCGGAGATTTACCCGCTAACTGGCAAACCCATGTTGAGAGCGTCATCAGTCAAGTCAACGGCAAAGCGGAAACAATCGCAAGTCGGAAAGCATCGCAAAATGCGATCGAAGGATTGGCACCGGTTTTGCCTGAACTGATTGGCGGATCAGCGGACTTAGCCGGTTCCAATTTGACGCTGTGGTCGGGATCCAAAGGTATCAGCAAGGCTAACGGTGGTAATTATGTTTATTACGGTGTGCGCGAATTTGGCATGAGCGCAATGATGAACGGACTGTCGTTACATGGCGGATTGATTCCTTACGGCGCAACTTTTCTGATGTTCTCAGAATATGCACGTAATGCATTACGCATGTCCGCATTAATGAAAATTCGTAATATTTTCGTATTTACGCATGATTCCATTGGCTTAGGCGAGGACGGTCCGACACACCAACCAGTAGAGCAAACCGCAACGCTGCGTTATATTCCTAATATGGATGTATGGCGTCCGTGCGATACGGTTGAATCAACCGTCTCTTGGGCGCGTGCAATCGAGCGCAAAAACGGTCCATCGACGCTGATTTTCAGTCGTCAGAATCTACCATTCCAGAAGCGTGACGCAGCAACAATCAAACTGATCGATAAAGGCGGATATGTGCTGTCCGAAGCAGGTAACGGCAAACCGCAAGCGGTATTGATTGCTACCGGCTCGGAAGTAGGCTTGGCGATGAGTGCTCAAAAAACATTGGCTGATGAAGGTATACATGTGCGCGTGGTATCAATGCCTTGCACTAATGTATTCGATCGTCAGGAACCCGCTTACAAAGGCAGTGTCTTGCCAAATGGCATTAAGCGTGTAGCCATTGAAGCCGGTGTTACCGATTTTTGGCGTAAATATGTCGGCTTGGATGGCGCAGTAATCGGCATTGACACCTTCGGCGAATCAGCTCCAGCTGACGTGTTGTTCAAACACTTTGGCTTTACCGTTGAGAATGTCGTCAAAACTGTTAAGAGCATTCTCTAAGTCAATCAAAATTTAAGTACCCGGAGTTCATCACACTTCGGTGCACAGTTTTTTTATCTAAGGAGTATAGAATGACAATTAAAGTTGGTATTAATGGGTTTGGTCGTATCGGGCGTATGGTTTTTCGCTCCGCAGTACAAAATTTTCCGGACATAGAAATCGTTGCGATCAACGATTTGCTTGAACCTGATTATCTGGCGTATATGCTGAAGCATGATTCTGTGCATGGCCGTTTTCAAGGTGATGTATCGATTGACGGCAATACATTGGTCGTCAACGGCAAAAGAATTCGCTTGACCGCGATCAAAGACCCCGCAGAGCTAAAATGGAATGAAGTAGGCGCGGAGGTTGTGATCGAATCCACTGGCTTGTTCTTGACTAAGGAAACATGCGAGAAGCATTTGATCGCTGGCGCGAAAAAAGTCATTATGTCTGCGCCATCCAAAGACGATACGCCGATGTTCGTATATGGCGTCAATGACAAATCCTACAAAGGCGAAAGCATCATTTCCAATGCATCATGCACCACCAATTGCTTGGCGCCGATGGCAAAAGTATTAAACGACAATTTCGGTATCAAGCGCGGCCTGATGACCACAGTGCATGCGGCCACTGCAACACAAAAAACCGTTGACGGCCCATCCAACAAAGACTGGCGCGGTGGTCGCGGTATTCTGGAAAACATCATCCCATCATCAACCGGTGCTGCAAAAGCGGTTGGCGTGGTGATTCCGCAATTGAACAAAAAACTGACGGGTATGGCTTTCCGTGTTCCAACCTCTGATGTATCAGTGGTCGATTTGACTTGCGAATTGGAAAAAGAAGCTACCTACGATGAAATTTGCCAAGCCATGAAAACCGCATCCGAAGGCGCGATGAAAGGCGTACTCGGTTATACCGATCAAAAAGTGGTTTCCACCGATTTCCGCGGCGAGAGCTGCACGTCGATTTTTGACGCCGAAGCAGGCATGGCGTTGGATAAAAGCTTTGTCAAAGTGGTCGCCTGGTATGACAACGAATGGGGTTATTCGACCAAAGTGTTAGAAATGGTTCGGGTCGTATCCGGTAAATAGATTAACGGTTTATCGTGCAAGGCTGTTGGTATACGAAGCCTGAGCAGCGATTTCGATTGATTGAAGCATAAAGGGTAGCATGGGCTATCCTTTATGCTTTATTACAGACAATTCAGGAGTTTATCGTGGCTGTTATTAAACTTGTTGACCTTGATTTGAAAGGTAAACGTGTATTCATACGCGCAGATCTCAATGTGCCGGTAAAAGATGGCAAGGTGACTTCGGACGCGCGTATCACCGCTTCCATGGCAACAATTAATCATTGCCTGAAACAAGGCGCCAAAGTAATGGTGACTTCGCACTTAGGGCGTCCGGAAGAAGGTGTGTGGACGGAAGAAAATTCTCTTAAACCGGTAGCTGACAACATTGCCGGACGACTAGGCAGGCCGGTTCGTTTGATCAAAGATTGGGTGGACGGCGGATTTGATGTTGCAGCTGGCGAATTGATCGTTTTGGAAAATTGCCGCATTAACAAAGGCGAAAAGAAGAATGTTGACGAGACCGCACAGAAATACGCGAAGTTGTGTGATGTTTTCGTCATGGACGCTTTTGGCACCGCGCATCGTGCAGAAGCTTCAACGCACGGTATTGCCAAATACGCGCCGGTTGCTTGTGCCGGGATTTTATTGACGGAAGAGTTGGATGCATTGACTAAAGCATTGCTGAGTCCAGCGCGTCCTATGGTGGCGATTGTGGGCGGTTCGAAAGTTTCCACCAAATTGACGGTACTGGAATCGCTGTCGGAGAAAGTTGACCAACTGGTGGTCGGCGGTGGGATTGCCAATACTTTCTTGAAAGCTACTGGTAAAAATGTCGGTAAATCGTTATGCGAAGATGATTTGGTGCCTACCGCTAAAGCATTGATGGAAAAAATGGCGAAACGCAACGCATCGATTCCGATTGCGGTCGATGTCGTAGTCGGCAAAAAATTTGACGCCAACGAACCCGCAGTCTTAAAGGATGCCGCCAATGTAGCGGATGACGATATGATTTTCGATATCGGGCCGAAAAGCGCGCAAGAATTGGCAGATATCATCATGAAAGCAGGTACGGTGGTGTGGAATGGTCCGGTAGGAGTATTCGAATTCGATCAATTCGGTGCCGGAACCGAAAAAATCGCACGCGCAATCGCTGAAACCAAGGCTTTCACGCTGGCTGGCGGTGGTGATACCATTGCCGCAATTCAAAAATATGATATCTACGACAAAGTTTCGTACATATCGACAGCAGGTGGCGCTTTCCTCGAATTTCTGGAAGGAAAAAAATTGCCTGCGGTGGAAATTTTAGAAATTCGCGCTAATTAGTCATCAACCACACTATGATCCGAAGAACGAAAATCGTTGCCACGCTGGGACCAGCTTCCAGCAATCCCAAAATTCTGGAACGCATGATCCGAGCTGGTGTCGATGTCGTTCGGATCAATTTTTCCCACGGCACGCGCGAGCAGCATATCGAATTTGTCGAAATGACGCGATCAATAGCACGCGCAGCCGGTGTTACCGTGGGTGTGTTAGCAGACTTGCAAGGCCCGAAAATACGTGTCGGTAAGTTCGAACACGGTAAAATCAGATTGGAAGTAGGCGATCAATTTATTCTGGATGCGTTGTGTGAATTGGGTAATCAGGAACGCGTAGGCTTGGATTACAAGGAATTGCCCAACGATCTGGAAGCTGGTGCAACGCTGATGCTAGACGATGGTCGCATTGTACTAAGCGTTTCGGAAGTCAGAGGACATCAGGTATTTTGTGTCGTGGTACAAGGTGGTGTACTTTCCAATAATAAAGGCATCAATCGCAAAGGCGGCGGATTAGGCGCCCCTGCCTTGACCAGTAAAGATTTGGAGGACATTAAAACAGCGGCGGAATTTGGTGCCGATTATCTGGCAGTATCATTTGTACGTTCCGGTGATGACGTAAGGCAGGCACGCGCCTTATTGCAGGAAGCAGGCGGAAAAGGCATGGTGATGGCAAAAATCGAGCGTTCTGAAGCGATTCTTGCGCTTGATGATATTCTGGAAGCTTCCGATGCTATCATGGTTGCGCGCGGCGATTTGGCCGTTGAGGTTGGCGATGCAGTGGTTCCGGCCTTGCAAAAGCGTATGATTCGTTCTGCCAGAGCTAATAACAAAATTGTGGTGACTGCGACGCAAATGATGGAATCGATGATCACCAATCCGATCCCGACGCGTGCAGAAGTCTCCGACGTGGCCAATGCCGTGCTCGATGGCACGGATGCCGTGATGTTGTCAGCAGAATCTGCAGCGGGCGAATATCCGGTTGAAGCGGTGGAAGCCATGGCAAGAGTTTGCTTGGAAGCGGAAAAAGAATATCAGATCAGCCATGATCGTCGCACGTCGAGCATCGCAATGGCGACGATTGAAGAAGCTATTGCAAGTTCGACCATGTATACCGCCGGTAATTTGCAGATTCGTGCCATAGCCGCATTGACGCAAAGCGGTGTCACTGCTTTGTTAATGTCGCGCCGAAGCTCCAAAGTACCCATTTTTGCGCTCACCCCGAACGAAGTAACTCGCCAGCGGGTAACGCTGTTTAGAGGGGTATATCCGGTAGAGTTCGGTTTGGGATTAAATGACCCAGAGGCAATACTAAATCTGGCGGAACAGGAATTACTTAGCCGCGGTGTAGTACGCCATGGCGATTTCATGATTATGACGATCGGTGAGCCGGTCGGTAAGACCGGGGGTACTAACACCATGAAAATCATCAAGGTCGGTGAATGGAAATTACGGCAAGGTATTGAAGATCGCTAAACATAGCTTTAAAAGTTTGCAAGCATTTAGGCAGAATCAAGCAGGAAATCGCTTATACTAATACTAATTTCAAGATAATTTTTTTAAGGAGATCTCTATGGCACTCGTATCACTCAGACAATTACTCGATCACGCAGCGGAAAACGGTTACGGCTTACCCGCTTTCAATGTCAATAATCTGGAGCAAATTCAAGCCATCATGCAAGCTGCGGATGAATGCAACAGCCCCGTCATCATGCAAGGTTCCGCCGGTGCAAGGAAATATGCCGGTGAAGCATTTTTGCGTCATCTGATCGCTGCCGCTGTAGAAGCCTATCCGCATATCCCGATCGTTATGCACCAAGATCACGGTGCTTCACCGTCTGTTTGCGTCAATGCGATCCGTAGCGGTTTCTCAAGCGTTATGATGGATGGCTCCTTGCAGGCCGATGCCAAAACACCATCAACCTATGAATACAACGTTAACGTGACCGCTGATGTCGTGAATATCGCTCACTCTGTTGGCGTATCGGTTGAAGGCGAATTGGGTTGTCTCGGTTCTCTAGAATCCGGTATGGGTGAAGCTGAAGACGGACATGGTGCCGAAGGCAAATTGTCGCACGATCAATTATTGACCGATCCGGAAGAAGCCGCCGACTTCGTGCGAAAAACCGGCGTCGATGCACTGGCTATCGCCATCGGCACATCGCATGGCGCATATAAATTTACCCGCAAACCGACCGGCGATATTTTAGCGATCCAGCGCATCAAAGAAATTCATGCGCGCATCCCGAATACCCACTTAGTTATGCACGGGTCAAGCTCAGTACCGCAAGAATGGCTCGACATTATTCGCAAATTTGGCGGCGACATTAAGGAAACCTACGGCGTACCGGTAGAAGAAATTCAAGAAGGCATCAAATACGGCGTGCGTAAGGTCAACATCGATACCGACATCCGTTTGGCGATGACCGGTGCGATCCGCCGCAGCCTGGAAACCGATAAAAGCAATTTCGATCCGCGTAAATTCCTGAAAGAAGCAACTGCCGCTGCGAAAGAAATTTGTAAAGCGCGTTTTGAAGCATTCGGTTGCGCAGGACAAGCTGGAAAGATCAAACCTATTTCACTGGAAGATATGGCAAATCGCTATACCAAAGGTGAATTGAACGCGATCATTAAGTAATTTTAATTTGCGTTTTTTACTTAATAAAACATAAAAACAGGCCGTACCAATCGTACGGCCTGTTTTGTTTTGACGCATTGAAAAAAAAGGAAAGCCTATAATTCCGTGTATTTCTTAGCACTCCCCTTTGATTTTTCTACCGGATATTTCAAGGCATTTTTCTCCATCTTTTCCAAGACGATCTGCTTTACGTCCAATCCATATTTGTCGGCGAGCAGCAAAGCAAACGTCATCACATCTGCCAGTTCTTCTTTCACACAATCGATATCCGCCTGCTCCGGCGTTTTCCATAAAAAAGCTTCGAGCAATTCCCCAGCCTCGATATTCAACGCCAAAGCCAGATCCTTGGCATTATGAAACTGCGCCCAATCGCGCTCGTCGCGGAATTGACGCAAAATTTCAGTGAGTTGTTCGATATCGTTCAATTGAAGTAGTTTTAATAGTGATAACAAGTAGTAAGCGATGAATTCTATTTGCAGACGGTATCAATATGCTCGGCGCTTCCCGCTTATATTCAATTCAGATGGGAAAATGAGTGCAGAACTCCTAGAAAGTCCGGCGCAACCACGCTAACGCTAACATGCTCATGATCAATCCGGGTGTCAATGCAACCATTGCCGGATTAAAGTGCAAAATAAGACCGGTATTGGCAATGATTTGATCGAGAAGATACACTGCAATACCTATCAGTGCGGCAAGAACCAATTTATTGCTCAGTCCACTGCGAATCGAACCGAATACAAACGGGATCGAAAGCAACAACATCGCAACTGACATCAATGCGCTACCTGCTTTACGCCACAGCGCCAAAGCATATGAATCCGACTCCTGGCCGGTGCTACGCAGAAATTCCACATGCCGGTACAATTCCAATGGCGACAAGCTTTCCGGCGGCTTGGTCAGTGTTGCGATATCATCGGGATGGACAAACGAATGCCAACGTAGCACATCGATACGCTCAGGTATGATTTGATCTCCGTTGAATGTTCTGACGACAACTTGCTGCAATTCCCAGATTTCATCGTCAATGACTTCTGCAAACTGTGCCAAAGTATGCGATTGCAAAAAACCCGCATCATCCAAATGCAGTATTTCAATATCGGCAGCTCTCCTAGGATTGACAATCTGACCGATGCGCAAAATATTTTTTTCGTTACGCGTCCAAATTCCGAGATTTTTTCCTAATTCGACGGTAAGCTCCAATGCATTGGCTCGATAAGTAAAGGCCTGTTGCTGCAATTGCGGCGCGACGAATTGCTCCAGTATCGCAACGCCGATCAATAACACCACTCCGACACTGAGGGGAGCAAGACTGATGCGTGTCGGCGACAAACCGGCCACTCGCATTGCAATCAATTCCGAATGCACGGCCAGTTTCCCCAATGCAATCACGGTTCCGAGTAGCGTCACAAAAGGCGCGATTTGAATAAATCTGCGCGGTAATAGCAATGCCGTGTAATAAAAAGCATCTTTTGCACGATAAGTCCCTTTGCCGACATCGTCCAATTGATCCAGCAAATCGAAGAAACTGAACAACGGCAGCAAGATTGCCGTAGCAATCGCAAAACCGATCAATACCTGGTATATGATATAGCGGTAAAGGATCATGCTGGTTGTCGTTTTTTCCAGTTATTTCTGATGATCAATGCATAAATACCGAGTGCCGATAACATCAATGCATCCAACCACCAAACACCCGGAATACTGGCGACAACGCCCTGCTCGACCCAGGTTTTCGCCAAACCGCTGAGATTATAATAAGCAGCGAAAACCAGTGCAGCCAATAAATAGGTTCGTTCGGTTTTATCTTGCCGTGGCGTCGAGCGTATGAAAGTCACTGCTATTAGAGCCAACAAAATTGTGCCCAGCGGTCGAGAAATGCGCCATTGCAATTCCGCAATATCCCGTGATTGATCAGATTCCCACAAAGTGCGGGTAGCAGCAGCCTTACGCCGGTAGTTCATGACATAATCGTTATCGATGTAGTAAATCATTTTTTCAAACTGAATTCGATCATCCACGGAAACCGCATTGCTTAATTGATAAACCATGCCGTCGGTTAACAAAATATGCGGTCTTGGTTCATCCGCAGTCGGTTGAATTTGTTTTGCTTGTTTAGCAAAAACGATTTCGCTGCTATCCGGTTTTTTGATGAAATGAAAAATGTTGTGCATTTGTCTGTCGATTTCATCTTTGCTACGTACATAAACGATGCGCCCGGTTTTCTCGCTACCGTAAAACCGTCCGGCCTGAAAACGATTGGTATTCAAATCCGCTTCTGCTTGCGCATCGAGCAGATAACTTTCGCCATATGCCCAAGGACGAACATAAGACGACAAAGTGCCGCTTAAAATGCCTATCGGTATCGCAACGATCAATACCATCAGCACAATACGCTCACCGCTGATGCCGCTCGCTCGCATGACATTCAGTTCATGATCTTTGTTAAGTCGCCCCAAACCGATAATAACCGAAATATACAGTGCGATCGGTATCAACACTTCCAAAGCAATCACTGTCTTCAGAAATACCAGTTTAGCCAGTGCAGCGATACCCAAGGTTTCAGTAATCGCGCCCGCTAAAAGACGGGCACTGCTGAAACTGGCAAACAAGCCTACCAGTATCAAAAGTACCACCGCGAACGGCAGCATGATTTCCCGTGCAATGTAGCGATCGATGAGCTTCATGAATCCGCTTTAATGATCGATTCAACCAACTTTAAATCTTCAACTTTGTCGACGTCGATACCGGCACGGGGATCGTCAAGAACCACTGCAGCGATGTCGACCCCCGCTTTCTCCGAAACCGCCGCCAAAGCCTGCCGCAAGGTCAATGTACCCAACAAATAGCGCCAAACCGTCTTGAAACCGAGAACCTTCGCTATAAGCCGCCACGGACGCTTACGCAACGCTTCGGCTTGCCGCCAGAATCCGATCAACGATCGACCTTGCGGTTTGAAAACAAACAAATTACAACCACAAAATCCCCCGTCACTCAAGCGAACTACCGTGCGTTTCGATTGCGGAAATGCAGCCGCAATCGTTTGCAATTCGACCGTGCCGACAATTGCATCACCCGACACGATCGATGACTGCTGTAAAAATTTATTAATCAAGGAAGAAGTAAGTAGTGCATGATCCGCCGTCGTCAAAAGTACCGGCATATCATTGGGCACCAAACCAACGCCACTGTCGGCACTACGACTAGGTGAATCCAAGTTACGCGTCCATTTCACTTGCCCCGAAGCAATACGTTGTTTCAATTCCGGGCACTGGTCGTGCAGAGATTGGGGAGGACCGCACAAAATGATGGTAGCGATTTGTTCGCAGCCGCTCAATGCATCTAAGACACGAATAATCATCGGAATACCCCCAACCGGGGCAAAAGCTTTACATGCGGCACCCGTATATTGAGTAATCGGATCTTTGCCAGTACGATCCGCCGCAAGCACCACCGCGGCATACTTCGGCATTGAATCAACTTCAACACTCACAGCGTTTTTCCAAAAATGCGGTAACGCTTATAGGGTTCACTGCCGATTTTATCCAAGATGTGACGCATCGCGACATTGTCTTCCAAGATCCAAGACATTTCGACTTCCCTGATGCCGCGAGCCAAACCGGCTTTGCGTGGTGCATCGATAACCATAGCGGCTAATGCGATACCGACCGGGGTATTCTGATACTTTTTGCGAACTCCCATCAATGGTATGCGGCCGGTGCTGATTTCACGATTGCGGATTTTTTTTATCAGTTTCAGCCAACCGAACGGAAACAGGCTGCCGTTGAGTTCCATCAGCACTTCATTGAGATTTGGCAAGCCAACCATGAAGGCAGCCGGTTTGCCATCCACTTCGGCGATTTGAATATAGTCATCCGGTAATAACAAACGCAAACTGCTGCCCAATTCTGCAAATTCCTCCTGCGTAAACGGAATGAAGCCCCAATTTTCAGACCAGGCATCGTTAAAAATATCACGGAGAATTTCCATCTCTGCATCAAATTGATCACGTCGTAACGTGCGCAACGTAATCTGCGATGAAAATCTCTTGATTATCGTCTTCATCACAGGTGGAAACTCAAAATCAACTTTGATCTTAAAAGCCAACAAGTCCTTCTGTGGAAGATAACCTTGCTCCTCCAGCAATCGGCTGTACCAACGTGCCGTATGCGGCATCATGATCATCGGAGGAGTATCGAATCCATCGACCAGAAATCCGCATTCCTGATTGATCGAAAGATTGAAAGGGCCGTTGATATGGCGGATCTCCCGCGAAGCAAGCCAAGCTTCCGCATGCAGTATCAATGCGGCAAAAACTTCAGAATCGTCGATACACTCCAACAAACCGAAGTGCCCTCTATCCTTACCGTAACGCTCCTGATGCAATGAATCGATTTGCGCGCTGATTCGTCCGACAGGCTGATCGCCCTGATAAGCAACCCAAGCCTGCCATTCGCCATGCTTGAAGAAGGGATTATAGCGAGAAAATTGAAAGCGCCGCTCCAACCGCAACGGCGGTACCCACATAGGATCATGCGCATAAACATGCCAAGGCACATCGATAAATTTTCCCATGTCGCGATACGTCATTACCGGACGCACCGTCACTTTGGAACCAACCGTTTTATCGTGCTTAGTCATGGATGATGTGAATGTCGGCAATGATCGAAGCACTACCGTCAACTGCTGCAACGAAAAACAATTATTTGAATTCCGTATGCCTGAGCAATTTCGTTACCAGTTCATGAAAAACCACTTTCGGATCAGGTTCCTGACTGGGAGTTTGGTTAGGTTCGATTGATGCTTGTTCAAACGCGGCGATTTTTTCATCGCTGATGGTGCGACAAAAGTCGCGAAAATTATTCCAATCAGTATTGTAGCTCAGCAAGTTTTTTTGCGGCACAAACAAACGCAGTACTTCGAAATTCTGATACATTTCAGGTAAACGTGCGGTCAAATAAGTATTGATATCTTTCGGCCAGCGCTTGTGTTGCGGATACATATCGGCAAATTCTATTTCGATCGTATAGCGAAAGCTTTCCACGGCCATATCGCGGCGCCTGCGGTTAACGATATCTACCATAACCGCCGCTATCCCCAACAAGCCGAATATTATAAATGGCCATAGCGGCACAGTTTCAAAATAAACAGCAATTTGATTTATAATTTCGTCCAAAGTCGCCTCTATTTAGTGATTTTTAAACAAAGCAATTTTCCTACTTAGCGCGGTATCTTGCCATAGTAAAGCACCTGGATCAACCGTACCTATTAACACTCCGCTTCCAGCCTCGATTGTATCCACATAATTGCTAAAAATAATCCGCTTTGATCGTAAGGAAAAACCATGAATCAGTTAGCCCAAATCTTTGGTCGTAAGCTAGCCAAATTTTTAAGCAAAGAAGTCCGTCAAAATATCCAGGTTGCAACCGTAACTCAGGAAAAGCTTGCCACCACCCTGCAACCCGGCGATGTTTTGCTGGTTGAAGGAAACACGCGAATCAGTATTGCAATCAAATACCTTACACAATCGACTTGGTCACATGCAGCCATTTATATCGGTAATGCGCTTCCGATCGGTGCGCCCTGGGAACTTCCGAAAGTATTGATTGAAGCGGATTTACAGGAAGGTGTGCGCGCGGTATCTTTGGCGCACTATGCACAAATGCACACGCGAATTTGCCGTCCGGTAGGATTGAACGAAGACGATCGCAATCGCGTCATAAATTACGCAATTGCACGTATCGGTCACCATTATGATCTCAAAAATGTTTTCGATCTGATGCGCTATTTGTTGCCAACAGCACCGGTTCCTACACGATTTCGCAGGCGTTTGCTGTCACTCGGCAGTGGCGATCCGACTCGTGCGATTTGCTCCACATTGATCGCACAAGCCTTTGAATCAGTGCATTACCCCATCTTGCCCATCATGCAGCGTACCTGGTCGGATGACCCAAAGCATGTCGATTGTTACGCCGAAATTTACCGCATTCGCCACCACAGCCTATATACACCTCGCGATTTCGATATCTCGCCCTTCTTCGACATAATCAAGCCGACCATCGAAAACGGCTTTGATTACCGCTCCATCGCGTGGGATCACGACAAACAAGAATCACTACAAATCGACTGCAAATCAACAGAAATTCCTGTTACTGCACCAGACGAAAAGCACGACTGAAATAATTCTATGAATTGGATACTGGTAATTTGCCATTGTTAACAACTTTGCCAAAAAAATTCGTTCGAATTGTAAGTCTGTAGAGCTTGGGGAATGCAGCTTGGCTGCCAGGGTAAAACGGTTGTATTTTTCGTTGATCCTTATGGATGACTCCTTTTTGTGTGATTCAGAGCTTAGTAGAATGAACGATAAATCGTTGCCGCTTTCATAGAATTGACATACCATTCATGGTATGTGGAAAATTTACGAGCATAAACATGCTGAAAAGCAATTAAAATTATGTCCGATAGCGGTATTGAAGAAATACGAGAAATGGAAGGATGTAGTCACAATTTCCGGACAACAAGGATTAGCGCTGATCAAAGGCTTTGCTGACGAAGCGCTGACCGGAGAATGGAATGGCTACCGTTCCTCACGGCTAAATCAGCAGTACCGGGTTATCTATAAAATCATCAACGATCAAGTTTATGTTCTCGTTGAACAGATCTCACCGCACGATTACCGGAGAAAATAATGAACGAATATCAACTGGCAAAAAAAACATGCGACGTCACAGTTGGCGAATCAGTAAAAATTATCCGCGAACTCCAGGGATTAAGCCAGAACGAACTGGCCGCCCTCACCGGTATTCCGCAGTCAACGATCTCCGCCATCGAACACGACAAAATCAACCTGGGGATTGAGCGCGCCAAAATATTGGCAAAAGCCCTCAAATGCCACCCTGCGGTACTGGTATTTCCCGGATGGAATATTGAAGCTGCTGCATAATTTGAAATCAGCACATTCACGCAAAATTCATGCACAGTTTGTTTTTCAGAGACTTGTTCAAGGGGCTATGGCGTGATGTCAAGACCTGTCCCCTTTTTTTCCTATGTCGGATGATATTGTTAGGCACCATATCCCGGTAATGAACGAACTTCAGCCATAGCTTCCTCAAGTGTGATTACTTCAACCTCATAGGAAATTGGATCATTTGTGATGTTTGTTACAATGAGTTGTTTGTCATGATCAGATGAAACAAGTATCCAAAATCTCAATGTATTGAATATTTGCTTGATCATTTCGACTTGTTCGGTCGTTACCATTCCTGTTTTTACTCGAAATGGCATCGAAGCTATTCGACTATTTAAGATCTCAGCAAGCTTACGAATTCTCCAGATTATTGATTCCGCACGGATTGCTGCAAAACGTCCGAAATAAACCACTTCGTGACCACCAAAATTGGTAAAAAGATTAAATCCCAAAGGTTCCCCGAGTCGATACAGAGCACGCTCTCCTTCGTCTTCCAACGTTGAAATAAGAACATTACGTTGTAATAAAAAAAGCTTTAAGCTCTGATCTCCAGAATCTTGAGGCACATTTATTTGAGTTGTGGCAGCGATAGCATTTTCTATTGCACTAATCGCCTTTTCTTCGAAATTCTTATTGTCATACTTAATTGTGTCCAATCCTGCGACATTAAAAGGCAATGTCTGTTTTTGATGTTGAAAAGGAATCACATATTTATTAAAACCTAACATTAAACCATATTCCATATTTACATTGGCATTTGGTAATTCACGACCGCCTATCTCTTCGTTATTAAGCAAGATTATGCAGAATTGACTCGTAATAATTTTCGAGCATATCTTTGCACAAAAAGCATTTTGTCCCGGCGCCAAATTTCCTGCCGCTTCTTCAACAAGCATACCGCGTTCTTGCAACAGCTTTCGCAAAAGATTCATCTCAAGTGTGCTTTCTTCGAAGCTGTATCCAATAAAGCAACTACGCGTTGAAGAAAATACAAAATCACATCGCGGCAGCCCGATTACGCAAACTTCATTCTTTCTTATTGAATTGTCCATCTAACTAAGAAGCCTATCAAACGTAAGAATTTCTAGCGTTGTTTACTGAATAAAGGGGGCTTGATATTACTCATCCATAGGAGATATGTTTCATAGCCACCCCCTAATCCGGCCGCAACTGCGGAAACAAAATCACATCCCGAATGCTCGGACTGTCGGTCAGCAGCATGACAAGACGGTCGATGCCGATGCCTTCCCCCGCTGTCGGTGGCAGCCCGTATTCCAAGGCGCGAATATAATCCGCGTCGTAGTGCATCGCTTCGCTGTCGCCCGCTTCCTTGGCTTTGGTTTGTTCCAGGAAGCGCGCAGCTTGATCTTCCGGGTCGTTCAATTCGGAGAAGCCGTTGGCGATTTCGCGTCCGGCGATATACAGCTCGAAACGGTCGGTAATATCCGGGTTGTGGTCGTTGCGCCGCGCCAGGGGTGAGACTTCGGCAGGATAATCGACGATGAACGTCGGTTCGAACAGCAAATGCTCAGTGGTTTCGTCGAACAACGATAATTGCAACCCGCCGATGCCGTCTTTGGGGTTGTAATGAATGCCGAGTGCTTGCAGTTTGTTGATCAGAAAGTCGCGGTCGTTCAATTGCGCATCGGTATANNTCCGGGTGGAATTGCCTGATCGCTGCGGTGATGGTCAACCGGGCGAACGGTTTCGCCAGATCCATGGTTTTGCCTTGATAGGTTACTTCGGTGGTGCCCAGCACTTTTTGCGCGATTTCCGCCAGCATTTTCTCGGTAAAATCCATCAGATAGGTGAAATCCTGATACGCTTCATAAAATTCCACCATAGTGAATTCGGGGTTGTGGCGCGTCGAAATGCCTTCGTTGCGGAAATTGCGGTTGATTTCGAATACACGCTCCATGCCGCCGACCACCAGTCGTTTCAAATATAGTTCCGGGGCGATGCGCAAGTACAGTGCCATGTCGAGCGCGTTGTGATGGGTGACGAAAGGCCGCGCCGTGGCGCCGCCGGGAATCGGGTGCATCATCGGCGTTTCCACTTCGAGATAATCGCGCGCGACGAAGAATTCACGCATTGCCTGGATGATTTTGGAGCGCGTGGTGAATACCTTGCGTGCGTCTTCGTTGGTGATCAAATCCAGGTAGCGCTGGCGGTATTTCTGCTCNNAGCAATTGCAATTGCGTCACGCGCAGCGACAATTCGCCGGTTTTGGTTTTAAACAGCGTGCCTTGCGCACCGAGAATATCCCCCAAGTCGTAATGCTTGAACGCCGCATGGGCCGCTTCGCCGGTATGATCGTCGGAAATATACAATTGAATACGTCCGCTCATGTCCTGGATGGTGGCAAAACTGGCTTTGCCCATCACCCGCTTCAGCACCATGCGCCCGGCCACTTTGGCGGTCGTTGGTTGCGCTTCCAATGTTTCTTTGGATAATTCGCCGGATTGCTGATGCAATGATGCTGCGAGTTGATCGCGCCGGAAGGTATTCGGGAAGGCATTGCCCGATTGGCGCAGTTCGGACAGTTTTGCGCGCCGTTCGGCGATGATTTGGTTTTCATCCGNNTAGCGGACAATTTGCGCAACCATTGTTCGAGTTTCTGGGTCGCCATGACGTCGTCGCGATTATAGCCCAGTATCTCGTTTTTCAATTTCTGCCGCTCGGTCGCATCGCTTTCAGCGCGAAAGCGATTGAATTGCACCACCGACCACTGCGAACCGGATTCGGTATTCTCCCACTGAAAATTGACCAGTTTCGGGTGTTTGCATATGTCTTTCAAGCCATAACCTTGCAATGGCAGCACCAGATTGTCGAGTACCGGTTTTTGAATATCAAACAACGGGCTGTCACGCCCTAATAACCAAACAACCGTTTCCTGTTGCATCATGCCGTACCGCTCGGCGTATTTCTGAATGGTAGCTCTTTCATGGTTAGAGTAATGCGCCAACACAATCCGCGCATATCGTTGGCGATACTGTTCGATTTTTTGCAAGAACCCAAGCCAGCCCTCATAATCCTTGCTCTCGTCATCAGTCCATACGTAATCGAAATTTTCCTGCGCATACGGCGGCAACAGGAATCCCCACAAGTAAACATGGCGTTCACGGTTCGGCGCCAACGGATTGTCTTCGATATCGAAATGAATCCAAGCACCTTCCGGCAATAACGGCGTTCCCAGCTTGAATAATTCGCCGCGTAAAAAAGCATTAGCTTGCAAAATAGCGCGATGCTTCTTTTTGCTTCCTTTAAGATGTGGCACATCCGGAATTGACTCGACTGTACTGGCAGCTAATTGCGAAATGGTAACAATGCCTGCTTCAGCCAAATGATCCGCTGCCATGCCATGAATTCCGTACAACAATGAAACATCTTCGCGCGTTTCAAATTCCGGGCGGCAATACGGCTCGTACGGACAAATGCGGCATTTGCTGTGGCTATAGCGTACCAAAGGCGGTTGCGGCAAATTGAGCACACGCCGCATGTCATCGATAAATTCATCCACGATGGAATCGGTTTCGTCGCCAAGCAGCGCAGTACGGCCATCACCCAAAAAAACCATAGCGGGCAGTTTTGTCGCTAGCAAGCGTCGATAGATACCAAGCTGAATTTGGATCGATTTTTTGTTTTCACTCAATGAGAGTTTGGCATCGGCGGCCTGGTATTGCCCGCTTTCATGTCGAATCAGAAAATCCGGGTACCCTACCAACCCTAATTGCTCATCCACGAGTCGCGCTTGGTAAATCACCGGTACGCCTTCGCGCATCAAAGATTGCGTATGCTCAAAAGAAGAAGCCTTACTGACAGGATTTTGTTCCTCCAACTTGGCTAGCATGGCGGCCTCGTGCGCCAATCCTTGCTCACTGAGCAACCGATTAAAAGCATCGGATTCATACGTAATCGGCTCATGCTTATCGAGCCAGACTCGCCGCACACACGAAATCCACGCACCGGCGTCACTCGGTTTGATCAAAATTTGCATCGATTTATACCAATCCTTACTGCAAGAATTTACAGAATCTTGGAATCGCTAGCAAATATATACACCTCTAAGCAAACGCTGATTCATTTCAATCCGATAATGATTTGGGTAACAGATATACCAGAGGAATCTCCTCCCCCGTTAATAACGTGTGTTTTTCCGGTAGACCATCACGAAACTCTATCAATGCCAAATTGCATTGGATTGAAATCCGTATCCCGGTATTTTTCTCGGCAAGCAGTTGTATTTTAGATCTCCAGGTTGGGAAAATGGGAAAACTGTTAAACATAACAGGAGATGTCTGTTTCTCCCCGAGGTCTATCAGTTTTTTATCTATGTCGTGAGGTTTGTTCTTTAAAGCGGAGCTGGTCAATTGATAACAATCCAAACGCTTGCCGGCTGTTTTAAACCAAGCAATGGCAGAAAAGGAATGATGCACATCGCCGGATAAAAAGACACAACGTTGAATACCCATTTTGTCGACTAAAGTGGTTAAGAATGCCGCGTAGCCATCTTTATTAGTTGCCTCTACATCCAGTTTTGATACCGCTAATCCAGTCATTTTTCCCTCTTGGTTAGATATTTTCTCCAACCATTTCAGTGGCTTCCAGCTCTCTACGACACCGGTTACAGCCAACACCGCTTGTTTAACAAAAGTAATATTGTTAAATTCCATAATCGGCACGGAAGTAATCAAAACAGGACATACTTCACTCGTCAAACTCAAATCAGCTTTCAGCTTTGCCCATTCCACACGCAGCCAATCCAATGCATATCGATCCAATAAACGCGGAGGATGATAATCATGATCACCGGGATCAACTTGTCGTTGTGTGCGTGTATCTAATGCAATTATCGGCGGGTTGGTCGGCACGGAGAAATTCCAGTTGCGATGTTTCCAAAGATAAAGATCGAAGCGATCACCTACTTCTACATTATTCTGGTCGCCACTCAACTGTTTAGTAACGGAATAAATCAAATCCTTATCAAAATTATCCGGATCGTTGCCCCAGCCTTGGAATGCCCAATAAGCGGCCAACGCATTGCTGACAACGCGCCGTCCTAGCGCTGAATCGCGCACCTTTTGATACCATGCGCCGTTAATATTCCAATCATCGGTTACCTCATGATCGTCAAAAATCATGTAGGTAGCGATATTGGCCAGTAACCGCCTGATTTGGGGCAAGGTTGCATGGAATCGCTGCAACGGTTCAAGCTCTACGTCGAATGCTTGGCGCGGTGTTACTTTTTTATCATTATGATCAAATTTGGAATTTTGTAATACCTCCCAATCGAGTACCGGCTGCCAACTGTCACGATTACCGAAGACATAAAGATACATGGCGGCGTATTCACCGAAACTCAGCAAATGATTATGGGATTTGTCCGATGTAAAACCGGATTTGTTATCGTGCAAAATTGCTTTTCGGCCTCTCAAAGGAATTCGCAAAGGATTGATCTGGTTTGGCAACAACTCCTCATATCCCATCAATTCAATTGCTTTCTCTTGTAGCATGGCCAACAGCGAAACCGCCACATCGTCTGCGTAAATCTGATCTCCACTGAGAATTAATAAACTAGGACGTTGATTCGGATCGTGATAGTGCATGTTTAGCAAGTCGTCGCCGATTTTCAAAGCATCCAAGCGATCATGATGCTGGTAATCGTACCCATGCGGTTTGCGGCAACTGCCATGCAGGATTTTCGACAGTTTATCGGTAATGATAAAACTTGGATTTTCTTCATTGGCGTACGTCAAACCTAAAGTACGCAAATCCCAAACGAGCTCGTCATTCGATGAATCGAATTCCACCAAACGGTATTGCAATAAGCAATCTTGCGGAAATCCTTGCGAAGGTGCCCGCGCTTGCAGTAGATAGACATGCAAGTTTTTTCCGATCGCGCAATAACCGGTCGCCCCCCCCTCTGCATGGCTACTCGCCAAAACCTGCTGATTCTGATCCAATATTTCCAGTTTGATTGTTATTGGTTGACGCGTAGCCAACCATACGCAAACGCGATTCTTGGTAGCCCGGCGCACTATCGGTCCGGCAAGCAACTTGGATGACATGAATTTTCTCCTGCAAGGTGGTTTTGATTTTTGTGATCACCCGCCTGACACAAAAAAAACCGTAATTTCCCAAACATCACGGTCGATTGGCCAATACTCAGCAATCTCCAAACAAAAACACCATTGGAGATCAAGGTGTTCCAGGATTATAACGAAAACCACAATCAAGAAAAAAGTATTTCTCTGATTTTTTATTGCTTATCTGTAATCGCTTTGCTCATCAACATGCTTTAAATTGGATGCGCAGCAAATTGGCATGCAGAGTGTATGAAGCTAATAAAACCGGTCATGCGGTTGAAATTGGAGTAATCCCGCATCTACTGGTATACTGCCGAACTTATGAGTTTATGGCGGGCCTCCCCGCATTGTGAGGTAGTTAACCTGGTCAGGTCCGGAAGGAAGCAGCCACAGCTATTTATCGCAAGTGCCGGGGGTCGGGCTCGCCACCCTGCTCCTTGCTGAACGATACCCTTGGCAGATTTACCAATCTAATCAAAACCGTGTCGCAAACACAAGTCCTCGCGCGCAAATGGCGCCCCAAGAATTTCTCCCAATTGACTGGACAAGAGCATGTGGTCAGAGCATTGTCCAATGCACTGGAACAAAACCGTTTGCATCACGCCTACCTGTTGACAGGCACTCGCGGCGTCGGTAAAACCACTATCGCTCGGATTCTGGCTAAATCACTGAATTGTGAAACCGGCATAACCGCGTCGCCCTGCGGTACTTGTGCAGCATGCCGGCAAATCGACAGTGGCAGTTATATCGATCTGCTCGAACTGGATGCGGCTTCCAACACCCAGGTTGACAACATGCGCGAGTTGCTTGAAAACGCGATGTACGCGCCGACCAGTGCGCGTTACAAAATCTATATCATCGACGAAGTGCACATGCTGTCCAAATCGGCATTCAACGCGATGCTGAAAACCTTGGAAGAACCGCCGCCACATGTCAAGTTTGTGCTGGCAACCACCGATCCGCAGAAAATACCGGTGACCGTATTATCGCGGTGTCTGCAATTCAGTTTGAAGCAAATTCCGCAAACGCAAATTGCCGAGCATTTGCAGCATGTTCTGGTGCAAGAACAGATTCAAGCCGATAGCGCATCGCTGCGAATGATTGCACGCGCCGCTCAAGGCAGCATGCGTGATGCGCTAAGTCTGCTGGATCAAGCCATCGCCTTTGGCGAAGGCAAGGTGGAAGAGACGGCTGTGCGGGATATGCTGGGCATTATCGATCAAGGTTATCTATTCGATTTGCTCGAAGCATTAGCTCAGCAAAGCGGAGAAAAATTGATGGCACTGGCCGATGAAATGGAAGCGCAATGCCTATCGTATGACGCCGCATTGCAAGATTTGGCCGCACTCTTGCACCGAATCGCACTGACGCAAACCATACCGCAAGCGATTGATGAGGAATTACCGGAATATGCGCGCATCACGAAGCTAGCTCAATCGTATTCTCCCGAAGACGTCCAATTGTTATATCAGATTGCACTACACGGACGCAGCGATCTGAGCCTAGCGCCCGACGAATACGCAGGATTTACCATGACACTGATGCGCATGTTGGCGTTTATGCCAAACGATGGATTGCAGCAACAAGCTACAGCGCCAACACAATCGACCAATCAACGAACAATCGCCGTTACTGCAAACAAAGTAGCGATTGACTCAAAGCCGCCACAACTACCGGCACAAGATATGTCGAGCAAGTTGGAGTGGGCACAACTCACTCAGCAACTGAAACTTACCGGCATGTCTAAAATGCTTGCGCAGCATAGTGAAGCCAAAATCGTGACTGCGAACACGGTGGAGTTGTACTTACCGGAAGTGCATAAGCACCTGCTAGAAAAGAAATATCAGGATAAAATTCAGTCTGCGTTGCAAGCTCATTTTGGTAACCCCGTTAATCTCAAGATTTCCGTAGGCTCCATTACCGGAATAACGCCGGTGGTACTGCAACAACGCGAAGAAGAACAAAAACAGGCTGAAGCCATCGCAGCAATGGAAAGCGATCCGGTAGTACAGGAACTTATTGAACAATTTGATGCAAAATTAAACATCGCAACCATTAAACCTAAACCCATTTATAAGTAAGGAGAAATATCATGATGAAAGGCCAGCTCGGCAATATGATGAAACAAGCACAAATGGTGCAGGAAAACATGCGCCAAATGCAGGAGAAACTCGCTGCTATCGAAGTGGAAGGTCAATCCGGAGCAGGCATGGTCAAGGTCATCATGACCTGCCGACATGATGTAAAACGCGTCAGTATCGATAGCAGCTTGATCAATGACGACAAAGAAATGTTAGAAGACTTGGTTGCTGCTGCCTTCAACGACGCCGTTCGACGTGTGGAAACCACCACTCAGGAAAAAATGGCACAATTGACCAGTGGATTAGGTCTGCCGCCTGGATTTAAGCTGCCGTTTTGATCTATCCTACTCCAAGATAAATACGCAATTTAGTGCTCATTTTTTAGCGGTTTCAGCATTTAAGCGCAACTTATTTCGAAAGTTAGCCGACAAAAACAAGCAAAATACGCAGTCTATGCCTAATAAATGAGCATTTTGAGCCTGTTTTTAACGCTGCGGCGGCAACGCAGATAGTTTTTCATCGACCTGTTAATGATTCGTCGAAAAGCGGGCTGCACGGTAACATTTTAAGAAATCAATTCATTTTATTTATAAAAATATCCCGATACAGATAACCCTGAACATAATCGACATTCAATTGCTTCGCAAATAGCAGATCGCTGTTTTTTTCTATGCCTTCCAGAACAACTTTTTTGCCTGTGTAGTGAGCATAATCAACAATCGATTTGACCAAATGGAAAAATTTCTTGTCGTATTTCTTGATCAAGATATAGCGATCAAGCTTGATAAAATCCACCATATGAATAACCGCTGTTGAAATGAGCGATTGCGGATTGAAAACATCGTCGATCGCAGTCTGAATTGTGGTTTTCGATAATAAATCGATCATCGCCAGACTCATTCTGGCGTCATTCAATTCTGAATTTTCGATCAGTTCGACGACAATATCTTTTTTTGACCATGCCGAGAATAATTCAAGGAAAGGATTATTTTCCCCTTCAACGCCGCAAGCATAAAAAGAATCTTGATCAAGATTCAGAAAAAGCTTTTTATTGTCGGGCGCATGGGATAGCTGCAACGTCTTGATCTCGTATTCGACCCGGAACAAACTCAAAGGGCATTTGTGCAGCGATTTAAAAACCATATCTGGCGGTATTGATCCATTCTGATCATAAAACCTGGCCAAGCACTCATAAGCATAAATTTTCTGCTCATTCAAATCGATGATGGGTTGATACTCGACACCGTATTGTTTATTTTCTATTAACTTAACCAGCGCTAATGGCGATAGCATTTTTTATCCGAGGTCGTGCTTCATTCAAAACGCATGCTGCATTGCGAAAAATGTGGTTCGCGGAAATCCGCATGTATTAGGACAACGTATGCGGATTTCCGGAAAATTTAAATAGTGCTTTGCTATTCCACGGTATAAGTGGTCATCATCCCTGCGCTGATATGATCATTGACATGACAGTGATACATCCATGTTCCAAGAACATCTGGCTGCATATTCAATGTCTTAGTCGCGGCCGGCAATACTTCGGTCACATCG
>DJMI01000093.1 GCA_002435335.1 Nitrosomonas sp. UBA6494
TTATCGATCAGCATCCCGTGATTAATTTTGATCCAGGAATTATTTATGAAAACTGTCAAATCACACTTCCTGAAATAGGCACTATAAAAACAACCATTCAGGTAAAAAATACCTACGAAATTACATTGCGTAATGGACAAAATTGCATGCGTGCAGGATGCCAATTCATCAAACTACCTGCCAGCATGGAAGCCATGATTCAACGCTACATTATTAAGCAAGAACAAATCAGAAAACAAATAAAGGCTTAGCTATCGAATCACCTCGCGACCGTGCATAATAACGATCACACCTATTAAACAAAACCCCACCCCGATCCAATCGGACAGAACAGGTCGAATATCGTTCACTGCCCATAGCCACATCAACGCTGCGCAAATATAAATCCCGCCATAAGCGGCATAAACACGCCCAGCCGCTTGGGGATGTAGTGTCAACAACCAAACAAAGAATATCAAGCTGACAGCGGCAGGAAAAAGTAACCAAAACGATTTCCCTTCCTTCAACCAAAGATAGGGCAAATAGCAGCCAATAATCTCTGCCACCGCAGTAACAACAAACAAGCCTATCATTTTTAATATTTCCATCGCTGCACCAACCAATTAGCTGTCAAATCGAATCGTTGTTATAAAAATTCTTTTAAATTGAATCTCTCACTATAACTGAATTTTTCAAAAAGTTTTCCGTTAATCATCTTGATAGCAAAATGCAATAAAAATAAAAAAACCCATGCTTTTCAATCTTAATTCTTAGATTCTAATTTGCAAGGAAACAGTATTATGCCGCTAAAAAACTCGATTAAAGCTTTCAAAGCCTATTTAGGCGACAAAGAATCGGTCCTCGATACCAATTATCGAAGGATTGCCGACATGATCGAATTACACTGGGGATACAAGGAATTCTATCTCTACGTCAATAAGTTGTTAATTGTCGAAAAAGGGATCAATCGACAAGGATTTCCATTAGAAGCATTGGAAGAAATTTACGCGCTTCAAGAAATTCATGAAAAAATATTTCCGGGAATGAAGCAACAATCGATCAACGAAGCAAACAGTAATACTTATATTGATAGAAACCAAAATTCACTCCACTTATAACCGGCGATGCAGGTGTAGTATCAATTAATTACCGCCATGTCACATAATCGTTCGATTGCAACGGGGCTGGCAGCATCTTAATCATTCAATAAATGCAAAACGGATGTATAAGATACTGGGCGGCTAAAATTTGTTATAGCGCTTGGCTTCTCGCTTGAGNNTGCGTTACCTTCCAGACTCGAGTTTGGTAGAGCCGCCAGATTTCCTGACGATCCAGTAAAGTTAAGCGGGTGCGTTTATGTATGTTCATCTACAGTATTCTCCCAAATACTGTAAACAACGCTAGAAATTCTTACAGCAACAAAATTTCAGATAGTTATATAGACTTCGGTGCCAACGCAAACTTGATCGAATAACCCAATTAAATCGCTATTGCGCATCCGAATGCAACCGATCGAACCCGGTTTTCCCATCTCGACACTATCCGGCGTTCCATGAATGTATATAAAGCGGCGCATCGTATCCACTGACCCCATGCGATTAAAACCCGGCTCGCAACCGGATAGCCATAAGATCCGTGTCAAGATCCAATCGCGCTTAGGAAATTGTCTCCCCAATTCCGCCGTATAGATTTCACCCGTTGGTCGACGTTTGATAAAAACGGTATTGACTGGTTGGCCGGCACCAATTTTGGCTCGAATGATATGCTTACCCAATGGGGTGCAGAAACTGCCATTTTGCTGCCCAGTACCGTTTCTTGACGAGGAAATCTGGTATTGGCAAATGCTGGCGCCGCAATCATCAAGAACATTCATTTGCTGCATGGAAATATCAATGTTAATTTTCATATCTGCCTCATTCTGATATTTCACGCTTTTTTGCAAAAAACTGCTTTAGCAGCGCACCACCTTCCGTTGCCAGGATGCCTGCATCAACTTGCAAATGATGATTCAAGCTGGTTTGTGCAGGTAAGTCGACAATACTGCCGCATGCGCCCGTCTTCGGATCAGCTGCGGCATATACTAAGCGCTGGATACGTGCATGAAAAATAGCACCAATGCACATTACACAAGGTTCTAAAGTTACATACAACGTACAACCCGGCAACCGATAATTCTCCAAGTAATTAGCCGCATCTCGTAATGCCATGATTTCCGCGTGCGCGGATGGATCCGCTGCAGCAATCGGACGATTAAACCCTTTTCCAATAATAATGCCATCTCGAACCACGACAGCACCGACCGGAACTTCCCCGCTTTCTTGAGCTTGTTTGGCAAGCACGAGAGCGGCTTGCATGAATCGAATATCCGAATCTATTTCCAACTTCATAACTCTTTGTGATTACAGCAAACTGTCCCCTGGCAGCACTTTGTGCTACATTGCTACCCCTTTTCCGTCAATGTCACCACCATGATCGCTCAAGCCTATACACAAATGAAAACCATCCGCGATTTGTTGCGATTCTCGGTTAGTCAATTCAACCAAGCCGGTTTGTATTTTGGTCACGGCTCTACGAATGCATATGATGAAGCGGCTTATCTTATTCTGAAAACACTCCATTTACCACTGGATCAACTCGAGCCGTTTCTCGATGCCCGTTTAACCGAAACGGAGTGTAAACACGTACTGAATGTCATTCAACGCCGCGTAGATGACAGAATTCCAGCTGCTTACTTAACGCACGAAGCTTGGCTCGGCGAGTACAGCTTCTATGTCGACGAACGCGTCATCATCCCACGCTCGTTCATCGCCGAATTATTGCAAACTCAATTCGCACCTTGGATCACGAATCCGGATACCATCGGTAATGCACTGGATCTTTGTACCGGTTCGGGTTGTCTTGCCATACTGATGGCGCACGCATTCGAAAATGCGCAAATCGATGCCGCCGACATTTCTACGCATGCACTCGCCGTAGCGCATAAAAATCTGCAGGATTACGAATTAACGCAAAGAATCGAACTGATTGAATCCGATTTATTCTCCACATTGCAAGGAAGACGCTACGACCTGATTGTCAGCAATCCACCCTACGTCAACGCCGAATCAATGCAGCGATTGCCTCCAGAATATCGGTACGAACCGCATGCTGCTCTTGCCAGCGGCAGCGACGGTCTGGATGCAACCCGCATCATACTGCAGCAAGCTGCGCAGCACTTAACCGATAGTGGTATCCTGGTGGTTGAAATCGGACACAACCGCACCGAACTGGAACAAGCTTTTCCCGAGTTACCGTTTACTTGGCTCGAGACCAGCGCGGGAAACGAATTTGTTTTTTTACTCGAAGAGAATCAATTACCGCATCAACATACATGATGCTTTTCAGAAGACGCATGTCATTTTCGCCGAAATGAACTACGTTCAGCATATTGAGGGAACCACAACGTCCACGTGTAATTTCATATCATCACGATACTGAAAATCATCCATAAACTCATGCATCTTTTTTATTTTCCACACAAACTATCAGATGCCAGTGTTGCTCGTTTTGAAAATTTGCTAGAATGACCAAGTTTTTCTTACTATAGAGGAAAGTTTAGATGGAAAATATTGAGCAGCGTATTAAAAAAATCGTAGCTGAACAACTGGGTGTCAATGAGGCGGATGTTAAAAACGAATCGTCTTTTGTTAATGATTTGGGTGCAGATTCTCTCGATACTGTTGAATTAGTTATGGCGCTGGAAGAAGAATTTGATTGTCAGATTCCTGATGAACAAGCCGAAAAAATCAACACGGTGCAAGAAGCCATCGATTACGTCACCGCTAATACATAATTAGCAAATTATTAACAACGTAATGTAAACGGGGTCAATTTGTCCAAACGTAAGGTGGTCGTAACCGGCCTTGGTATCGTATCTCCGGTTGGAAGTACAATTTCAAGCGCATGGGAAAATATAATTGCTGGAAAATCCGGAATCACGCGGATTACTCGTTTTGATGCATCGAATTTCACTTCGCAAATCGCAGGGGAAGTAAAAGACTTCGACGTCAATCAATATCTTTCTGTCAAAGAAGCACGCCGCATGGATGTATTTATCCACTATGGCATGGCTGCTTCAATTCAAGCTGTAAAAGATGCCGGGATTGATGATATAACACTTCTTAATGCTGAACGAATCGGTGTCAATATCGGCTCTGGTATCGGTGGTTTACCGATGATTGAAAACACCGATTCCGCATATCATGCAGGCGGGCCGCGCAAGATTTCACCCTTTTTTATTCCCAGCACCATCATCAACATGATAGCGGGAAATTTATCGATCATGTATGGCTACAAAGGCCCTAATATTGCGATTGTAACCGCCTGCACCACGGCAACGCACAGCATTGGCAACTCGGCACGCATGATCGAATACGGCGATGCCGATGTCATGGTATGTGGTGGCGCAGAATCCTGCGTCACACCGCTTGCGATTGGTGGATTTGCTTCAGCCAAAGCGCTGTCTTCGCAAAATGACGATCCGGCATCGGCAAGTCGCCCATGGGATATCGATCGTGACGGATTTGTTTTGGGCGAAGGCGCCGGTATCATGGTTTTAGAAGAATTGGAGCATGCAAAGCGCCGCGGCGCAAAGATTTATGCCGAATTACCCGGTTTTGGCATGAGCGCAGACGCATTCCATATGACGGCCCCTTGCGATGACGGCGAAGGTGCCGCACGCTGCATGACCAATGCCCTGAGAAATGCGGGAATCAATACGACTGATGTCGATTATATCAATGCACACGGCACTTCCACACCACTTGGCGATATTGCGGAAACCATCGCAGTAAAACGGTGTTTAGGCGATCACGCGAAAAAAGTTGCCATCAGTTCGACCAAATCGATGACAGGACACCTGCTTGGTGCTGCAGGCGGCATAGAAGCGGTTTTCTCAGCACTTGCCATTTACCATCAAATCGCACCACCGACAATCAATCTTGTCAATCAAGATCCACAGTGTGATTTGGACTATATTCCCAATACTGCAAGAGAGATGAATATTAACGTAGCGCTCTCAAATTCTTTTGGCTTCGGTGGAACAAACGGAACTCTTGTTTTCCGTCGTGTTTAAATTGAGCCGATTGAAGTATGCAAACGCTTATTCGTCTGCTTATGGCCAGTGTGTCATTAGTAATCCTGGCCATTTCTTGGCTTTATTTGCATGTACATTCCAGCATTACGCTCCCCACCACACCATATGAATTCACTATAGCGCCTGGCAGCAATCTAAAGCAAGTAGCACAACAATTATCCGATGCAGGGCTTTTCCCCACCAAATGGTCTCTGATCATCCTCGCACGCTACCGTAACCAAGAGTCCGCTATAAAAGCAGGCGATTATAAGCTCACTGAAAGCATCACCCAGATTGAATTATTTGATTATCTTACTCAAGGTGATCCCAAGCATACGGAAATTCGATTTCTTGACGGCTGGACATTCACTCAGCTTCGAAAAACTCTGAATGAACACCCCGCAATTCAGAATCGTACCGATAATCTTTCGGAGCAACAAATACTGCAACTAATCGGCGCATCGGAAACAAATGCCGAAGGATTGTTCTTTCCGGATACTTATTACTTTGTCAGAGGAAATAGCGATCTCGATATTCTGCGGCGCGCTTACCAAAAAATGCAGAATCATCTACAGACTCAATGGGAAACTCGCGCAACCTCTCTACCCTTGAGCACGCCCTACGAAGCCCTAATTCTGGCCTCAATCATCGAAAAAGAAACGGGCATTGAAAAAGATCGGGCTGAAATCGCCGGCGTTTTCATCAATCGATTGCGAAAAGGAATGCGATTACAAACCGACCCGACGGTAATTTACGGCATGAGAGAGCAATTTGACGGCAATTTACGCAAACGGGATCTGCAAACCGATCACGAGTACAACACCTATACCCGCATCGGATTACCGCCCAGTCCTATCGCAATGCCAGGATTGGCTTCTATTCGCGCAGCGCTCAATCCGGCAGAAACCGAGTCGCTTTATTTTGTAGCCAAGGGTAATGGAGAATCGCAATTCTCCACTAATCTGTCCGATCACAATAAAGCTGTCAATCGATACCAAAAGAAATCAAAACAGCCTGATGCAGCAGCCAATTAAACAGCGCACTTAACCACGTGGAATTAAATGATCCAATTTTCCATTGTAGTGCCTACCCTCAATGAATCCGAGAATATCGATTTATTATTGACCCGGATCTACGCACAAAACCTATCACCTGATACTTTTGAAATCATTTTTGTCGATGATGGATCTACCGATGGTACGCCGGACAAGATACGTGCATGGAACCGACATCAAGTGCGATTGATTGAGCGTCGAGAGAAGCCGGATCTCATCGCATCGATTCTTGCCGGTGCAGCTGCCGCTAAAAGCGATGTTATCGTCGTCATGGATGCTGATCTTAGTCATCCACCCGAGCAAGTGCCAGCATTAGTAGCACCAATTATCAACGATACTCACGACGTTGTTATCGGCAGTCGTTATATCGCAGGAGGCAGCTCGGAAAACTGGCCGCTGCATCGTCAATTGTTGTCGCGTATCGGCTGCTTGGCAGCACAACCGATTTGCGACGTTAAGGATGCGACATCGGGTTTTTTCGCATTTCGCCGTGAACTGGCTGACAATATTCCCAATCAAGCCTACGGTTACAAAATTTTACTCGAATTGCTTGTTGCCAATCACGGAAAAATACGCATCGAAGAAATACCGATTTGTTTCCATGATCGCACTCACGGCTCATCCAAATTATCACTGTTACACCAAAAAGCTTATATACAACGCTTAATAGCGCTTGCCGGTGGAACAATCACCTTCAACACTGCAAGCCGTTTTGCTGCAATTGGTTTTTTAGGCGTATTTATTGATGTAGCGATCTTTCAATGGATGATGAGTAACGGCGCAAGCCTAGCTCTAGCACATTTCATCAGTTTCTTGATAGCAGCGACCTCGAATTACACACTTAATTCCAAATGGTCTTTTCGTGAACATCATTTAGGGCATTTGCATTTGCAGCAATTTGGCCGTTTTCTAATAGTAGCCATACTATCACTCTTACTGCGCGGCGGTATATTAGCTTTATTGGTTTATGCTTGGCATTTACCGCCGCTATTGGCCATTTTCCCAGCCATTCTGGCTACTGCATTAGTCAATTACCTCGGATCGGCTTTTTATGTGTTTCCTGATAAAAATAATCAAACACCAGACGATATCCGTTGGCGCACAGCCGCTATCGGCATCGTTGCCTATATATTGTTACTGCGTCTGATTTATTTCGGTTTAGCCGAGCTTGTCCCCGATGAAGCATATTATTGGCAGTATGCGCAGCACATGGATTTAAGTTTCTACGATCATCCTCCCATGGTTGCCTGGTTGATTTGGCTAGGTACAGCAATTTTTGGGAACAATGAGTTCGGTGTGCGCATCGGCGCACTTCTGTGCGGCTTGGTCACAATAGGGTACCTCTACGCGTTAGCAAAAAACCTTTACGACAAATCCACCGCAATGCGCGCCGTGCTTTTATTGGTTATCCTGCCGATCGGATTTGCCACTGGCCTAGCGATGATTCCTGATGCGCCACTGATGGCTGCTTGGGCTGCCACACTTTATTATATGGAGCGCGCATTGATCTCAGGTCAACGCAATGCGTGGCTTGGCATGGGAATTGCATTTGGTCTTGGGCTACTTTCCAAATACACTCTGGGTCTGCTGGGAATTGCTGCATTAGCATTTGTCATTGCCGATCCGACAGCACGCCGCTGGATGAAGCTACCGCACCCCTACCTTGCCGCTTTACTGGCGTTATTGATATTTTTTCCCGTAATTCTTTGGAATTTTAATCATCAATGGGCATCTTTTGCATTCCAATCCACTCGCATCCTTGACGACGGTAGTTATGAATTTGCGGTACATTACTTAATTATCCATATCATCACCCTACTTACCCCCATCGGTTTCATTGCGGCAATTTACGCACTATTTGCTACCAATATAACAGGGTATATACAAAGTCACGAATACCGCCGCAATTTGTTTGTAATAATCTTTACCGGAACACCATTTCTGATTTGCTTACTACTTAGCACATTCGATCAGCCACGTTTTCATTGGACTGCCCCTATTTGGCTGGCAATTATTCCTTCTCTAGCCTGGATGATCGGCAATCATAGCAGCTCAAGCAATTTAACCATAAAAATAAAAGCTGCATGGCAATACACTATTATTATTTGTGTTTTTACCTATGCTTTAGTTCTGCATTATGTAGTACTGGGAATTCCAGGTATTCCATATCATTCGAAGCTGGCTGAGCACTATTTCTGGCAGGAAGTCGTGGATGAAATCAAACAAATCGCAGAGTATGTTCGTGACGAATCCGGTCAATTACCCATCATAGTCGGCATGAGTAAATGGTCTGTCGCCAGTGCTTTGGCTTTTTATTCGCATAACGATAAGCACTGGGACATTCGCTCACGCAATATGTTTGGCGGCAGTGGCTCAATGTATGAGATCTGGTTTCCCGAACAAAAACCGATTGATCGTCCAATTATACAAGTCGGCATGAAACGCCGGCATATAGAGAAAATTCAAATTCAGTCCGGAGAAAATAAGATAAGTATTGACACAACCGAAATGCTTACTCAGCCCGACGATATCAAAAGCAAAACCATATTGCGACATGATATGCCGGTACGAAAAATATATTATCGCATCTCAACAGGATTCAAGGGGGTTACACCCACACACAGTCACAGCGAGATTCGTTAATTTACTACTTCACCACACAAAAAAACCCGCTGACGCGGGTTTTTTTGATTAATTAGACATAACACCTTAGTCGTTGTGAGAAAATTCGCAATGCTTCAATACCGCTTTCTTCGGCACGCTGACACCAATCTTCCAATTTTTTCACCAACTCCTCGGTTGATGCCGTTGAGCGTTGCCAAATTTCCGCTAGCTCTTCACGCATGGTATAAACCTTATCTAAGGTTTTTGCGTTACTCAGCACTTGGTTAAGTTTCTCACGCTCATGTTCTTGCAATGTTTTCGAATCAGCTAAAACCCAACGTCTTAAGGTCGAATTATCAATTCCGTATTGCATTGCCACTTCTTTTACATGCACTACTTCTTTGGCAAATATCTCTTTCAATGATTTCGAGTATTTTGCAAGCACTTCGTAGCGATGGGAAATGACTGCATTCAAGGTATCCGAATCGCATTGCGTTTTGGCTTTGTCTATACGCAGCTTGGGTGCAATCTTCTTAACCCTTGCCAATCCCAACATTTCAAGAATTCGAATATACAACCACCCGATATCGAACTCGTACCATTTATTCGATAGACGTGCCGATGTTGCATACGCATGATGATTATTATGCAACTCTTCTCCGCCAATCAAAATACCCCAAGGTACGATATTGGTGCTAGCATCATCCGCCTGAAAATTACGATAACCCCAATAATGACCAACGCCGTTAATAACACCCGCTGCAAAAATAGGCGCCCACATCATTTGCACTGCCCATATCGTTATGCCAATTGGTCCAAATAAAATGATGTTAATGATCAACATTAACGCAACACCTTTTGCGCTGTGTTTACTATAAACATTACGCTCCATCCAATCATCAGGAGTACCGTAACCGTAACGTTTCAGCGTTTCCTGATTTTTTGCTTCGGCACGATACAGCTCCGATCCTTCAGCCAGAACTTTGGTAATTCCATAAATAACCGGACTATGCGGATCATTCACCGTTTCGCATTTGGCATGGTGCTTGCGATGAATTGCTGTCCATTCTTTTGTTACCATGCCGGTTGTCATCCATAGCCAAAAACGAAAAAAATGACTCGGAATCGCATGCAACTCCAATGCTCTATGAGCGGAATGGCGATGCAGATATATCGTTATTGAAGCAATCGTGATATGAGTAAAAATCAGGGCAACAACCACATACCCCCACCAGGGCATATCAACCACCCCTGAGATTAAATTCAGAAAATCATAAATCATACAATTAACACCCTTTTAATGAGCCAAAAATGTGCAACACTAGAAACAAAATGCTCTTTATTCAAAGAGCGGCCGGTCATGAAATTAACATACCCTCAAATAAGCTTTATCATTTTATTTTTCCAACAAAATTCTATACTACGCGCAATAGAAAAGAAACATTAATTTGCACAATTAATTGCGAAGGAAATTCAGACAATTATTCGTCAAATCAACTTTGCTCGAGCATTTAAAACATAGCTTAAAGCAATGACGAATACTCACGCATTCCTTCTCAATGAATTTATCTACCAGGCCACCGGGAGAAATTCAGCATACGCCACTCTCCTGGCTCAATTCCTTGTATTGTATATTCCCCAATTGCATGACGAATCAGACGCAATGTAGGAAAACCGACCGCAGCGGTCATCCGTCTAATTTGGCGATTTTTACCTTCTTTGATAACGATCTCCAACCATGAAGTAGGAATATTTTTGCGATAACGGATAGCAGGCTTGCGTTCCCAAAGATGACTCGGTTCGTTTATCAAATCGACCTGCGCCGACTGTGTTGTAAAATCACGCAGCTGCACACCTTGACGCAATTTGTTTAATGCCTGTTCATCTGGCTGACCTTCTACTTGAATCCAATAAGTTTTCGGCAACTTAAACTTTGGGTTACTGATCTTATGCTGCAACCCCCCATCGTCAGTAAGCAGCACTAACCCTTCACTATCGGCATCCAATCTTCCCGCCGGATAAAATCCAGGAATCGGAATAAATTCTTGCAATGATCGATAACCATGCTCCGGTGTAAATTGACAAAGCACGCCATAAGGTTTGTTGAACAAAATCACACGTGACATTGCTTATTGATAGATTGCTACTATCATGGCTTCTATACATCTTCTGGATACATGACCGCATGCAATTCCGATTCGATCGTTTTATCCTGCAATCGGCTGCGAATCCACCAAACCGAGCCTTTCTTCACACGTAAACCGGGAGGAATCGGCGAAATCAAATAGCTTGCCACTTCACCGATTGTCGGTTGATGGCCTACGATCAACACTGCCGAGGACGCATCAGGCCAATTCGCTGCTGCCAGAATGGC
The DNA here is from genome assembly GCA_002435335.1 of Nitrosomonas sp. UBA6494. Taxonomy (GTDB): domain Bacteria; phylum Pseudomonadota; class Gammaproteobacteria; order Burkholderiales; family Nitrosomonadaceae; genus Nitrosomonas. Next base: position 11,126 of record DJMI01000093.1, read on the forward strand.
ATCGACACCAGCACCTGGGCCTATTGTGCTATCCGTAATAAAATCCAATTGCAAGGCTTGTGCAGTTTGCTGAGTACGGATAGCGGGACTGACAATAATTCTGGTATTTTCTGGAATCTTTCGCTTCAGCCATGCCGCCATCCGGTTCGCTTGATTCAGTCCTTTGGGTGTCAGCTTGCGCAAAGTATCAGGAAAACCCTCTTCGGCCTCTGCATGCCGCCATAAAATCAAATCCATTACATGCTCATCTGAAATTAGTCGATTGCCATTGTTCATTATGACTTGAATAATATTTCCGGATTGATTCCAGGTTGTCGAATCATTACCACTTTATGGCGCGATCTGTCGCCGTGCTTCAGTATGACGCGATCGTTAGATACCTTGAATCGCATCGCAAGAAATTTCAACAAGGCAGTATTAGCTTTACCGTCAACCGGGGCAGCCGCTAGTTTTAGTTTAAGCGCATCGCCATGCAATCCAACCGCCTCGGTATTTTTAGCTCCTGGCTGAACATGCAATGTCAAGACAAGATTATTTTCAGCGTCATATTTGAACCAGGCCACAACCACTTAACCGTTTCTTAAAACAGCATGGCATGAATTTCTTTATGAACCCCGGCCACGACCATCAAAAGTACTTGAATAATTATCAGAACGAATAGTGGCGATAAATCAACATTTGCAATGGGTGGGATACGCCGACGAAATACAGTCAGAAAAGGACGGGTGAAACTATCCAGTAGCGGCGCCATTGGACTCTGCGGATTAACCCACGATAACACCGCCTGCATGATGATCATAACCAAAACAATATAGAGTGTGGTTTTAACAATCTCAACCATGCCCAGCATCCCGATGACACCAAAAGAAGCTATCGGATTGGACATGAAATCATAGCCCTGTACCATAAACACACTAACCAAGATGCCACATTCGAGCAGCCAAACCAATACCAATGTCGGCATATCCATTCCGGCCCATCCGGGTATCACTCGCCGCGCCGGACGCACGATGAAATCAGTTACCGCAATTAAAAACTGAGAAACCGGATTGTAAAATGGCACGCGTAATAATTGAAAATAGAAACGCAACAGCAACGCCAAAGAAAGCAACCCGAGAATGGTATCAATAAGAAACACAAGTATCTGATTGGACATATTTTTTTAACAATGATAATTGATCATTCGGAAATCTCTCGCCGACCGTCGTCATTAACAGGCCGCTGAAAAAAGTTTTCGAGACAGCCGATACAAGGCAGAAACAGACGAAAAAGCGCAGTAGTTTATGCCTAATAAATGAGCATTTGAGCCTATTTTAACGCTGCTGCGGCAACGCAGATAGTTTCTCAACGGCCTGTTAAGCTTCATTTTCCACCTAATTCTTCACTCATCGTATGCGAGCGTTGGTTAGCCGCGTGAATGGCAGTTATGATCTTACACTTAATCTCATTTTTTTCCATGCTTAAAATCGCTTGCTCGGTTGTGCCCCCTTTGGAAGTCACTCGAGCACGCAACACCGCCGCATCCTCTTCACTCATACTCGCCAGCTTACTGGCTCCCAAAAAAGTCTCCAAGCTGAGTTGCCTTGCTTGATTCGTCGTTAATCCCAGTTCTATCGCCGCCTGCTGCATCGCTTCAATAAAATAAAAAACATAAGCCGGTCCGCTGCCAGAAATTGCCGTAACCGCGTGCAATCCCTCTTCTTCCGTTACCCAAAGGGTTGTTCCCACAGCGGAAAGAATTGTTTCTGCAATACGCTTATCCGAATCACTCACATTATTATCGGCATAAAGCCCCGTGACACCGCACCGCACCAACGATGGCGTATTCGGCATCGCTCGCACCACTTTCTGATACCCCCCCAACCAGCGCACAATATCAAAGGCACGAATTCCCGCTGCGATCGATATGACAAGCTGATTACTCAGCAGTGGCGCCAGTTTTTGAGTTAATTCATATAATTGTTGTGGCTTTACCGCCAATAAAATAACATCGCAACTTAAGACACCATCGGCAAGCTCAGCCACAACGGAAACACCCAATCCTTGCGCAAGTCTCTCGCGAGCCTCCAGACTAATTTCCACCACCCGTAACTGTTTGGCACTATAACCTTGCTGCAATAAGCCGCTTATCAACGCACTGGCCATATTGCCGCCACCTATAAATGTAATTTGCATATTATCCATTTCATTGCACCGTTTTAATTGCTGAATAGCGCATAATTTAGCTTGTTATTCACCACCGTACTCTCATGCACGTTGACAGTTCGGACAATAAAAACTTGAACGTTGTCCTTGCTTAATTTGTTGAATGATATTTCGGCATTTTTTGCAAGATTGCCCCGAACGCCCGTATACCCAATAATGCTGCTGAAAATATCCCGGTCGGCCATCGCTGTTCACAAAATCGCGCAAACTACTGCCACCTGCTTCGATTGCCAATTGCAGCGTCGTCTTGATTGCATCAGCAAGTTTTTCGAGTCGCTTTTTACCAATGCTACCGGCAATAGCCTCGGGATTTATTCCACTCAGAAACAGCACTTCATTGGCATAAATATTCCCAATTCCCACGACCACCTGATTATTCATTATATTTTGCTTAATACTGCTGCGACTTGCATGCAATCTTTGGAATAGATATTCAGCATTGAAATCCACTGTTAGCGGTTCTGGCCCGAGGTGTTTCAGCAACGAATGTTGAGAAATTGGCACGGAACTCCAAAGTACGGCACCGAATCTGCGCGGATCGCGCAACCTCAGAACAGTCTTATTTTTCAGAATCAGATCAAAGTGATCGTGTTTTTCCGGCAATTCCAGACACTGCAGCGAATCACCCGGCAACACACGCAAGCTACCCGACATACCCAAATGCAACAGCAAAGTGCCCACTCCGCAGTCAAGCAAAATATATTTGGCACGCCGCGATACCGTGCAGATCGTCAGTCCGCTCAGCAGTTCCGGCAATTTATCCGGTATTGGCCAACGCATTTGCGCATTGCGGATGACAGTCGCAGCGATGGATTGCCCCGATATGTACGGTGCAATACCGCGTACTGTCGTTTCTACTTCCGGTAGCTCGGGCATTTACCGTTCCACCGTAACCGCCGCATCGATCCAATCCTGCATACCATAGATTACTATCACCAATTGCGCCGCCTGCGCCACCATATCACCACACCGCCAATCAACAATAAGGCCGGCAAGATAACAAACGAGATCACGGCAAGCATCGTAAGCTGCATTTCACTAAAAACAAGATTATTATCTAGCGTTGGGCGTGGCTGAATAACGATCAACCCCTCGTCTCCAACCAGCCAGTTGATTAAATTAATACCAAAATCCAAATTACTGCCATTTCCCAAGTAAGTATTAGCTAAAAAATGCCCACTGCCGACGACCACAATACGCTGCTCTCGATCCTGAACCATGCGCGTCAGGGCCGCCGCGACACCAACCGGACCGGGCACATCAACAGCGAGATCGAAACTCGCAGCAGCATTTAAATCACCGGTCTCGATCCAACCTTCCGGAGCCACTTTAACTAATCCAACGCTATGCCACTCTTCATTCTCGTTAATCAAAATTTGACGCGCGAAAGGAAAAACGGTGATGTAATTAAACGTACCAACAATCGGATGTTGTCCGTAAATCGCACCCAATGCAAATGTTTCCGGAGCCTTGAGCCCCTTTGCTTGCGGATCGACGACCACCCCCGGTGTTAAAGTTAAATGCAATTTCTCAGCCAGCGGTAACAATCCCCGCAGCGACTCTTGATCCACCAGCCACAGCAAATTACCCCCGTTATCAATATAATTCAGCAACTTATCCACTTCCCCAGGCAATAAGTCCGTTTGTGGAGAAGCAATCAACAACACATCGGCATTCGGCGCAATGTCACGATCAATTGCAAAATTTAGTGACTGATGGACAAATCCGTTGACACGCAGCTGCTGGCCAAAATCTCCCAAATCATAATTGGCGTGTCCGTCCAATCTTCTCTCGCCATGACCGCTCAATTCTAAAATCAGTGTTTTTTCTGTGCGAGCCAACCGCATCAGTGCATTGGTAAAAGCTTGTTCATTAATGGTAGTTAAGTGCTCAATCTTTTGATTGAACCCGATAACTATTTCACCGTTAACCCGAATGTTGGCCGCTTGCGCCAACTGCGGCTCCGCGATCGGATCGACAAATGTCAGCGTAAGATCAGGTTTGATACGTTGATAAAGCAGAACAAAATCGGCAATTATTTTCCTTACATCGCCCAATTGTGCTTGTTGCTCGGAAGCATACACGGTCACCTGAATCGGGCCTTGCATTTTTTGTAAAATATCAATGCTGGTTTCACTTAAACTATTACGCCCATTTTGACTGACATCCCACTGCAAACGATATTGCAGTGTCAAATAACCCAGCATTCCTGTCACGCAAACAAGCAAAACCACGATCATGCTGTATCGCAACTTATTGTGTATGAATATCTTTTTATTCGACTTGATCATCAAAATGCGCTTATGACTTACCCATGCAACCGTTCATTGTCCATACGTAGAATCGTTAGCACCAAAAATGCAATGACAAACAAGAAACAATAAGCAATGCTAAAAGTATCCACCCAACCTTGATTAAATTGCCGGAAATGATTCAGCAAAGAAAAATAATGCGACCATCCGGAATGTTCGTTTCCGATCCAATCGATCATCCATAGCCCCAGTAAAGCGCCCAAGCTCCCGATTGCAGCAATCACAGGCTGGGCCGTCAAGCTTGAAATATATAGACTCAGCGCACAAAAACAAGCGGCAAGCAAAAACAAACCCAATGCGTTACTGCATATCAGTCCGTAATCCAATACCCCGCCCAACCGCAGAGAAAGCGACAACACGACCAATAACACGATAATGCCGGTATAAAAAATCATTAAAGCGGCAAACTTACCCATCACGATATCCGCAATGGAAATCGGCGCCGACAATAGCAATGTCAGCGTCTGATTACGACGCTCTTCAGCCAGCAAACGCATCGACAGAATAGGTGTCACCATCATCAAAATAACTACTGCGATGGCAAATACCGGTGTAATGATAGTTTCGGTAACTCCAGGTGGATTCTCAAGCTGCCGCAACTGCGATTGCAATTCCAAATAGGTATCCAGTTGCAACAAAAAGAACCAGGAAAATATCAATTGCATTAATGCCAATATTAACCAAGCCAAAGGAGAAAAAAACAATGCTGCCAGCTCTTTACGAATAATGGTGACAATCATCATGAAGTTTTCAAAATATTTAGGAAGCGCCGATTAATGCTGTACGAGTGAAACACCTGATTGCGCGGCACCGCCCCCCCTCTCGCTCATCCTGTTGATATGTCCCAGTTGCCGCGATCCGTATGCCTCGCACTTCATCTCGTTTACCGAATTAATTAGCGTTTACTTTATTCTTGAGTAAGTTGCAAAAAAATCTGTTCCAATCCGTCATCCTGTTGCCGCAATTTCGCTATGGATTGATCGAAAACAATACGCCCCTTGTGCATAATTTGCACCCGATCACAAATACTTTCAACGTCCGGCAGAATATGCGTTGACAAAATAACACTGTGTTCATTTCCCAGCTCCCGTATCAATTGACGTATATCACGCATCTGATTAGGGTCCAACCCTACCGTAGGTTCATCGAGGATAATGACATCAGGATCATGCATGACGGCTTGTGCAATTCCGATACGCTGCTGAAAGCCTTTCGATAGTGTTTTAATTAATCGCTTACCGCAATCGATCAAACCACAACGTTGTTTCACCGTTTTCAGTGCATCAGGTATCTTATCTTTGTGAATTCGGCGCAAACGAGCAACTAATAGTAAATACGCATCGACAGACATGTCGGCATAAAGCGGCGGCATTTCGGGCAAAAAACCCAAATGCATTTTAGCTTGCAGTGGCTCGTCCAGCAAATCGATACCACAAATTTCGACCACACCATCGCTCGGCGCAAGATTACCGGTCAACATTCGTAATGTCGTCGACTTACCGGCACCATTGGGCCCAAGCAACCCTAGAACCTCTCCACGTTTCAGTCGTATATCAATGCCCTGAACTATCGTATGCCCCCCATACTTGCGGCTTAATCGATGCGCCGACAAAGTGATATCCGTTGCTTTATCATCCAATTCTGTTGCAATCATTTTTTCTGTTGGCAAATTCGCTTACTTACCGTACTGATTATTTTTTGAAACTCACTTCATCATGTTACGCTATGATCGTTTGAGTTCAATAAGAAAAAACAAATTAACTTGTTCATTCTATTCCGATTTAGCCAATCGGCGTGTTGCAAATATACAACATACCAACAAAACCAACTATTTAAAAAAACTGATAATCGCACATCGAAGCCGCTTAAGTAGTAAACTTACGAGGAACGCCCTAATTAGCTTGACAAGACTTTCTTATTTAATCAAATATACGCGATTCTTAGTTTTAATTAAAAGGATAACAGCATGAAGAAAATATCAGCTCCCAAAAAATTTATTGGAATATTATTAATACCAGCAATGTTTTCTGGTGCTGTTTTGGCACATGAAACCGGTGCTGACCATAGCCATACCGGAGAAACGGCAAAAAAAGCAGAAGCATATGGCGTCGACGATCGCGCTGTCATTGTTAGAAACAGTCCTGATGCCGGCAATTTGTGCTGGCGTACCGGATATTGGACACCTGCAATGGCAATACCAGAGTGCGAGCCTGATCTTGCCAAGAAAGAAGAACCGAAAGTAGCTGAAGCACCTGCAGCTCCCGTCGTACCGCCTGCACCGGCAGCACAAGAAAGAACATTTTCTGCCGATGCTTTATTCGATTTCAATAGCGCCAACCTAAAACCGGCAGGTGTTCAGGCGCTTAATGATTTTGTTAACGGAATACAAGGTCTGAATTATGATCATATTCACGTCGAAGGACATGCAGATCGCATCGGTTCATCTGATTACAATATGGCATTATCGCAACGCCGCGCTGATTCAGTGAAAGCACACCTGATGTCGAAAGGTATCGAAGCAAATCGAATTTTTGCTGACGGCAGAGGCGAATCGGATCCAATCACCGGCAATAGCTGCACCGGCAATGTTAAATCCAAAGCATTGATTGAATGTTTGGCACCTGACCGCCGGGTAAGAATTAACGTTAAAGGCATTCGATAAATAGTATTTCAGTTTCTAACCAAAAGCCCTGCTAATCGTTAGCAGGGCTTTTTTGTTTTGTGTTTATCCACCCCATGAACGAATCGATAAAAATAGACACATTAATCCAGGCCAAATGGATCATCCCTGTCGAGCCGGATCAACTTGTCCTGGAACAGCATGCAATCGCGATCAACGATGGATTGATCCTCGATATTCTGCCAGTAACGAAAGCCAAACAATGCTATCTGCCGCAGCAAACGATCATTCTAAATGATCACGCAGTGATTCCCGGCTTGATCAATTTACATACCCATGGCGCCATGACCTTAATGCGGGGATTGGCTGACGATTTGCCATTGATGGAATGGTTGAATCATCACATCTGGCCGGCAGAAAGCCGTCACGTCAATATGCAATATGTATTCGACGGCACCATGCTCGCATGCGCTGAAATGATTCGAGGCGGAATCACTTGTTTCAACGATATGTATTTTTTTCCGGAAGCAACAGTGGCGGCAGCGATCGAATCGGGAATGCGCGCCTCTGTTGGACTGGTTGTCATCGATTTTCCAACTGCTTATGCCAGCGACACCGACGATTATCTTGCCAAAGGACTCAGTTTACGCGATCAGTATCAGCGGCATCCGCTATTGAGCTTCTGTTTCGCCCCGCACGCACCTTATACGGTCAGCGATAAAACTTTCAACCGCATCGTGACTTATGCCGAGCAGCTTAACTTACCAATCCATACCCATTTGCACGAAACCCAAGAAGAAATACTTATCAGCGAAAACAATCACGGTTTACGACCGATTGAACGCCTGCGACAACTCGATCTGTTGGGTCCCAATCTGATCGCAACTCATATGATTCACTTGACGGATCACGAAATCGATTTGTTAAGCCAATACGGTTGCCATATCGCTCATTGTCCCTCTTCCAATCTAAAACTTGCCAGTGGATTTGCGCCGATTCCGTCGCTATTGAAACAAGAAATCAACATCGGAATAGGCACCGATGGTGCCGCCAGTAACAATCGTCTGGATCTATTTGAGGAAATGCGGCTTGCCGCACTGCTTGCCAAAGCAATCAACGGTCAAGCCGCAACGCTGCCAGCTCACCAAGCACTGCGAATGGCTACCTTGAACGGTGCACAAGCGCTGGGATTGGAACAAAGAATCGGTTCATTAACCAAAGGAAAAGCCGCCGATATCATCGCAATCGACTTTTCCGATCTTAATCTCATGCCCTGTTATGATCCGATATCCCATTTGATTTATACCGCCAGCCGGGATCATGTCAGTCACGTTTGGATTAACGGTAATATGCTGCTCGAAGATCACAAACTAACGACGATTAACTTGAAGGATATACAATATCGAGCTTTAGGTTGGCAGGAACGCATTGCCGCATCAAGATCATAACAATAAGGAAATTTTATGGAAGAAAACGGTATTAACGCCGATCCGGCGGAGCTTGAAAAATTCAGCCAACTGGCACATCGTTGGTGGGATCCCAACAGCGAATTCAAGCCGCTGCATGAAATCAATCCACTTCGCCTCGACTACATCGCCGAACTTGTCGGGGGCTTGGAAGGAAAAACGGTACTCGATGTCGGTTGCGGCGGCGGCATTTTATCGGAAAGCATGGCATGCAAAGGTGCGCTCGTAACCGGTATCGATCTGGGCGACAAAGCGCTCAAAGTTGCCAAGCTGCATCTACTCGAAAGCGGTCATCAAGTGGATTATCGCAAAATTTCGGTTGAATCTTTGGCCAAAGAGCAGCCGCATCACTATGATGTCGTTACCTGCATGGAAATGCTCGAGCATGTTCCCGATCCGATGAGTGTGATCAGTTCATGCGCGCAATTGGCCAAACCGGGTGGTTGGGTTTTCTTCTCGACCATAAATCGCAACCCTAAAGCTTATTTGTTTGCCATTATCGGTGCGGAATATCTCTTAAATTTATTGCCGCGCGGCACACACGAATACGCAAAATTCATCAAGCCGTCCGAACTTGCGCGTATGGCGCGCAACGCCGGATTGACTGACGAGAAACTGATCGGCATGACATACAATCCGATAACCAAAGTCTATGCACTCGGAAACGACACGGATGTCAATTACATCATGGCCTACCGTAACTGACTAAGTTCGCATATGATCAAGGCAATCTTATTTGATTTCGACGGTACTCTGGCCGATACCGCACCCGATTTGGGTCATGCATTAAACAGACTAAGAACGGTGCGCGGCTTACCCGAATTACCGTTACCGCTCATCCGTCCGCAAGCATCGGCAGGTTCACGAGGGCTACTGAATCTCGGCTTTCAAATTAAACCTGGTGATCCGGACTACGACGCTATGCGTGACGAATTCTTGGATTATTACACTGAGCGCCTCTGCCATGATACCCGTCTGTTTCCCGGTGTAGAAAACTTGCTGGATCATCTGGCACAACGAAAACTACCCTGGGGCATCGTTACCAACAAACCGTCACGCTTCGCACATCCGCTCATCGAGCAACTCGGATTAACACATCGTGCGGTTTGTGTTATTTGCGGTGACGAAACAGCACATACCAAGCCACACCCTGAGCCCTTGTTAACCGCCAGCCATAAAATAGCAACACACCCTTCGCACTGCGTCTACGTCGGTGATGATGTGCGAGATGTTCAAGCAAGTCACGCTGCAGGCATGCAATCGATCGTCGCTCGCTATGGCTACCTCGGCAACGATCAACCTCCCGAAAAATGGGGCGCTCACTTCCTTATCGATCACCCCGAAGAATTGCTTGCATATGTATAGCGAATATCGGTACTTTGTTTGTTGAAAATGATTTCAGCGAGCAAGGCGCAGGAGCAAAACAGATTTCTCCAATTCTTAATTAAGAATTGATACATCGAAAAAGAACATAAAACCTATCGTATTAGCGCATTAGTTTTACAATCTCATTCACCATAATACCCAATATAGGAAAATTCCTATTCACAATTGATCAAAATATCTACAAATAATCAATAAGTTCAAATATTGAATGATTAATAGCAAAATTTGTCAGCTTAAGGTTGAAAACATTAATTAATTGTGCCAGACATGATTACTCAATTTGCCACAAACACTGCATGAGTTTCAAAAACATTACAATAATTTCGTCTGCAGTACTTATCGTACTGGTCATGCTGCTACTGACAGCAGTCTACCAAGCACGCGAGATACAGCAGCGAATTCTTGAAAGCGAGCAGCGTCAATTTAACTCGACAAAACTTGCCCACGAACTGTTTCAGAGTTCCGAAGATTTAACGCGTATGGCCAGAGCCTATGCCGTTACTGGAGACCCGGTTTACAAAGCATATTTTTACAAAATTCTGGCGATTCGCAACGGACAATTGCCGCGCCCCTACGATTTTTCGGTAACCTATTGGCACCTAGAAGGTATTGGCAAGTTAGCAACCGAAAACACCGGAAAAACAACAAATGCACTTATCGATTTAATGCGGCGAGAAGGCCTAAGTATTGAAGAATTGAAACTACTGCATGAATCGCAATCTCGTTCCGATCGGCTGGTTGCCCTGGAACAACGCGCTTTTGCCGCGATAGAGGGATGGCTCGATAATGGTCACGGTGAATTTACAGTAAAAGGGGAACCCGACAAAGAATTAGCGCAATCCCTGCTATGGAGCGAAGAATACATCGATGAGAAAGCCAAGATCATGCTGCCGCTTAAAAGATTCTGGACATTGCTACATGATCGCAGACAAGCCGAACTCGATGATGCTCAAAATCAATTAACATTAATGATATTGTTTGAAGCAGCAATTACTCTTCTTATTCTACTGATCCTAGTCAGCAAAATCTTTTATACTCGGCGCTATGTCCTAGATCCATTGGATGATCTCACAAAAGAAACCAATGCCATCGCAAACGGATTATATTCTGCCCGCTGCAAAATAATCGGCAACAATGAACTGGCTAAGCTGGGAATAGATTTCAATCGTATGGCGCATGCCATTCAGCACACATTGTCATTGCACGAGCAAACCGAGCACTTGTTGCGGCAAAATGAGTCACGTTTAAAAGAAGCGCAAGAAATAGCCCAAATCGGAAATTGGGAGCTTGATTTAGTCGATGGAACATTGTACTGGTCTGATGAGATTTTCATTATCTTTGAAATCGACAAATCAATCTTTGATGCTTCTTATGATGCCTTTCTTAAAGCGATTCATCCCGAAGACAGAGAAAAAGTCGATCAAGCATATACCCATTCGCTCAAAACACGGGAACCCTATGAAATCAAGCATCGTCTGCTTTTTCCAACTGGTAGCATCAAATGGGTCAATGAGCGATGCATTACATACTACGATGATGATGGGAAACCAATTCGATCTGTAGGCACAGTACAAGACATCACAGAGCACATAAAAAAGGAAGAAACACTCAGGCTTTATGCTTCTGTTTTCGAACGCAGCGGTGAAGCAATCATCATAACCAATGAAAAGAACGAAATTATAGCCACCAATGAAGCATTCCATAAGCTTACAGGATTTAACCAACAAGAAGCTCTAGGAAAAAACCCCTATACCTTGGTAGCGGCCCAATCCACTAGCGCAAGCAATCAATTCATTTGGCGCGATTTGGCCGAGAACAGCTTTTGGCAGGGCGAAATGTCGAGTCGTCATAAAGATGGACACACCTATACGGCATGGCTTTACATTACCGCTGTGCGTGACGTTGATAATAAAATAATCAATTATATCGCCAGCTTCGCCGACATTACCGAACATAAAGCCGCACTGGATCGTATTCAACATCTTGCGCATCACGATATGCTAACGGATCTACCGAATCGACTCTCGCTTATCGAACGACTCAAGCAAGCCGTTAATACCGCTCAACGCAACAAGGAAATAATTGGAATCATGTTTATTGATCTTGACCGGTTCAAGATCATCAACGACACCTTAGGTCATCATATCGGCGACTTATTGTTGGTCGAAGTGTCTCAACGTTTGAAAGCTTGTGTGCGCAATAACGACATTGTCGCGCGCCTCGGCGGCGATGAATTTGTCGTCGCTTTACTGGAACTTAAAAATATCGACGCCACTTTTCCGATTGCCGATAAAATTTTGTCCACCGTAGGAGAGCCGTACGTATTAGAAGGACATCAAATTCATTCCAGCCCCAGTATCGGTATCGCCTTCTATCCTGATAATGGAAACGACATCAGCAGCGTGATGAAAAATGCCGACATTGCGATGTATCACGCCAAATCGAAAGGACGAAACAACTACCAATTCTTTGAATCGTCCATGAATCAGGAGAATTTTGAGCGACTGGAGTTGGAGCACGACATGCGACTCGCACTGGAGCGCGAAGAATTTATATTGCATTATCAACCCAAAATCGATGCTGGTTCGTTGCAAGTTGTCGGTGTGGAAGCGCTGATTCGCTGGCAGCACCCTAAGAAGGGATTAATTCCCCCAAATCAGTTTATTCCCATGGCAGAAATATCAGGACTAATGCTACCGCTCGGCGAGTGGGTGATAAAAACCGCATGCCGTCAGCTTAAACATTGGCATAACCAAGGTTTGTCCAACTTGCAAATGTCGATTAATTTGTCACAGCGACAATTTCATCGCCCCAATCTCGCATCGTTTATCTCAGATACCATACAGCAAGAGAACATTAACCCAGCCAAGCTTGAGTTTGAGATCACCGAGAGCATGGCTATGGATGATCCCCAGAAAACCATCGAAAGCTTGGAAGTATTGCGTAGAATTGGCATACATTTTGCGCTTGATGATTTTGGTACCGGCTATTCATCCATGAGCCATCTCAAGCTCATGCCGATCAGTTGTCTTAAGCTGGATCGTTCCTAT
>DJMI01000153.1 GCA_002435335.1 Nitrosomonas sp. UBA6494
GCGGATGTCGTTGGCGATTTTCATCAGTGACGCGGCCAACGTTTTCAACGCGCCATGCGCGTGCACCAACGCATCGTTGCTCGCCAATGCTTCGAACTTATTCGGCGCGGTGACAAACGGCAATCCGGTCAGGCGCGACAATTCGGCGGCGACGCGCACGGCGAATTCGGGATGCGCGTTCAAACCGGTGCCGACCGCCGTACCGCCCAGCGCCAATTCGCACACATGCGGCATGGCCGCTTCGACATGGCGCAGCCCGTGATCCAATTGCGCGACATACCCGGAAAACTCCTGCCCCAATGTCAACGGCGTCGCATCCTGCAAATGCGTGCGGCCGATTTTGACGATTGCATCGAACGCTTGCGCTTTGGCCGCCAGCGTTTCGCGCAATTGCCGTATCGCCGGAAGCAACCGCTGCTGCAATTCCTGCACCGCCGCGACATGCATCGCGGTCGGAAATACATCGTTGGACGATTGCCCTTTGTTGACCTCGTCGTTCGGGTGCACCTTACGATCGGCGCCGCGCCCGCCGCCGAGAATCTCCGACGCGCGGTTCGCCAGCACTTCGTTCACGTTCATATTGGTCTGCGTGCCGGAACCGGTCTGCCACACTACTAGCGGAAATTGATCGTCAAAGTGACCGGCGATCACTTCATCGGCCGCCTCGATGATCGCCGCCGCGCTCGCGGCATTGAGCAACCCCAGATCGTGGTTGACCTTGGCGGCGGCGCGCTTCACCTGCGCCAACGCATGGATCAACGCCACCGGCATGCGCTCGCCGGAAATCTTGAAATTTTGCAGCGAGCGCTGCGTCTGCGCGCCCCACAATGCCTTGGCGGGCACCTCGACCACGCCCATGGTGTCGCGTTCTTCACGGGTTTGCATGGATAGCTACCTCACTAGATACTGGTTTACAAGATATTTATTGCACATACACTATAACGCCATCCGAATTGACTGAAATGTTATATTTGCTTAATATACCGCGATGCGACTAGTGTATTCGTTCCAAAGTGAATCCCTCCCATTGGGGCTGGTCGTACCGGATACTCAAGGCCAGCGCTGAATATTTACATTCCCGCTGGCCTTTATTTTTTCCCAAGCCGCTTTTGCAGCCTGTTCATGCCAGCGGTCCGGTACGCTGTTTTGATTTTCATAGCGACCCGCCAGATAAATAAGTAAATCGGCAACTTGCAAGAAACGACTATGATGGGACTGCGTAAAATATACGGTGTCTAACAACCGTCCCAAGGGTCTACCATAGTACATGGGTGTTTTTCCTTGCGATTTGTATTCTGAAAAATCCACTACAGCGCTCGTGACCTCGTCGGCTTCATAGTCACCAAACACAAGTCCCAAGTCATTCACTTTATCGAGATATGCGGCAAAACGTTCTAAAATCAACATTAAACCAAGACGATAAGGTGGTGTAGGATACTTATATCTCTGCTCATGCCTTTCGACGTTTATACATACCATACGCACAGGAATCTGATTGTCCGTAACAAAAGTTGCCACATCCTGAAACACTCTGATTGGTCTTCCAACTTTCTTTCCCTAGCATTACCTTTGCCATGAAACAAGTCTTTCCCATGCAATTCATTCGCGATACTCAACGAACGCGCTCCAAAAAAATTGAAAGCGATCTGACCCAGTGTGTTCTCAAAATCAATGGCTTTTTTGTCAGGAATTAACAAGCCTCCGATAAAGAAGTATGGATTTCCTGGGCCGTGTTTGTTTTCATCAAAGTAGCAAAGATGCATACGAATAATCTAAGTAGAAATCAGTGCCAGCTTCCAATCCATCATTTACGCATCCCTGTGAATTTCAATCCATGCTTGTATCAATTTCATTTTGCTGACAGCAGACTGCCGCCGAGCACCTCATCATCTTCAATGGCAACAACCCGTATGTTGGGTTGAATGAAATGAAACCGAACGATTGACGACTTTGTTGATGTTGGGCTTCGTACCTCACCCCAACCTACGAACTAAGATTTTGAACACATTCACGGCAATGATCGCTCCGATTCAGTGAGAAAAACAATGGCTGAAGCTGTCATGTGCAGCACATATGCAACCAAATGTTGCGGAACGCTAACAATCGAAGAACCTTGCCCGTGACCACCGAGTTTATTTCTTGCCGGCGGAACCCCACTCTCCAGTGTGCTGCGGAGTGATGAAAACTGCTGCGTCCAGAAGACGGGGATGAGGCCATTATCGAAACAACATTGGATTAGAGTGCTGCAAGTCGCGTTGGACGGATATTGCCACTTTCTTTTGTCGCAAATAGCCTTCATTATGCTTTCCAAGGCCTTCAAGCACTCGGTCAGCGTCTCTTTAGCATTCCCATGACGATAGTGCTCATGAGCCTTCAAGAATTCAGCCTGCGCACCCGTATACTCTTTGTCGTGCAGAAGCGCAAGGGCGGGTTTAACTATTTCCGAATGGATTAACTTGGAGTCGATGCGAATGATTTCGCCATCAGTGAATTGGAACCCGATAGTATGTTCTTGGAATCTCGCATTGAGTTCCTCGATGGCTTCATCGGCTTTCTCCGATGCTCGTTGCCGATGGAGATGATCGTAGTCTCTGGTTATGCGGTCGATGACACGAAATGAGAATTCAATTGCATCAAGAACTTTCTCCGTCTCTTGTTCTTGTAGGAGAAAGTCTGCAAGTTCTGATAAGTAGTTGCGGTCGCCATACTCTTTGGCTCCGGTCAGCTTGAAAACACCATACTCGCGGCAGAGAGTTTCCACGATAAACTTGTATGCGCGGTATGCCCCGAGATATCTATCGTGATATTCGTTCACATTCCCGATGGTGTCTTGCCATATGTGAACGATCTGCACTCGCAGTGGCTGTGGCATCGTGTCGTAAATATACACGTCGGGCACATCGCCGCGTAACCGCTTCTGGCGTTTGGAGAAAAGATTGAATATTCCCATAGTGAATCTTATTAAGATACCCAACGTAATATTTACGATAAAGAATGTCGCATAAACTGATTGCAGACAACAGCAACCCTCAATCCCAACTCAGCGCACCCCCCGTCTGATACTCGGTCACCCGCGTTTCAAAGAAATTCTTTTCTTTCTTCAAGTCGATCATTTCCGACATCCACGGGAACGGGTTGTTGGCGTTCGGGTACAGCGCGTCCAGGCCGATTTGCTGGCAGCGGCGGTTGGCGATGTAGCGCAGGTATTCCTTGAACATCGGCGCGTTCATGCCGAGTACGCCGCGCGGCATGGTGTCTTCGNNCGAGCACGATGTTGTTCGCCGCCAACGAATCGGCGGTGACGAAGAAACCGAGGTTGCGCTTGACCAGGCGGCGCTCGTCGTCGGTCAGTCCATTCGGGTCTTTCCACAACGCAATGTCGCGGCTCATGCTGATTTCCTGCGGCATCCAGTGGTTAGCGCAGGCACCGAGGTATTTGTCCCACGCCCATTTGTATTTGAACGGCACCAGTTGGTTGACGTCCGCTTTGCAGTTGATAATTGATTTGTCCTCGACCGAAATACGGCGGCTGGCGCTGCCCGCCACGCCGGTCTGGCTAACGCTGTGATCGCGGCCGTCCTGCGCCGGTGTTGCCAGCGGCAATTCAAAATCGTGCAATGCAGTGCGCGGCATGGCATTGACCGACGGTATTTGCGGTTGTTGCGGTTCGTCTTCGAATGTCAGCATGTTGAACTCCTTTGTGTTTCGATTATCTTTTCATGTTCCAATTATTGAGGAAACATCGATTAAATCAGCGCCTTCTAAGTTATTGGCAGGACTCACAGCCCGGATCATCGATCGCGCAATATTTAATCTCGACCGATGTGGTTTCCAGCGCCACTTGCGCGATACCGCCGTCGGCGGGCACCGCGTTCAGCGATCCGGCGCGCACCGTCGATTTTTCCGCAGCGGTGGCACCCATCGAACGTAGGTAATACGTGGTCTTGAGGCCGCGCAGCCACGCCAGCTTGTAGGTTTCATCCAATTTCTTGCCGGAAACCCCGCCCATGTAGATATTCAGCGATTGCGACTGGTCGATCCACTTTTGCCGGCGCGCGCCCGCTTCGATCAGCCACAGCGGATCCATCTCGAACGCGGTGGCATACAGCGTGCGGATGTTTTCCGGGATGCGGTCGATTTTACTGATCGCGCCGTCGAAATATTTCAAATCGGCAATCATCACTTCGTCCCACAAGTTCAGTTTTTTCAGGTCGTTGACCAGCGATTTGTTGGCGATGGTGAATTCGCCGGACAGGTTCGATTTGACGTACAGGTTCTGGTAGGTCGGTTCGATGCTCGCGGACACGCCGACGATGTTGGAAATCGTCGCCGTCGGCGCGATCGCCAGGCAATTGGAGTTGCGCATGCCGTATTGCTTGATGCGCTGGCGCAACGCTTCCCAATCGAGCGTTACCGACATATCCGCTTCGACGTAACCGCCGCGCTCCTGTTGCAGAATGCTCAGCGTCTCGTGCGGCAGAATGCCGCGATCCCACAGACTGCCATGGTAGCTGCTGTAACAGCCGCGTTCCTGCGCCAATTCGGTCGATGCCCAATACGCCTGATAAGCGACTGCTTCCATCGAACGGTCGGCGAATTCGACGGCTTCCATTGAGCTGTACGCAATGCCCAATTGATGCAGGCAATCCTGGAAGCCCATGATGCCGAGTCCGACCGGGCGGTGGCGCAGATTGGCGTTGCGCGCTTTCGCCACGGCGTAGAAATTGATGTCGACGACGTTGTCGAGCATGCGCATCGCAATATGGATGGTGCGCTTCAGTTTGTCCATGTCGAGCGCGCCGTCGCGCAAATGCGCGGCCAGATTGACCGACCCCAGATTGCACACCGCGATTTCCTTGTCGTTGGTGTTCAGCGTGATTTCGGTACACAGGTTGGAGCTGTGCACCACGCCGATGTGGTTCTGCGGCGAGCGCACGTTGCACGGGTCCTTGAACGTGATCCACGGGTGCCCGGTTTCGAACAGCATGCTCAACATCTTGCGCCACAACTGCACCGCCGGAATTTTTTTGTACAATTCCAGTTCGCCGCGTTCGATCTTGGCTTCGTAGCCCAGATACGCCTGCTCGAACTGCTGACCGAATTTCTCGTGCAAATCGGGTACGTCGGACGGCGAAAACAGCGTCCAGTCGCCTCCTTCCATCACGCGCTTCATGAAC
>DJMI01000083.1 GCA_002435335.1 Nitrosomonas sp. UBA6494
CTCAATTTTTCGTTGCATAGGTTAACTATGCGCCTCAAAATTGAGAAAATCTGCACTCGTTCTCCCACTCGGCTCGCTACGATTGCTTAAGTCCGACAGACTCCTAGCGATAAAGGGAATGTGTAGTTCAATCATTCATCATGCGTATGTTGTTCAATCTATTGATCATGCTGCTTTTCATATACTTGGCATTTGTTCTGCTGGTGTATTTCAATCAAACGCGACTGGTTTATTTTCCGGAAAAACGGCTCAGCAATACGCCGAAAGTAGTCGGCCTGGATTATACCTCGGTGCAAATTGCCACCGGTGACGGCGAAACTTTACACGGTTGGTGGATACCGGTGAATAATGCCAAAGGTACGGTGCTGTTTTTCCATGGCAATGCGGGTAATATTTCGCACCGCATCAATTATCTGACGATGTTCAAGCGGCTCGGTTACAACACGCTGTTGTTCGATTACCGCGGCTACGGCCAAAGCAGCGGCACGCCGTCGGAATCCGGTACTTATCTGGACGCGCAAGCGGCTTGGCGCTATTTGACTGAAAATGAAAAAATCGCACCTGCACAGATCGTGCTATTCGGGGAATCGCTCGGCGGTGCGCTGGCGGCGTGGCTTGCCGTTCGCGAACAACCCGGTTTGCTGGTATTGGCTTCGACGTTTACCTCAATACCCGAGCTGGCCTCGGAAATATATCCATTCCTGCCGGTGCGTTGGATCAGTCGATTTGAATACAATACGCTGGAAATGTTGCGATCGGTAATCTGCCCGGTTTTTATCGCGCACAGCCCGCAAGATGAAATCGTCCCGTTCCGACACGGCCAGCGCTTGTTTCAAGTAGCTCCTGAACCGAAACAATTTTTGTCGTTGGAAGGAACACACAATACCGGTTTTATTTTTATGCAACCGGTATGGAAAAAAGCGCTAGGCGCTTTTATGGATGATCACTTAGTCGTGCATTGAAAAATTATCATTTCTTTTTATTTGAAAATTCGGAGCCAGTATCCGAATTTTCAAACATAATCAGTTAAATAATACGTTACACATCATTTCGAATGACTAAAATCAGCTTGTAAAGCCTTTAAAAGGTACTCAAGGCGTTTTTTTGACGTGTAATCCGCATTCCTTGGTTTCCGGGTTTTCCCACCACCAGCGCCCGGAACGTAAATCTTCCCCTGGGGTGATGGCGCGGGTGCACGGTGCGCAGCCGATACTGGGATAGAATTTGTCGTGCAATTTGTTGTATGGCACATTGTGTTGCTTCAAGTATTCCCAAACATCCGCGTTGGACCACTCTAACAGCGGGTTGAATTTTTGTATGTTATGGTCGGTATCGTAAGCCGAGATTTCGAGGTTGGCGCGGCTCGCGGCTTGCTCGCGGCGGATACCGGTAATCCATGCGCGTTTACCCTGCAAGGCACGCTGCAGCGGTTCGACTTTACGGATATGGCAGCACGCTTTGCGCAATTCGATGCTTTGATAAAATCCGTTGATACCGTGCTCGGCGACATACGCTTCGATGCGCTTCGCATCGGGAAAATAAATGTGCAATGGCGTTTGGTAACGCTCACGTACGGCTTGCATCAAGTCGTAAGTTTCTTGCGGCAGACGGCCGGTATCGAGGCTGAACATTTCGATGGCGAGTTGGTTGCGATCGATGATGTCGGTCAATACCATGTCTTCCGCACCGAGACTGTTGGCAAAAGTCACCGGCGAGAAATCGCACACGGCGCCGGTCAGAATCGCAATTACTTGATCGACTTTTTGTTGCAATCCGCTCATGCCGCGCCTGCCGGGTTGCCCTTGCGCTGCGTGCGTCGGAATAATGGCAGTTTTTGATCAATGGACGTTTGATAAACCTCGGAAAAATCGCTAAAACCCTTCAAAGCGTCTTCGATGCTACGATCCGGTCGCGGCGCGAAAGCATCGAAACCGACGCGCTGCAAATAAAACATTTGATCGCGCAATATATCGCCGATTGCGCGCAATTCACCGGTATAACCCAAACGTGCGCGCAAATTGTAGGCGATTGAATATCCTCTGCCATCGGAAAACTTTGGGAAATTAACCGCGATCACGGCAAATCTTTTAATATCATCTTTCAGATCTTCCGGACGTTCGTCGCTGGAAAGCCATACACCGATTTCTTTGCGTTGTTGCAATGCTTCGCGTTGTGCTTGCCATACTTTCAGCGGAACGATGACCTTGCCTTCGGCGACGGTGACATTTTCCGCAGTCTCTTGTTCCTGTAATCGCAGTACTGTCCAGTCGTCGGCAACGATGGTTTTGTTTTTGATAATCATAATGATTAGAACCTCGGCGAATAGTAAGGCACATCGTACTGTGCAGGTGCTACGATATGCGGATCGGTGTGCTCTTCTTTTGCGGCAAAATCGGTTGCGTAAACATGTTCTTTGAACGGTTCATGACCGATGCGGCGCACCGTGTCGATGAAACGCTCGGCTTCGCGGCGTTCGCGCAAATAAACCTGAAGCAATCGCTCGATGACTTCAGGCACTTGACCGAACGTAAACGACGGACCGATGATTTTGCTCAATGAGCTGTCGTTACCTTCCGCACCGCCGATAGAGACTTGATACCATTCGTCATGGTCTTTCTTTTCCACGCCGGTAATCCCGATGTTGCCGATATGATGTTGCCCGCAAGCATTGACGCATCCTGAAATATTCAGCGTAATTTCGCCGATGTCGTACAGATAATCCAGATTCTCGAAGCGTTCGGCTATCAATTTGGCTAGTGGGATCGAGCGCGCATTGGCCAACGTGCAAAACTCCGCACCGGGACAACTGATGATGTCGGTCAGCATGCCGATATTAGGTGTTGTCAGTTCCTGCTGACCGGCTTCCTGCCACAAATCGACCAAATCTTTCTGCCGTACGTCCGCCAGTACCAGGTTTTGTTTGTGCGTGATGCGCAATTCGCCGAAACTGTAACGATCGGCAAGGTTCGCGACAAAATCCATTTGTTCTGCTGTAGCATCACCCGGTGCATTACCTGGTTTTTTCAATGACAACACCACAATTGCGTAACCCGACACACGATGCGGTTTGACGTTTTTTGCCAACCAATTGGAGAAAGCGCGGTTATCTGCTTTGAATTCATTCAATTTGGAATCGTGATCAGGCAAGGTTTCGTATGCCGGATCGATAAAAAATGACGCAACACGATTGACTTCTTCGGTGGTTAACGTACCTGGACCGTCTTTCAAATCAGCCCAATCCGCTTCCACTTGACGGCGGAATTCGTCGATTCCCAATGCCTTAACCAGAATTTTGATGCGCGCTTTATATTTGTTGTCACGGCGACCATATTGGTTGTATACGCGCATGATCGATTCGATGTAAGTCAGCACATGCTGCCACGGCAAAAATTCGCAAATTACACTACCAATAATCGGTGTACGCCCGAGGCCGCCGCCAACCAATACTTTAAAGCCGATTTCGCCTTGCGCGTTTTTGGTAACCGACAAACCGATGTCGTGCGCATAAATCGCGGCGCGGTCTTCTTTGGCTCCGCTGATGGCGATTTTGAATTTACGCGGTAAGAAAGCAAATTCCGGGTGGAATGTGCTCCATTGGCGCAGAATTTCCGCATAAGGACGCGGATCGACGATCTCGTCGTGCGCTACGCCGACAAATTCATCCGATGTGATGTTGCGGATGCAGTTGCCGGAAGTTTGGATGCCGTGCATCTCTACCGACGCCAGATCTGCCAGAAGATCAGGGGTATCTTCAAGTTTCAGCCAGTTAAATTGAATGTTTTGGCGTGTTGTGAAATGTCCGTAACCACGATCGTATTTACGTGCGATATGTGCGAACATGCGCATTTGCTGCGACGAAATCAAGCCGTACGGTACCGCGATGCGCAGCATATAACCGTGAATCTGCATGTACAGACCGTTTTGCAGTCGTAGCGGCAAAAATTCTTCCTCTTTCAATTCTCCGGATAAGCGGCGGCGCACTTGGTCGCGAAATTGTTTGACTCGTTCGTTGACTATAGTTTGATCGAATTCATCGTAGCGATACATGGTAATTTTCCTCGCGTCGTTCGTCGTGGTTAATAGTGAGCGATTAATCGCTGTATCGTTTCGATACCGGCAACTGCAACGCTGCTTCGAGTGGGAATTTGGCACCGTATTTCATGATGTGATCGACATCGTCGTCTTCGTCATGACGTAATGCCATACCGATATAGGCATGCTCACCGGTTTCACCCACTACAATGCCGATACGTCCGCCACAGCCGTTAAACCAAGTGACTTGTTTCGGTTTGTTTTCTTTGTTCGTGCTCATCCATTATCCTTGTTCTATGCTAGTGCCGCTGATTATTGGTGCTGCATGATCCAGCGTGCGATCAATAAGTTGTCATCTTCCAGCCCGAGGCAGGAAAAACGAAACTCAGTATTTTACTATCAAAAAAAGCCTGCTGTAATCGTTCTCTGCATCGCTTTACTCGACTTGTCGAGAAAAATTGTCTTTTTTGCCGCTTTTCAAGCGGCTAGCATGATAGCAATACTGATTTATAATTCGAAATAATATTGTGTTAGATTTATATAATCGTTCATTATTACTATTTTCTCTTTATGAAGCTACAGCAACTTCGTTATCTTTGCGAGACCGCGCATCAAGATATGAATCTTTCCAGAGCAGCCAAGGCGCTGCATACCTCGCAACCAGCCATCAGCAAACAAATTCAACTGCTCGAGGAAGAACTCGGAGTAGATATTTTTTTACGCAATGGGAAACGTGTGGTTGGTATCACGCAGCCGGGACAATTAATTATCCAAACCGCTACGCGCATTTTACGCGATGCCGATAATTTAAAAAGAATCGCACAGGATTTTTCTAACGAATCCAGCGGTACGCTTACGATTGCAACCACACATACGCAAGCACGCTATGCTTTGCCGCTGGTTATACAGCGCTTTACCACACGTTATCCGAAGGTAAAGCTGATTTTACGGCAGGGCAGTCCGGTACAAATCGCTACATTGGTAAGTTCGGGCGATGCCGATATCGCGATTGCCACTGAAGCGATCGAGCATTTTCACGAATTGGTTATGCTGCCATGCTATGAATGGAACCGTTGTATTGTCGTGCCGCCAAAACACCCGTTGCTGAAACAAAAGCTGTTGATGTTGGAGGAGATCAATCGGTACCAGATCATTACTTATGATTTTGCGTTTACGGGGCGTTCTAAAATCAATCAAGCATTTGCCGATCGCGGCTTAGAGCCTAACGTGGTATTGACCGCAATTGACTCCGATGTGATCAAAACTTATGTGGAGTTGGGTTTGGGCGTTGGTATTTTGGCTAACATGGCATTTGATCCCAAGCGGGATAAAAATCTTCGATCCATCGACGCAAGCCATTTGTTCGAACCCAGTACCACGCGCATCGGTATCAGCCGCAACAGCTATTTGCGCGGCTATATTTTTGATTTCATCGAAATGTTTGCGCCGCATCTGAATCGCACAACAATACAGGCTAAGCTGGAAGGAAACTAACCGTTCACAATAATAGAGACCTTTGCACGGTTACTACGCGGCACGATAATTGCGTTAAAAATTCGCGAAAAATGCTCATTTACCCTGTGTAAACTCCGCTTTTTCGCAAATTTTTGCCTTATTCTCGTACCGCTCATGACACCGTGCAAATGTCTCTAATAGTATCCAGTTTTGGGTATCGTTAAACACAAGAAACGAGTGGGTAATTCATGCTGTCGATTGAAAGGCGGTTCTTGCATCTATTTTTCTCATTTTTTTGCTGTTTTAATATAACTCAAGTTTAGACATTCAGCATCAAAGAAGCCGCCGTTTGTAGAGAACAAATAAACTGTCCGTGTTTGTAGCACAAGATCTGTCCGGATTATCTTAGCCCAAGGAGGGCAAGAGATGAAACGGACAGAATGGCTACAGGAGACACGGAAGATGAGATTTGAAGAAGCGTACGAGAAATGCA
>DJMI01000155.1 GCA_002435335.1 Nitrosomonas sp. UBA6494
CAGTTCTATTTGTTGACAACATATATTGATTTCAAGGCGATTGCTTCGGTACCCAGTTTTGAGTTGTGGCTGCTGCTTCATTTCGAGGATATCCAAGCTCCGCTTAGCCGTCACGAAGCAGAAAATCGCTTAAAAAAGCATATTCCCGGCTATTTTAAGGGGGCAGAAAATTCATTCCAGCTTACTCAACAATACTTGACAATCGCCAGTTCACGCGCGAATCAGTTGGCGTCACGCTTTACCGCATATGATGCTCCTGAACCTTTCACCGACATCTTCAACCTAGTGGCATTGCTGACCACACTGCGCAATTGATGCAATGCAGGCATATGATTTCACGATAAATGGGTTTTTCGCTCGAGTTTACAAATATCAATGGCATTCCGGAACGGTAGCTTTCCAAGCGGAACATGACACCAATCTGACCGGAACGCAGACTGTCGAATTGCAGCCTCGGATCGCTCACTGGTCGTATAGCCCACGATTTTTCTACGCCGTCGGAATGCGCATGACCATGCCGATCGCAGATTGTAGGTGCGCTAATTGCTGTAGCAGTAGCTGGGTGCTTGGCTGTCGGTCACTTTTCCCGCATGCGCCACAGCACTGCCAGCAAGCTGCCGATCAAGGAATGCATTACTGCGGAAATAGCGCCGACTGCGGGTGCCAGCGGTAGCATTGGGAACGCTTGCTTAGCCAACACAATCGACAAGCCTGAGTTTTGCATGCCGACTTCCACCGAAATGGTGCGTGCGCTTTGGGTGTGGAAGCCCAATAATTTGGCAAGATGATAGCCGATGAAAAAACCGCCGCCGTGCAACATGACTGTCGCCAACAGCAGCTCGGTGCCGTAGTTCAGGATCGATTGCGCGTTCGCCGCGAAGATGATCGCGCAAATGACGCAAACGCCGAGCACCGAAAGCAGCGGTGCTACCGGCATCACGCACTGCACCCATTGCGGCAACCATCGGTTGAGCAAGATACCCAGCACGACCGGCACGATGACCACTTGCAAGGTTTGCTTGAACAACATCCAGGTATCCACCGGTACCAGCGTTCCCGCGAACAGTTGCGTGAGCAGGGGTGTCAGCACGATTGCCGCCAGCGTAGAACAAACCGTCATCACCACCGATAACGCCACGTCCGCTTTGGCGATGTATGAAACCAAATTGGAAGCGGCGCCTCCCGGGCAACAACCTACCAGAATCAGCCCCACGGCAAAATGATCCGGCAGTTGCAGCAGCGAAGCGATGCCATAAGCCAACATCGGCATGACGGTGTATTGCGCGGCGAAACCGACCGCCACCGCTTTGGGCATGCGTGCGATTCGGCGAAAATCGTCGATGGTCAGCGTCAATCCCATGCACAGCATGACGAAAGCCAGTATCGACACCACCACGGAGCCTTGATTCAAGAACAGCCATACTTCCGGCCAGATCAGTGCCGCTGCACCCAGCAATACCATCCATAGCGGAAACAATAACGTGAGTTTTTGCAGCATCATGCCCACTTGACTAATAAAATATCCATAACAGAGATAACCTTCGAATCCAATTCAGGCGACACTGTACAGCAAGTAGCCGTCAAAAGGTTAGTGCCGCGATGGCTGTGCGCTCAATAAGCCAAACGCACGCTGAGATTGAAGAAACGTCCGCGGCGGAACTGACGGCTGATNNTCGTCGCCTTGCATGATCAGCACGTCGTCGTCCAAAAGATTTTGCATGGTCAATTGACCGGATAACCGCTTGTACAAATGCTGGCTGACGACAAAGTCCAGTTGATGGAAAGGTTGTTCGTATTTGTCCGGCGTGCCGAGTAAGCCCGCAGACACGATGCGTTTGCTGGAGATGTTGTACAGCAGCGTTGCTTGCGTTTTGGTCGACGGGTTGTCGTAGCCGAGCTGGAAGTTGACGATATGCGCGGAGTGGCCTTGCAACGGGCGTTCGGGCGTTGTTAATGATGCCAGATTCTCCTGGCTTAGTTTAACGTTCGAGGTCGACCAAGTGTAATTGCCGCCGATGTAAAAATTTTGTAGCAGCGGGTGCACGAAATCCAATTTTTTCAGCAGTTCGAATTCAAAACCGTAGAGATTGGCTTTGTCGGTATTTTGATAGGTATTGAGCACGCCGGAACCGACCTGCGTCACCAGTTCGATCGGATTGGTCAAATCTTTCCAGAAAAAGCCCGCGAAGATATTTTCGCTCGGCGACAAATAATATTCCCACCTGGCGTCCCAGTTGGTGATGCTGGTTTGCTTCAGATTCGGATTACCGATCACTTCCTGGTTGATATTCATATCGGTGAACGGCGCAATCGACAATTCCCGGAAATCCGGGCGCGACAAGGTTTGGCTGAATCCTGCGCGTAGTTGCTGCTTATCGGAAATAAACAACGTCGCTGTCGCCGAAGGCAACATGTCGATGCGATTGAGTCCGGCGACCGTCGGCGTCAGTGCGTTGCCGGATCCGGTAAAGGTATTGACCTTCTGGTTATTGTCCTCCCAGCGCAGGCCGCCGGTGATATTGAGCCGATCGTACAGCAACCAATCCAACTTTCCATAGTAAGAAAGCAGGCTTTGCGAGGCATTGTAGCTATCACTGGCACGCGTGCCTTCACGCAGTTGAAATCCGTTGGTGCCGATGTAACTCGGCCGCAGTATGCTTTCCAGCGACGATTGCGCGAGAATGGCGTTATTTTTCGCATCCGCGCCGACCGGATAAAAATTAAAGCTGCGAATATCGGAATCGCGCGTCTTATGTTGGGTAATCATGCCGCTGCTCATCGTCAGCTTGTGATCACGCGACAGCTCAAGCGGCAATTTTCCGTCGACGCGCCAGCTTTGATCGCGGTCGGTCAGATTGGAATACATGGTACGGTTGCTATCGATTTGGCGCGAGAAAGAAAAATTGCCGCCCCCACCGGTATCGTCAAAACGGTAATCGCGCGTTTTCGGTTCTACGCGGTTGGCGGTGGCATCGGTAAACAACCAATTGAGCGTAAAGTCCTTCAACCAATCCAAACGATGTTCGCCGCCGACTTGGTGCATCAGTAATTGGTTGGAAAAGAACTTCAACTTGGATCGGCGGATATCGAATGTTTCGGCATCGGTAAAACCTTGATCGATCCTGGCTTCGTCGAACGATTGGCGCAGAAACATGCTTTTGGCAAACAATTTGTGCGCATCGCGATACTGCAATTCGGTGCCGCCGTAACCGGTCAAGTGCACTTCCCGCAGCGTTCTCTGCACGTCGAAGTCGGTTTTCTTGACCAATTCGCCGCTGGTAATCGCGAATTCTCGGTTGATTTCATTCTGATTTCTGAATTCCTGTTTCCAGCCGGCTGCGCCGATATAGCCCCAGGTGAAATCGCCGAAGGTAAACCGGTCGCCGATCGATGCCTGCATCCCAGTATCAGGACCACGCTTACGTTTGTTGATATCCCATACGCCGGACATATCCTCGCCGAATTTTTCGATCTGCGCCGGTGTAAATCCTTTCGGGTTAAACGGCGTGGCTTGTTGTATCGGTTTGCCGTCGGCGGTAGCATCGGCGATGGAATCCGGCAAGGCGCGTGCATCATCGTCAAAACTGGTGAAATCGATGCCGCCGCCTTTGTACGTCAAACCGTCTTGGAACGTGGTGTTGTCGTTCACCCCGGCTTGTAAATTGAAATTGAAAAAGAATGCATCCGGAATGCCGCGCGTGCGCATTTCCAGCGTACCGCCTGCAAACTCCGCCGGGCGGTCGGGGGAATAGGATTTTTGCACCAATACGCTTTCCAGAATATTGGTCGGGAAAAGATCCAGCGGCACCACGCGTCGAGTCGGATCCGGACTTGGAATCGCCGCACCGTTGACCAATGTGGTGGAGAAACGCTCACCCAGGCCGCGAATGAAAATGTATTGCCCGCCGACCAGCGTAAGTCCGGAAGCGCGGCGCAATGCGCTCGCCACATCACTGTCGCCGGCTCTGCTGAATTGCTCCGCACCCAAAACCGTTGCGACCGACGTCGCCGTGCGTTGCTCTTCGATCACCGACGCGATAGTGCCCGCCAAATGCGGTTCTAAAACCACGTATTCAGCCAGCTCAACTCCTGCCGGTGTCAGTTTGAAAACCAGTTCGGTGGTTTGTGCGTCGCTGATTTTGACTTCGTCCTGCGTTTGACTGCTGTAAGCGCTATGCAATAGCGATACGCTGTAGCTGCCCACCGGAACCGTTGCGGTGACGTTCCCTTGCTCGTCGGTACGGAACTTTTCTTTCAATCCGCTCAGAAAAACCTGGATGTCCTTGAGCGGTTTTTGTGTTTCCGCCGACAACACTTGCACCGAAATGACACCCTCACCATGCTCGCGCGTTGCGGTAACCGTCGCGTCGGTACCGGCCATTGTGCCGGAGGCCGAGCTTTCAATATTCAACAGAGGCTTTTTGTTTTTGTCGGCATAAAATGTAACCAGAATTTGCGCGTTTTCGGCTGGTTGTAGCGGTAAGTCGAAAGTAAATTCCTGTGTCGCGGTTTTCAGCGTAAATTGATAGTTACCGGCTGGCAGTTTTCCCGCGATACTGCCGCTGGCGCCGGTTTTTAGCGGCGCATCGCCTGCCGAACGCCAATGATAGGTCGAAGGCGTGGCTTCGAATATCAGGATCGCGCTGGATTTTTCATACGATTCGCTGGCGATGATGAGCTCTGCGTTTTCAATCGGTAACCCGTCCTGGAACAAATAGATGGAGAATTCCGCTTTTTCGGTGCCTCCCCAAGCCAAGCTGCTGACAAAAGCAGCTGCCACTATCCAGTTAAGCCAGAAGATTTTTCTTAAGATAATTGTCATGCGGTGAGGGCGGTTGTGGCAACGGGGCGTGGTATTGCGGAATCAATGCGATTCAGGCGCACTGCCAAGGTTCGGTTTTGCAAGTTTCCATCAGGCGGCGCAGCTCGGTTGCTTTACGGAACAGCTCGGCGTCCTTGAGATGATCCAGATGTTTACGGACTTCAGCGAACCGGCGGGTGGCGAACAACGCATACGCCAGGGCGTAGCGCACGCTTTGATCTTCCAATAAACCGGTACGGTACAGGCTGGATTCCATGTTGGCGGCACGTTCAAATTGTTTCAGTGCGAGCAAAATCGACAAGCGCTGCTTGAGTTTTACTTTCTGATCGATGATGCTTTCATTTAATGTCAGCGCCTTATGCAAGCGACCGGCGCGACGGTAAATTTCAGCCGCTTCGGCTTGCAATGCCGGGTTTAGCAATGCTGCCTGTTCCAAAATAAATGCTGCGGAATTTAATTGCCCTTGATCCAGATAGGTGTGCGCCAGCAGTTTTGCGACTAACTCGTCATCGGGATATTGCAGTCGTGCGATCTCGAGTATATTGGTCGCTTCTTGAAATTCCCGGCTGAGTCGCAGGGCATTGCCAAGTGCCGCGTAATCCGCAGCGGTTGCTTTGGAGCGTCGCAAATATTCCCGACCTAATCCGACCGCTTCCTGATACAGACCCAGCTCCACCAAATAAAAAACTTTGCGTTTCATGAAACGGAAATCGGAAGGAAACGCGCGCTGGCCATCGTTTAAGGCATTAATCGCCGCTTCGGTTTGGTTCAGGTGCCAATAAGATTCCGCCTTCAAGCTGATCAAACTTGCGTCTTTGTTGATCAAGTCACCGGCCTTGCTGATTGCCTGCACGGTATTGCGATAATCTTTCAAGCCAAAGTACACTTGCGCTAGGTAGATGAAAATCGACCGATCCTGTTGGCCGTTCTTGACTGCCTGCTGCAAGCTGTCCTTGGCAGCTTCGAGATCGTTCAAACCCAGATAAGACAATCCTTGCAGCGTATAAAACCGTGCCAGATCAGTTTTCTTGTTGCCCAGATCGACACTTTGCAGCGCCAGCAACGCCCGGTCGTGGTGGCCGTCTTTCAGCATCACTGCTGCCAGTTCGATAAAGTCGGTCGACGCCGCTTTGTTATCCGCTGCTTGCAAGGCGTGCGTATAACAGCTCAGCACGATCGCGACAGTCATCAAGCAATGAAATTGCCACAACCAACGGTCTTTCATGTTCAAATTCAAGAGAGATCGAAACGGATTCTTTGCTTGGCCCAAACGCGCACATTGTCGCCTTTGTATTTGGCCGGTTCAAAATGCCAGGTGCGGATGCCTTGCAACGCTGCCGCGTCAAAAATTCCGGATGGACTGGATTCAAGCACTTGTACTTGGTTGACCGAGCCGTCGGCCTCGACTAATACCGAAAGCAGCACGTAACCATTGATACCGTTCTTTTTTGCCGCCGGCGGATACTTGAACGATCCCCGTGCAATCGGTTTGGGCGGCACATCGACCAAATCGGCCGTCATCACCGCATTGCCAGTTTTGCCGAGCAAACTGTCGTCAATATCTCTCGATCCGCCATCCAGTCGCAGCGAACCCAGATCAATGCCGGACAGCGCGGTATCCAATCCTTTAAACGGTGTCGGTGCTTGCGGACGTGATACCTGCTTTTTTGGTTCCACTTTCTTGATTTCCTGTTTCGGTTCTTGCTTGATTTCACGCGTCATCGCAATTTCCGTCACTTCTTGCGGCGGTGTGCGCTCGATTTTTCCCATGTAGTGATTCAGAATTACGATCAGCGCGAACACCATTGTCACACCGAATAGCATCGATACCGCTCCGGCTATGTGCCGTTTCATTGTCATTGTTCCCATATTCATTACCCCGCTTCTTTTTTCGTTGCCACACCGACGCTCTCGGCACCCGCCAAGCGCGCCTGATCCACGACCTCCACCAACCGTCCGGCCGCGACACCTTCGTCGGTCACGACCAGTACAATTTTGTTTGAGGAGGTACTTAATAAATCGCGTAACTTGCTTTGAATTAACCATAACCGTACCGGCTCACCGTCCAGATAGGTGTCGCCGTTACGATCGATAAACAATCGGATCGCCTTGCTCGATGCCGTTACTGCGCTATTCGCCTTGGGTCGTTCCAAGTCCAATTTCATGTCCTTGACGAAGGTCGTAGTTACCATGAAGAAGATCAATAAAATAAATACGATGTCGATCAGCGGCGCCATATCGATGGCGGCTTCAGCTTCCGCCGGTTCGTTGTTTCGCATCATGAATGACTCCCGCTAGCAGGTTGAGGGTGGATTTGATGGCACAACAAATCCTTGACCTGAGACAGGTCGAGCTCGATTTGTTGTTGCTTGCGTTTGAGGATGCTATGCGCCAGCAACCCCGGAATCGCCACTGTCAATCCCATTTGCGTTGTGAATAACGCCTGTGAAATACCGCCAGCGATACCGCCGGATTGCGAATGCAAGGTCATGGTCGCCAGCGAATCGAAGGTTTCGATCATGCCGATTACAGTGCCCAGTAAGCCGAGCAAAGGTGCAATGAGAATGACGGCGCGCACCAGTACGGAAAATTTCGCCACTTCCCGTTCGTATTGGTAAAAAGCGGCATCGAGATGACGACGCAGGTTTTTCACTCCTTTTTGCTGCAGCAACACACCTTGTTTAATCGCCCGCGCGACGATATTTCTGGCCGGTTTGTCGGCATGCTGCTGGTAATATCGCAACAAGTCGCGCACACCCATGCGCTTCGGTTCTTTCATCACCCAGAAGCGATAACCGAGTCCGTACCATAACAGTAATGTGCACAACACCAGCGGCGGCATGACGATGCCGCCCGCGGCGAACATTTCCTTGATGATCAATAGGTGCTCGGTGACGTTCATCAGGCATTACTCATCACAATGGTGGATTCGTCGATGTCTGCAACATTCATTTCGTCGAGGTCGACACCGCCGCCGAGAAAGACGTTAATGATGCGAAGCGCCGAATACTCCATGTCACGCTTGATGTTCTTTGCCCACGCAGACAACAATGAACCGAGCAGCAACGTCGGGATGGCAACGATCAAACCCAGCTCAGTAGTTACCAAGGCAATCGAGATTCCCTCAGACAGCAATTTCGGATCGCCGGTGCCGAACTCGGTGATCATATCGAAGGTTTCGATCATTCCCGTCACTGTTCCTAGCAATCCAAGCAAAGGTGCCACCGATGCGATGACCAGGATGGCCGGGCCGAATCGGTCCAGCGGCCCCGATTCCTGCAGAATCGCTTCATAGACGATGCCTTCCATGTGATCGCGATCGTCTTTCAGGTGACGTAGGGTGTAATGCAATACCCGCCCGATCGCAGAGTCATTGTCTTCGCAGCTTTTTTTCGCAACATCCAGTTCACCGGCAGCCAACTGGTGAATGATTTGATCGGTTAAGTGCTGTGTGTAGGAGCTATTGGTGCGTAGTAAGTAGGTGCGTATCATCACCAAGATAGCTGCGATACCGCCCAATATCACGATCACCCAACCGATCGGACCGCCGGAATCGATAATGCCGACGATGGTTTTTTCCGGTGCCTCGTCGATGGCGGTGGAGCGGGATTCAAATAAGTACAATTGCAACAAGGATGGTTGCTCGTTCTTACTCAGTGCGGCAACACTTTCCGTTCCGGTGTTTTTCCATACTTTGAATTCTCCGCCGCCCGCAGGTACGAGACTGCCGCCGCCTTCCGCGCCGATACCGAAGGCGGCGATATTACCCAACTGAATGATCGAGCCTTGCGATTGTTTGCCGTTGGCGAGAAAGAAATGCCCTGATTTGGTTTGAACGGCACCCAGTTTTTGCAATAACACCAATGCTTGCGTAAATAAGAAATCGATCTTTTCCGGATCGGAGCCTTTGGCTTCCTTCAGGTTGGCAGGCATTTCGATGCCATGGTTTTTCAGCGTTGCTTCCGCTTGCAAATAGGTGTTCTCCAATGCGTCATGCCGCTCGGATACGGCAGCCTCTTTGCGTTCCGATTCGGTAAATTGCGCGTTGAGCTGATCGATCCTGGCGGAACGATCCACCGAGCCGCGTTCTAGTGCATTGATTCTGGCGCTTAATGCTTGTTCTTCGCGTTGAGTGCTGGCTTGATAATTTCTTAACCGCTCGGTCAGTTCGCGTTTCTGTGCTTCCAAGAATGCATATTCGCGCTTATATGCGGTTTCCAGACTTGCGGCTTCTTGTTTTGCCGGAGATTGTTTCTTCGGTGCGGCAGCTTCCGTTTTGCCTTCCGGTGCGGAAACAGTGACATTCTCGCCGGATTCGGTTTTTTTCGGCTCCTGCGCATAACTCCAATCGCTCAGGATCAGCAACAGTGCAACAGATATTATGGTTTTTAGGTTCATGGTTTCAGCGGATTCGGTAATTCAAAATAACCCTGACGGATTTGCTTTTTCAGAGAATCGAACAGATTGCGAATGCGCTCGCGGTCGGCAGTATCGCTGGCAATCTCAAATTTCCAGCCGCCTGACGGGGATTTCTTTGCCATGCCGCTTTGATTGTCTTTCGTTTGGAAAAATAAAAAGACCGTTCCCAGCTTGGCGATATCCACCAACACTTTTTCACCGTTCAGTGAAATCGTTTGCTGGTAAAGTCCGTTTTCCTTGCTCAAGCGGAATTCATCTTCGATCAGCGACCAAGCTTGATTGACGGCCTTATTGGCGTCTATTTGTTGGTTGACGAGATTGCTTTCTAAGTCATTGATGGCCTTGACGCGGTCGTCGACTTTAAAAGGAAAACCGGTTTCTATATGGTATTTGTACTCAGTCAATGCTTTTAACAGCATCGGCTTAATATTTTCGCCGGACTGTTCGGCTTGTTTGGTCACCACGCCCAATTTCTCGATCGATTGCTGTAACTTCTCGATACTCAGTTTTTGTCGCCTTTCTTCGACGCTTAAATCCGCCAATTGCGAATTAAGCGCAGCCATTCTGCTGCTGTGCTTTTCCTTTTCGATATCCAATTGCGCTTGCAAAGTTTCGACTTCGCCACGGATTTTGGCTAGCGATTTGGCTAGGTTTTCGATATTGCTCGCCTGGGTATTTGGTGCAAGAAACAAGAGTGGCAGCAGCAAGAAAAACGCGATGGTTGTTGAAAAATAGTAACGCATAAAACCCTCTTAACGATGGTTGTGCATACTACAAGTTGAATGTGTCAGCTTGATGACAGTTTGATGTCATTACATGGATTAGAACCATGCAGTGCAGTTGTCGCAGTTTTGTCATCAGCGTTTTATATAGCAGCGCTATGATAAAAAATGTAATCAACAATGGAGAAAATCAAATGACCGATCAAACGATTGTGAAAAAGAAAAATGTAATTCTGTTAACTGATAGCGATTGGCACACACGCACGATTCAACTCATCGTTGGGGGGGTGATGCTTGCACTGTACTTGTGGATTGCCACAGGCGTATTGAATTTATTGCTGAACTTTCCAGAAATTCTGAAGAACGGTTGGACGCAAATCGCCGAACACATCATCGTCGATATCGTACTGATCCTGGCGATCCTCGAGTTAATCCGTATCTTGCAATCCTACTTGTTGCTCGGACGCGTCAAGGTCACGTTCATCCTCGATGTGGCGCTGGTGGTGCTGATCGGCGAATTGATCGGCCTATGGTATAAGGACTATACAGCCACCGAAGTCGGCCTGCACATCGCCACCATCACCATGCTGATTTTGCTACGAATTGTCTCGATCCGATTTTCACCGGATGTGATTGATTGATATCAAAAATTAAGCTCGATTCGTTGGCGAAGTAAGGTGGAGTCTTGTGCAATAAAGCTTCCGAAACTGATACAGTTATCATGGCCCCACGGTGTGCTCATGGCGTTCGCAAAGAATGTCTTCCAGTCGGCCCCGGCGTCTACTGCCTACGCACCAATCAAACCGACTGGGATGAAACTACCCTATGGCTACCTACACCATGCTCACCGACCTCGAAGCCGTGTTTCGCAACCTCACGAGCGAACTCGGGTTGCGTCCCATCTACCATCGCAAAACAGATCGCGTCAACGGTCATTCTTCATCACACTGTTCGCCTATCACCTGGTGCAAACCCTGCGTAAGCAACTCAAACAGAAAAGCATCCACGACAGCTGGAAAAACCATCCGCGCCAAAATGGAAAACCAGCAGCGCATCACCGTCGTCATGCAACGCGCCGACGGTAAAACCATCCACCTCAGAAAAACCACCAAAGCAGAACCACATCAAAAAGAAATCTTCACTGCTCTTGGCATTGCCGCACAACCGGGCGTCACCCAAAAAACCATCGTATAACCGAATACGACACCAGGCATTATCAATAAAACAAATCTGTAGCGCCATACAGGGGGCATGGAAATTCGTATCTTGCTGAATTGTATATGTTTGTTCGGTATCCTGGTGGAAGATGGGTTATGGCAATGCGCTGGCTGAAACAATTAACGGATTATTCAAGACCGAGGTTATTCTGCATCGCGGCTCCTTGCGTAATATTAACGATGTGGAGTTTGCAACCTTGGAACGGGACGGGAAGATTGGTTTAACAATCGCCGATTACTGGAGCCGATCGGAAATATTCCACCAGCGGAATTTGAAATGGCATATTATCGCCAACCAGGGGAGTCAACCGACACGGTTTGACTCAAGGCAAATAGTCTCCGGGAAACCCGGGGCGATTCATAACGAGCATTGAGAATGAACATTTTGATTACAGGCGCGACGGGATTTATTGGTCAACAATTAGTACGACGTTTGCTGCAAGACCATCATAATATCACTGTGCTTAGTCGCAATGGGAAAAGTGCCAGCGAACAGCTAGGTGTGCCTGCATTCGATTGGGATTATACGACGCAAGATGTGCCCTTTAGAGCTGTTAAAGACTGCCATGTTATTATCAACTTGATGGGCGAGAATCTGGGTGAAGGACGTTGGACCAATGCGCGTAAGCACGAAATCTACCAATCTCGCATTCTCAGTACCCGTAAGCTAGTTGATGCTGCGCCTGACAGTTTAAATGCATTTGTCTGTGGTTCGGCAATAGGTATTTACCCTGGTGCTGGTGAAGAGCTCTGCGATGAATCGTATGTTGTACCTGAACAGCGCAGTTTTATGCAAACTATTTGCCATGATTGGGAGCAAGAGGCGGCAAGAATCGAAAGTAGTCGAGTTCGCCGAGTTAGCATTCGAACTGGTGTAGTCCTGGGTTACGGCGGCATGTTGCAGAAACTGCAGCCAATTTTTAAATTGGGATTTGGTGGCTCCATCGGAAATGGAAAACAATGGTTGCCGTGGATACATATTGATGACATTGTTTCAATTTATGCTATGGCAGCGCTCGATATGCGTTATCGAGGGCCGATTAATGCAGTAGCACCCAATCCTGTGCGGTACCTGGAATTCGCCGAAACTTTAGGTCAAGCATTGCAACGCCCAGTATTTTTTCGGACCCCTGCAATTCTTCTGAAACTGGCGCTTGGTGAAGCGGCGGCTTTGGCATTAAACAGCTACCAGGTTAGACCTAAAAAATTACAAAAAGAATATGATTTTCAATTTAAATTTGCTGATTTATCAGCGGCATTGGCTGATTTATATCATCAGATCTGATTAATATGGCCCCTCCGCTTGTTATCTTCTGGTTTCGGCGTGATTTGAGGTTACACGATAACGCTGGATTAGCTCATGCACTGGCATCTGGGTATACAGTGCTGCCAATTTTTATTTTTGATGTCAATATCCTAACAGGGTTGCCGCATGATGACGCGCGAGTCACATTTATTTTTGACACATTATATGCTCTGCGCACACGACTCAAGGAGAAATATGGCAGTTCGATAGCGCTATACTATGGCAAGCCGCAGGAAGTTTTTGAGCGCATCTTGCATTCGTACAACATTGCTGCAGTGTTCACGAATCTTGATTACGAGCCTTACGCACGAGAACGTGACAGTAGCCTTCGCCACTGGCTCAATGAAAGGTCGGTGGCATTTCATGGCTTCAAAGATCACGTGCTCTTTGAGAAGAGTGAAGTCGTAAAAACAGATGGAAATCCTTATTTGGTATTTACTCCTTATATGCGCAAATGGCGGTCGTTGCTTTCTCAGACTTCGGTAATGTCCCATCCGAGTGCGGAGCAGTTATCCAATCTCGTTAAAATCTCATCATTACCTAGCGTAGCATTAACAGAAATCGGATTTGTCCGGTCTAGAATCACTGTTCCTGATTACCAGATCGGTATTAATATTTTGACGCGCTATGCTTTGGACAGAGATTATCCGGCACGTTTAGGAACATCGCAATTATCACCGCACTTGCGCTTTGGTACCGTCAGTATTCGTCAGATTATTCATCAGTCGTGCGACATTAGCGATACATTTTGTAACGAGCTAATCTGGCGTGAATTTTTTACTCAAATCCTTTGGCATTTCCCCGAGACTATGAATAAAAGCTTCAAGCAGCAATACGATCAAATCCGGTGGCGAAACGATGCATCGGAATTTCAGCGCTGGTGCGAAGGCACCACTGGTTATCCAATAGTCGATGCCGGTATGCGCCAGCTAAATGCTACTGGTTTAATGCATAACCGGATTCGCATGATCACTGCTAGTTTTCTTTCCAAACATTTACTGATTGATTGGCGTTGGGGTGAGGCCTATTTTGCCAGAAAATTATTGGACTACGATATGGCAAGTAATGTCGGGAACTGGCAGTGGGCAGCTGGTTGCGGTGCCGATGCAGCTCCTTATTTTAGAATCTTTAATCCGACTAGGCAAATAGAAAGATTCGATAGCCATTTTGATTATATTCAAACTTGGGTACATGACTGGAACGAGTTAACCTATCCATCGCCAATCGTGGATCATACAGTCGCACGTGAGCGCTGTATTAAAGCTTACCGACAGGCAATTGGTTAACATCTTCTTAACTTATCGCATTTGTTAACTGTTGGCAACAAATAGAACTGTCCGGTTCTGTAGCAAATGAATTGTCCGCTTTGCCTGAGGAGGGAGCGGTTCAGGCGGCGACCTCCTTTCCGCGGGTGAGCAGCGAGCCGTCAGGGTGGTAGTTTGCCAGCTTGCGCGGGCCATGGAACAGAGCCAGAGAGCCATCGGGGTAGCGGTGGATCCTGACGGCGAGCCTGACGTAGTTGCAGCGGTAGCGATTGACAGGGATCTGGAGAGTCAGGCCATCGAGCGAGACGCAGTTGTCCCGGCTGACGGTGCGCTCGAAGTGCTCACACAGCACATCCTGGACCTGTTTGAGCGGAGCTTGGACGAAACAGGTTCCCCGCTCGAGGGGCGGTTCCATGAACTCGTCGTTGAAGGCCGGCTGGTAGACCTCGGACAGGTAGCGGTTGGCCGCGACCATTTCGGTGATCCCTTCGGCCGCCAGTTCCTTGACCAGGCGGTCCTGGTGGGTGCGGAAGGCCCGTTCGCTGCGGCCCCGGGCTTCGGGGGAGTAGGCGGGGATCATCTCGATGCCGAGCTGGTGCATGGCCCGGCCGAACTGGGTGAGGATCTTTTTGTCGACCTTGCCGCCGGCTTCGGGGGTA
>DJMI01000005.1 GCA_002435335.1 Nitrosomonas sp. UBA6494
TGGCGATGGCGGGTGGTGCTTTTGCGGTGGCGCTGATGCCGTTACATCAAGGCGTTGCTTCTGGGTTGGAACAAATTGAGTTTCAGGTTAGTGCACACCACGGGATGCCTTTGCGTTCACTGGCTAAAGTTGCTTCAGGCGGCGAATTGTCGCGCATCAGTTTGGCGATTCAAGTCATTACCAGCAAAATAGGTGCGGTTCCAACACTAATTTTTGACGAGGTCGACGTCGGTATTGGCGGAAAAGTTGCCGAAATCGTAGGACAATTATTGAAGAAACTTGGTCGGGAGCGGCAAGTTTTATGTATAACGCATTTGCCGCAAGTAGCCGCGTCCGGTGATCATCACTGGCAAGTGACCAAATCCGGTGGCGAAAATACAGATCTACCGGTTTGCAGTAAAATCGCAGCCTTGGATCAAGTGCAACGCGTCGAAGAAATCGCGCGCATGCTAGGCGGTATCAATATTACTGAAACTACGCGCCGACATGCTTTGGAAATGTTGCGTAACGACGCGATTGTTGGTTAAATTCGTATGCGTTTAACGGGCTCCAACGGTCTGTTAAGTTATTGCATTATTCAACCAAATCAACCAATGGTTTGATGTGGTTCTCGTAATTTTTCCAACGTTCTTTTGACGTTTGATAAATTTTTTGTCGTACTTGCCAATTGCTGGCCGTCTGTACCCTGCGCTCAGTTTTGTGGAAATCGAGGCATTGTGCATCCCACGGTAATTCAAGAAATTCGATGATCTTACGACTCCAGCCTTCGAGATCTTCTGTCAGTTGCTCATAGTCTATTTCTAACCAGCATTCCGGCGGCAAAGCTTGTCGCCAATGTGTCATAAGCCTTTTATATTCTTGGTAGTAGAATGCAAGATCTTCAAGATCGAAAGCATAACTGTGCAGAGAACTGAAGTTCTGAAAATAAATCGAGAGGCAGGTATCGGTAGGGTTGCGTCTTACGTGGATAATTTTTCCGTTGGGAAACATACAATGGAAAAGCCCAAGCCAATGAAAATTGCCGGGCATTTTGTCGACAATACGTTTGGCATCGTGTGAGAACGAACGCAGATAATTTTCATATTCCAGGCTGTGTTTTTGCATAAATTCATCGCTTAATTGACCAAGCAGCACATCGTTTGGATGGTTACTTGCCAATAGATTAAGGAATATCAATTCACCTGCACCAAAAGCCTGCGGATGAGAAGCTATTATCTGTTCTGTGAGCGATGTTCCGGAGCGTGGCATGCCGCACACCAACACGGGAAGCTTGGATTGATTCGCTTTTGTGGCAAAACAGCTTAGAAATTCGCCAGTATACGTGCGAATGAGGTTGTCTATATTTGACTTGTGGCTTGCGCGATCAAATCCATTGATATGCTGATGCTTCAATCGATTGGCATTGTGATAGGCTTCAAAAGCCAAATTATATTCCTTGGCGCGGTCGTAGTACTTGCCGAGAGCGAACAGCATGTCGACGGTGTTGTCTGGTGAAAGCTCCCGCGCTAAATATTGTTTCGCCGTTTGTAGCCACGAATGATCTACTTTGCCGGAGCTTAAATTAGCTTGCAGCACCCAAGCGCTGACATTGTTCGGGTCGTATTTAAGGGCGAGCTGTGTGGCTGCGTAAGCTTCGTCAAATTTTCCTAAATCAAACAGAGCATCAGCCAAACCAACATGAGCATCAACGTGATCAGGGTGCATCGATAATGCTTGTCGGTAGTATGTTATCGCTTCATGGTGTAACTTTTCTTTTTTTAGCAAATTTCCAAGATTGACGGCTGCTATGACCAACTTGGGATCGTGTTTTAAGGCATCCTTGAAATGATCAATGGCTTTCTTTGGATCGAATGGCCTGATGATGGTGCCGAGATTATTGTGCGCCGGAGCAAAATCCGGTTTGATCGATAGTGCATTTTGATAGCATTGTATGGCATTGTCTTGTTGTCCAAGTGATTGCAGAATCAAGCCGAGATCAGTGAGGTAGACAGGATTGCTGCTATCCGATCGAATGGCGCAACTTAACAAATCGAATGCCAATTCGTTTTGTCCCGCACGGTGTGCTGCCATGGCAGAAATATAGAGCGCTTCGGGCTGATTGGGGTTTTTTTCTAAAACAGTTTCGCAAAGTTGCAGCGCTTCTTTGATTCGATTATGGATGAAGTAAGCTTTGGCTTGTCGCAATACCTTGGATACGTGAGCATCTTCTTGGATTGTCGCGTGCATGTGCGTATTTTATTGAATAAGAACTTATCAAATAAGATGAAAATTCGTGTTTCGTGAAAAACTGATTCATTTACAAGAGCAAAAATATACAGTGATTTTTGCTGGCGAATCTAACTAATAAGCACGTTATTTCCTGCTAATTCCATCAGAGTTCTAACGGGATCTTAATTGCAGGCGAATAGAAATGATTTGTTGCGATGAGGGGTGATTGCGATACAGGCCGAATATTAACCTGATTTGTTTTTTTCAACTATGGTTTAATCGATCTTTCCTGTGTTCGAATTTGCGACAGGTAACAAAACGCCCCGCCTTTGTAACAACAGCAAAACTTGATCTACACATTCCGTCAATTCCAGTGTGCCTGTCATTACGGTTAGTTCCGGATTGGTCGGTGCTTCGTAGGGAGAGGATATGCCTGTAAAATCAGATATTAATCCTGCTCTTGCTTTTTTGTACAACCCTTTGACGTCACGTTGCTCACAAATTTCTATCGGTGTGTCGCAGTATATTTCAAAGAAATCGCCGTGCTGTAAAATATTTCTTACGCGTGAACGATCCGATTTGAAGGGGGAAATGAAGGCGGTCAATACAATGATTCCGGCTTCGACAAAAAGCTTGGTCACTTCGCCAACGCGCCGGATATTTTCTATACGATCTTTAGGCGAAAAACCCAGATCTCCGCATAATCCATGCCGAACATTGTCGCCGTCCAGTACAAAGGTACGGCAACCCGATTGATATAATTTTTGCTCTACCGCATGAGCCAGTGTCGATTTTCCAGCACCGGACAATCCGGTAAACCATAACACCACACCTTTGTGGTTGTTGAGTTTTTGACGATGCTCGCGTGTCACCGTTGGATTGTGCCAAACGACATTGGTTGATTTTGTCATGACAATTATCGGGATTCGGATTTTAAAAACAGCTTGATTGTGTTCATCAGTAAATCACTATCGGTCGGTAATACGAAAAATTCCGGATTATGCAGATCCGGTTTGTTATAGCTTAATTCATTGCCGACAGCATCGCATACACGTCCTCCTGCTGCAAGTACAATCGCATGTGCCGCTGCTGTGTCCCACTCCATTGTCGGGCCCAGTCTTGGGTAGAAATGTGCACTGCCTTCGGCGACTGCACATAATTTAAGCGAACTGCCCATGCTGATACATTCATGTGCGCCTAAATTTTCAAGCAGCAATTCAGTGCGGCGATCGGCATGAGATCGGCTTGCAACGATTCTGACCGTTTCATCGGATGATAATTTTTTAACGCTGATTCGATTGGCTGGTTGATCTGTTTTTTTAATGAAAGCACCGGAATTCGTTGTGGCAAAATAACAAACGCGTTGAACGGGAACATAAACAACACCGAGAACCGGTGTGCCACCTTCTATCAAGGCAATATTGACGGTAAATTCTCCATTACGCTTAATAAATTCTTTAGTGCCATCCAGTGGATCAACCAGCCAGAATTTGTTCCAATCTTTGCGCTGATCATAGGATATTTCGGCCGTTTCTTCAGTTAAGATCGGATAGTTTAACTGCAGAGCCATCAATCCCTCTTTAATAACACGATCGGCTGCAAGATCGGCAAGTGTTAAAGGGGAATTATCAGCCTTGCTGCTCGTTTCGATATCGCTATTATTGTATATGTTAAGGATGGCATCACTGGCATTTGATGCTACTTGTATTACCTTTTCAAGCAGTTTTACTTCTTGCATAGATTTTATTTAACAAAGTGACCAATGAAGTTTGGGTGTATTTTATGAATAAGTTGAAGATTTTTACGATTTTTCTTTGTATGGAGCATTTATAGTACCTGCAACATCACCATCATTCGAAAAGATTAATACAACGTTATGATAGCGAGCAATGAGTGGCATGTAGACATAATCCTCTTTCTTTTTTTTGGATTTAAATAAGAAATTATCGAGTTCAGTTTTCATTTTTGCATTTGTGGTTATAATTTCATCAATGTCTATTTTATAAGAGAATATTTTATCTTGATTTTCTTTAAATGGGCGATAAAGATGAAATTGTTCATACGGTGCTAATTTTTGTTCAGTGGTGATGGCTAATATTTCTTTGAGTTTTAAAAAATCATTAGGGCGATCTGCGTGAATTAATGCAGGTCTTGTTTTGCTAAATTGTTCCAGCTCATTTAGTGGAATACTAAGAGCTTCAAAGTGTTTTGCAGGTAGGGTATAGAATTCACCATCCCAATGAACGACTGCTACGGGTCTCTCGCTATGTACAGTATAAATTCCCCACACCAATGCGATCGCCTGAATTAAGGCGATTAATCCTAGGTCAAAATGAATTTCTTTTTTTAATTTACTTGGATTATAGATAATCAGAGTTATAAATGGTCCTAATATTAAATCAATGATTGCAATGATTCGAATGCCTTGCCATCCTCCGTCAGCAGTGAAATAAGGAGGTGGATACCATCTAAAAATTATTAAAAATGCAAGGATTAGGAAAACTACGCTACTGATACAAAAGTGAATGCCTGAGGCTTTAAGCTTTGATTTAATTAAAGTAAAGTTAATCATCATTTATGCTAATTTTTACTTTAAGGATTATGATGTAGTGGGAAATTTGAGAAGTAAATATTTTTTCAAGTATTTAAAGTAAATTAATTAATATCGAGTAAGGTATAAAAGTACAAACACCCCAAGATGGGGTGTTTGTACTGCATTTGATTGTGTTGCGTTTAGCAAAGTGCTCCGGCGGCACGAGTAGTACAGGTTCCGCTTTTAACCCAGATTATTGGAGAACCGATTGCAGCTGCGGTGCCAGTTAGAACGTAAGTTTCTCCAGCAAGTCCATTGCCATTTATTGCTGTCATCGTGAAATCAGCAGTCAGAGCACCATTGTTGGCAACGACACCGGAACCGCCTGCTACCATGCTACCTGCGGCAGGGGCAGCCGTAACACCCGGTACTCCATTGAGTCCGTTAGTGCAGCTTGCTGCGGCGAGTGTGCCTTGTTCTTGGAAGCATAATTCTAATCCGATTTTGTAGGGAGCAGCAGCTGATACCACTTCACTATATCTGGCTTTCAAAGTGTAGTTTTGATAAGCAGGTACAGCCACTGCAGCCAAAATACCAATAATTGCTACAACGATCATTAATTCGATGAGGGTAAAACCTTTTTGTACT